>JAZKGN010000148.1:0-18721 GCA_040385945.1 Bacteroidota bacterium
TCCATTGTTCTCGCATCAATATGTGGTTCTAATGCATCGTATGCATAAGGTAATTTAGGTAATTCAAAAGCCATGATATAGTTATTTTAAAAAATTAGTAATTAAGTGAACCCAAAGTTATAAATTTAACTTCAGAAAAAGTTACAGAATCATAGTATAATTTTATCAAATTATTATTCGAAGCTATTCCTGCTATTCGTTGCAATCTTTTTGAATTCCTACGTTGCACTTCGGAAATTCAAAAAAGGATTTACACTGCTATCAGGGCTAGGGCATCACCTTACAAATGAAATTTAATTTACAACCGACGTACCTTCAAAACTCACTCATCAAATTGGTTCCGCTGCAGGAAACCGATTTTGAAGAATTGTATTCAGTAGCTTCCGACGAATTGATTTGGGAACAACATCCCAATAAATTACGGTATCAAAAGCCTGTCTTCCAAAACTTTTTTGAAGGCGCAATGCAATCCAAAGGCGCATTTTTCATTCGAGAAGCCACAACTAACGAACCTATTGGTAGCACTCGTTTTTATGATTTTGATTCAAATGACAAATCTGTTTTAATTGGCTATACTTTTATAGGAAGAAAATTTTGGGGAAATGGTTACAATAACGCCTTAAAAAAACTGATGCTCGATTATGCTTTTCAGTATGTAGACAAAGTGTATTTTCACATTGGTGCTCACAACATTCGTTCACAAAAAGCCATCGAAAAAATTGGAGCCATAAAAATTGACGAATTTGAAGTCGAATATTACGGCGAAGATTCAAAATTGAATTATATTTATCAGATAAATAAAGAATAAAAGTGCAAAAACCAGCTTTCTCCTTATACGACGCTTCAGCAGGTTCTGGAAAAACCTTTGCGTTGGTAAAAGAATACCTAAAAATTATTCTGTTATCCAATAAAAATGATGCGTATCGCAGTATTTTGGCCATTACGTTTACCAACAAAGCGGTGCACGAAATGAAAAGCCGTGTCTTAGAAAACTTGTCCGAATTTGCTAAAGTAAATCCCAACGAAAAGGCTTTAAAAGTACTCAAGGCAATTGTTGAAGAAACTAATTTAACGCAAGGTGACATCCATGCCAAATCGCAAGGAATTATCAAAAATCTCATTCACAATTATGCAGCTTTTGATATTTCAACCATCGATAAATTTACCCATAAAGTGATTCGTGCGTTTGCACACGATTTAAATTTACCCATTACTTTTGAAGTGTCGCTCGATACCGAAAACCTTTTAACAGAAGCCGTTGACGCCATAATTGCCGAAGCTGGAAATGACGACGTCTTAACCAAATTATTGGTCGATTTTACAATGGAAAAAACCGACGACGATAAAAGTTGGGACATTTCACGTGAAATTATGGAAACCGGGCGATTGGTTCTCAATGAAAACAACCGTGAAGAAATTTCCCATTTTAAAAATAAAACCATTCCAGAATTTATAGAAATTAAAAATAAACTCACAGAACTTTGTCAACAAATTGAAGCCGAAACGGTTGCATTGGCTGATGAAGCGTTGCTTTTACTTGATAAAAACGGGATTGATCTTGCTTCTTTTTCAAGGAAAACATTTCCGAATCATTTGGAGAGTATTCAGCAGAAAAAATTCAATCCAAAAAACAAGATGTTTTATGAATTTGATGATATTCAAATCAATAAAACAGCCAAAGACGTTGCTGTAATTGAAAGTGTTATTCCAACTTTATTGGATATTTTAAAATCGATTTATTCCAAATTTGAAAAGTTACATTTTTACGAAGCCTTTCTAAAAAACATTACACCGCTTTCGTTGATGAATACCTTGAGCAATAAGTTGCAAGACATTCAAAAAGAACAAAACATTCTTTCGATAGCCGAATTCAATAAACTAATTAACGAGCAAATTCAAAACCAACCTGCACCTTTTATTTATGAGCGGTTGGGCGAAAAATACCGCCATTTTTTTATAGACGAATTTCAAGATACATCTGAAATGCAATGGCAAAATCTGATTCCGCTTATTGACAACGCACTTTCTAGCGAAGATTTGAATGGCGGAAGAGGTTCGTTGATGTTAGTTGGCGATCCAAAACAGTCTATTTATCGCTGGCGTGGAGGAAAAGCAGAGCAATTTATCGAATTGAGTAAAGGCAAAAATCCGTTTGTAAATCCGGATAAAGCACTTTTCAAATTGGGAATTAATTGGCGAAGTCATTATCAAGTTATTGATTTCAATAATAATTTCTTTAAATTTTTAGCTTCAAAATTCGAAAATAACGACTATAAAGAGTTGTACGAAAATCACAGTCATCAAGAATTCAATGATAAAAAAGGAGGTTATGTCAACATTTCGTTTATTCCAAAAAAGGATGAGGAAGAGATCAATGAAGAAGACAATTTAGATAAAAACGAACGGTATCTTCTGGCAACTTTAAGCACAATTCTGAAAGTAAAATACAACGGATTCAATTACAAAGACATTGCCATTTTAACCCGAAATAAAAAACCAGGAACAGCCATTGCAAACTATTTAACGGAGAATGGAATTCCGATAGTTTCATCCGAAAGTTTGTTGCTTGGCGCGTCTTCAGAAGTGCAAGTCTGTATTCATATATTGCGATATTTAAAAAATGCAAACGACTTAGAATCGAAAGCCAATTTCTTATATTATGTAGCAAAAAATCATCAAAATAATTTACCAATTCATGAATTTATTGCCAAAGGAATGGCATTGAAAAATGAAACCGAATTTCAAGATTGGCTAAGTCAAATTGAAGTCGATTTTTCGTTTGCAACTCTTCGAAAAAAAGCACTTTATGAAACGACCGAAATTCTCATTTCAAAAGTAATTCCGATTAATAACCGAAATGCTTACGTTCAGTATTTTTTAGATTTGGTTTTGGAACACGATTTAAAAAAACAATCCGGAATTTCTGATTTCTTATCGTATTGGGAGCACAATTCCGAAAAATTAAGTATTCCATCGCCGGAAGGAAATGATGCTGTTCGAATTATGACCATCCATAAATCGAAAGGATTAGAGTTTCCTGTGGTGATTTTTCCTTTTGCAGAAGAAAATTATTCGCAAAACAAAGGCGATAAAATTTGGATCGCCACCAACGAAGAACAACTCGGTATTCCAAAAGCATTGGTTTCTAAAAACGCAACTGTAGAAAAATTTGGTGAGGAAGCTTCCGTTGTTTATCAACAGAAAAAAGGAGAAGATTTACTAGATAATATCAATGTATTGTATGTAGCTTTAACTCGAGCAGAAGAGCAATTGTACATTATATCGGCAATGAATATTAGTAAGAATGGTGATTTGCCCAACAACATGTCGTCGTTTTTCATCGAATTTTTGGAAAATCATGGGTTCAACGAAAATCAGTTGGAGTATCCATTTGGTTCGCCCGAAAAAGTGTCGTTAGCCAAAGAGCAACTATCAAGAACATTAATTATTCCACAGCTTTCAGAGACATTAAATCCGAAAAACATCAAAATTGCACAAAGAGAAAGTGTGATGTGGAATACCAAACAGCAAAAAGCTATCGAATACGGAAACATCATTCACGAGATCTTGTCTTTCGTTGCCACAAAAAAAGATATTGAACTCGCTATTGAAAAAGCCATTGAAAACGGTTTAATTGTGTCTGATCAAAAAGAAGCTGTTCACGCTACCATTTCTGAAATTGTAAATCATCATCAACTGACTGATTATTTTTCGGAAGACAATAAAATTCTCAACGAGCAAACCATCATCCAAAAAGAAGGAAGTATACTAAAGCCAGATAGAATGGCGATTTCAAAAGAAAATAACGTCTTTTTATTGGATTATAAAACGGGATTGCATTTGCCAAAACACCAATTGCAAGTTGCCAACTATCAAAAAACAATTGAAGAAATGGGTTATAAAGTAACAAAAAAAGCACTGATTTATATAGGAGAATCAATTGAAGTAGTACATTTGTCGAATTAAAAAATAGCATTACTTTCTGTCTTAACGACAACAAAAAATTAAAACTATGTACGGAAAAATACAACAACACCTGCAAAACGAGTTACAAACCATTCAAGATAATGGGATTTTCAAAAAAGAACGTGTCATTACTTCACCTCAAGGGGCTGAAATAACAGTGAATGGCGAAACGGTTTTAAACTTTTGCGCTAATAATTATTTGGGATTGTCATCACATCCAGAAGTAATTCAAGCGGCAAAAGACACGTTGGATTCGCATGGATTCGGAATGTCGTCGGTGCGTTTCATATGCGGAACACAAGACATTCACAAAACACTGGAAGAAAGAATAGCCCAATTCTACGGAACAGAAGATACCATTTTGTATGCTGCAGCTTTTGATGCGAATGGTGGCGTTTTCGAACCTTTATTAGGCGAAGAGGATTGTATTATTTCGGATAGTTTGAACCACGCTTCTATTATTGATGGCGTTCGTTTGTGTAAAGCCGCGCGCTATCGTTATGAAAATTCCAACATGGAAGATCTAGAGCAGCAATTAATAAAAGCCAATGCAGAAGGACGCCGATTCAAGTTAATAGTTACCGATGGTGTTTTTTCAATGGATGGATTAGTCGCTCCTTTAGACAAAATTTGCGATTTAGCAGACAAATACGATGCCATGGTTATGGTTGACGAATGCCATGCTGCCGGTTTTATTGGCGCAACAGGCAAAGGAACGCTCGAAGCTAAAGGCGTAATGGGAAGAGTTGACATCATCACCGGAACGTTAGGTAAAGCGTTAGGGGGCGCCATGGGAGGTTATACTACAGCCAAAAAAGAAATTATCGAAATTTTACGTCAACGTTCTCGTCCGTATTTGTTCTCCAATTCATTAGCGCCAGCTATTGTAGGTGCTTCGATTAAGGTTTTCGAATTACTAGAAAAAGACACGACTTTAAGAGATCAACTAGAATGGAACACCAATTACTTTAAAGACGGATTGCGAAAAGCGGGTATCGATTTCATTGACGGAGATTCAGCTATAGTTCCAGTCATGTTATACGATGCCAAATTATCACAGATAATGGCAGATGAATTACTTAAAAAAGGCATTTATGTTATCGGTTTCTTTTATCCAGTTGTGCCAAAAGACAAAGCTAGGATTAGAGTACAACTTTCGGCAGCACATACTAAAGAACACTTAGACAAAGCGATAAACGCTTTTGAGGAAGTCGCTAAATTGTTAAAAGTCATCTAATGAATGGTTATGGGTTGTATAATTCTAAATAATTTTTACATAATTACCATATTTTAACATTTTCATTTTGTTAATTCATTTATTGGTGTTACTTTTGTCTCATTATATATTTATAATCTAACAAAATTAAGTATGAAACATCTTAACAAATTATTTGCTTTATTGATGCTTTTAGGATTAAGTTCACAAGCACAAGATAGTAACAACAAATGGGCTATTGGGTTTGGTGCAAACGCCGTAGACGGAGGTAGAGTAAGTGCTGCTTCTAAAGTTGAGGATCAATTTTCTCAATTCTTTGACGCTAAGAAGTATTGGAATATTCTTCCTTCTGTGTCTTATGTAAACGTATCAAGATACGTTGGAAGTGGTTTCTCTTTTGGATTAACTGGTTCTGTTAACAAAATTACAAAAGGAGTTAGCGAAAGAACGTATGATCCAGTAACAAATACTGATGATTATGTTGTTACTAATCCAGGAGATTTAACGTATTATGGAGTTGATGGAGCTGTTAAGTATAGCTTTATGAGTTTGCTTAAATCTAAATGGTTAGACCCATCGCTTCAAGCTGGAGGAGGTTATACTTGGATAGGTGATGATGCAAAAGGTGGAACAGTAAATGGAGGTTTAGGAATTACAGTTTGGTTTACTGAACAAGTAGGTCTTTCTTGGACATCTAACTACAAACATTCATTTGATTCAAGAGATGATGCTTCATCTGTTGTAACTCACATGCAACACCTTGCTGGTTTAGTTTTCAAATTTGGAGCTAAAGATACAGACGGTGACGGAATTTATGATAAAGACGATGCTTGTCCAGAAGTTGCTGGATTAAAAGAATTTAATGGTTGTCCTGATACAGATGCTGACGGAATCGAAGATAGCAAAGATGCTTGTCCAAATGAAGCAGGTTCTGTTGAAATGAACGGATGTCCTGATACAGACGGAGACGGTGTTGCTGATAAAGATGACGCTTGTCCAGATGTTGCTGGTTTAAAATCAATGGGTGGTTGTCCAGATACAGACGGTGATGGTATTACTGACAAATCTGACAAATGTCCAGATGTTAAAGGTCCAAAAGAAAACAATGGTTGTCCTTGGCCAGATAGAGATGGAGATTCAGTTCTTGATAAAGATGACAAATGTCCAGATGTTAAAGGTACTGTAGCTAACAAAGGTTGTCCAGAAGTTTCTGACGAAGTAATCAAAAGATTGAATGACTACGCTAAAACTATCTTGTTTGATACTAACAAAGCTTCATTCAAACCACAAACATTACCTGTATTACAGTCAATTTCTGCAATCTTGAAAGAATACCCAAGCTCTAACTTCTCAATTGAAGGTCACACTGATAGCGATGGAACAGATGCTCACAACCAGAAATTATCTGAAGAAAGAGCTGCTGCAGTTAGAAATTACTTAATTGAGCAAGGAATTGATTCTCAAAGATTAGCATCTATAGGTTTTGGTGAAACTAAACCAATCGATACTAACAAAACTAAAGCTGGTAAAGCTAACAACAGAAGAACTGAAGTGAGATTAATAAAATAATTTCTTTCTAAATATTTTATAGAAACGCCCCGATTTATCGGGGCGTTTTTTTATTTTTATAAAATGATACAAGCTACTTTTCTTCAACAAATTGCAGAAATTATTTTAAATCAGTATTCCGATACTTTATCAGATACTATTGTAATACTTCCCAACAGAAGAGCCAAAGTATTCTTAATCGATGCATTAAAAAACCAATCCGAAAAAACAATTTTTGCTCCTGATATCATTAGCATTGAAGATTTTGTTCAAGATGTTGCAGGTATTCGTTCTGTTGATAGTGTTGAACTTTTATTTGAATTCTACACCGTATATCTAGACGTTACAGAAAAGAATCCAGAATCGTTCGAAACCTTCGCCAATTGGGCAAAAACACTCTTACAAGATTTTAATGAAATAGATCGCTATTTATTAGATCCAGATAAAATTTTAAAGTATTTAGAGAACATTAAAGAAATCGAACATTGGTCAGTTGATCTTGACAAACGAACGGAATTAATTGATAAGTACCTCGTTTTTTGGAAAAAACTCCCACTCTATTATCATTCTTTCTACCAGTATTTACTCAAAAAGAGAGTTGGTTATCAAGGATTAATTTATAGAGAGGCTGTCAATAACTTACTTTCATTTTCTGAAAGCAACAAAGAAAAGCAATTTCTTTTTGCAGGCTTTAACGCCTTAAATCAAGCCGAAGAAAAAATAGTCCAACATTTATTAGCCATCAACAAAGCAAAGATCTATTGGGATATAGATGAAACGTTCTTAAGCGATTCCTTTCACGATGCAGGTTTATTTCAACGAAGATTCAAATCCGATTGGCCGTATTACAAAACCCATCCTTATGAATGGATTTCAACCCATTATCAGCAGGAAAAAAACATCCAAATCATCGGCACTCCAAAAGCCATTGGACAAGCCAAAATTGTTGGAGATATAGTCAAAAAGCACAGTGACTTAAACAACACCAACCTTCAAAATACAGCTGTTGTATTAGGAGAAGAAAGTCTGTTATTGCCTATTTTATACGCTTTGCCTAGCAATGTAGATGCTTTGAATATTACCATGGGATTTTCTAGCAAGAACAATCCAGCGCAATTGTTAATTGCAAAGCTATTCAAAATGCACACCAATGCATTGACTAGAAATGCCACCAATTATGTGCTCTATTACAAAGATGTCCTCGATATACTTACGCATCCGTTAATCGAGCCGTATGTCTTTGCGGGCGAATTGGTCAATCGCATCAATCAGAACAATTATACGTTTATCGTCCATAAAAAAATTGAAGAATTACATCCAAATGGGAATCCGCTTTTTCAACTGCTTTTTCGAAAATGGGACACGAATTCGGTTACGATACTAGAAAATCTATCTCAAATTTTATTGCAGATTAAGTCCAATTTGGATAAAGATAACGAGCAGGAAAAAATTACCAATGCTTTTGTTTACTCGGTTTTTAAAGTGATCAATCAATTAATGTCGTATTTTAAGAACCATCAAAGTATTGATTCTATTGCCACTCTTTTTGCTATTTACAAACAAGTAATCGATGTAGCTGAGGTTTCTTTTGAAGGAGAACCGTTAAACGGATTGCAAATTATGGGCGTTTTAGAAAGTCGTGTCCTCGATTTTGAAACCGTCATCATCACTTCGGTCAATGAAGGAAAATTTCCTGCTGGAAAAAGTATGAATTCGTTTATTCCTTATGATGTAAAAAGAGAATATGGTTTGCCTACGTTTAAAGAAAAAGACGCCATTTACACCTATCATTTTTATCACTTATTACAACGAGCCAAAAATGTGTATTTGCTTTACAATTCGGATAGTGAAGGATTGGATGCTGGAGAAAAAAGCCGATTTATAACACAACTCGAAGTCGAAAAGCAACCCAAACACAATTTAAGTTTTCAACTTTATAATGCCAATGTTCCCGAAATTGCCTATCAACCAATCATCGTACCCAAAACAGAAAGTATAGTGCTTCGGTTGAAAGAAATAGCTGAAAAAGGATTCTCACCTTCGTCGCTAACAACGTACATTCGGAATCCAATTCAGTTTTATTTTCAACGTATTTTACATATTAGAGAAACCGATGAAGTAGAAGAAAATATTGCGGTTAATACACTTGGGACTATCATTCACGGAACTTTAGAGGAATTATACAAGCCTCACATCGGTAAAATTTTAATCGAAAAAGATATTAAAAGTTGTGTTGCGATTATTGATGAAGAAGTGCTGAAACAATTCAAAAAAGTTTACAAAGAAGGTGAAATCAAAAAAGGAAGAAACCTTTTGGCTTTTGAAGTCGCCAAACGAAATGTCTTTAATTTTTTAAAAACAGAATTGGAAGCCATTCAAAACGGAGACGAAATTCAAATTATTGCTTTGGAACACTATTTAGAACGCACTTTAGAACATTCAAGCTTACCATTTCCAGTGAAAATTGCAGGAAATGTAGATAGAATAGAACTTCGCAACGGAAAAATTAGAATCATCGATTATAAGACAGGCAATGTTACCAAACCCAACGTGACCTTAAAACAATGGAATGGCTTAACTGAAGACATTAAAAATGATAAAATCATACAAATCCTAGCCTATGCGTTCATGTACGAACCTCATGCTAATGGGAAAGAAATAGAAGCTGGAATTATTTCCTTCAAAAATTTAAAATCAGGGTTTTTACCTTTCAATTTTAAAGAAGATAAAGAAAGTACTGATGTAATTTCTCCAGAAATAATGCAGCAATACATTGAAGAAATCGTTGTTTTGCTAAATGAAATTTTGGATGTTGAGGTGCCTTTTGAAGAAAAAATCATTTAATTTTTGACTACTTCGTCTTTCCCGCGCAGGCGGGAATCTATGCTTGGATTCCCGCCTGCGCGGGAAAGACGTATTGGTAGGATTTAAACCTTCTTTAAATAATTCGCCAAAAGGTTTAACAATTCATCACGATTTTCAATGTGACTCATGTGTCCGTCTTCAAAAGTAACGAGTTGGACCTTGGTTCCTTCTATTTGTTCTAGATTGTCTTCGTAAATTAAAACGCCATCTTTTTTACCTAGGATTAATAAAATTGGATACGAAGCAAAATGCAAAATCACCTCGCGGTCTTTTCGTATTTTCATGCCTTCCAAAGCGGCAACGATGCCTTGTAAAGGTGTTTTTAAGGCTTCGAGTTTGGTGTTTTCTATTTCGTCAATCAACAGTTCGCGATTGTTTTCACTAAATAAATTGGCAATACTCATCCGCACAAACGTCTCATAATTTTGCTTTACCGCTTTAATCGCTCGGTCACGGTTCTTTTTTCGTTCGTCACCGTCGGCTTTAGATGTCGAATTTAAAAGCACCAAACCTTTCATGACATCCGCGTACAATTCGGCGAAAGCCAACGCCACATAACCACCCATAGAATGGCCGACAAAAACCGCTTTTCTAATTTTTAACTCGTGCAAAACCGCATGAACCACATCGGCTTGGTCTTCCATAGTGTGAACATAACCTATGCAATCGGTTTGACCATGACCTAACAAATCAATCGTAATGATGCGGTATTTTTTTGAAAGCTCTGGAATAAAGCTGTTCCACATTTCTTTATTCTCCAAATAACCGTGTAAGAATACAACGGCAGTTCCTTTTCCTTTATCGGAATAGGATATTTTGATGTTTTTGTGGAGGAGTGTTTTCATGTCGAAGGGTAAAATTTACTACAAAAATAGATTTTTGAATTGAAATTCTATTATTTTTGAAACACCAAATGTTATATAATTATGTTCACCATTCCACAAATAAAAGCAGCCCATTCCAAAGTAAAAAGTGGAGCCGATTTTCCGCAATACATGCAAGATATTATTCAATTGGGAGTTACTTCTTTTGAAACGTTTGTATTTGATAATCACACCGATTATTTTGGACAAAACGATTTCAAAATTTCGTCAGAAGGGCGTTCCGAATTACTAGTTATAGCTGATGAAAGCAATATAGACCAATTCAAATCCGATCTCAAAATTCACCAACAAGGCAAAACAGATTATGCGACTTTCTTGGTAGATTGTGCAAAATCAGGAGTAGAAAAATGGGTGGTTGTTATGGATAGAATGACGTGTTCGTATTATGACAAGTCAGGAAATGTAATGCTTTTAGAGAAAATACCGACGGCGTAAAGATGATAGAGCCAAGAGCCAAGATTATTTAGTTAGTCTTGCTTCTTGGCTCTTTACTCTTTCTAAGCATTCATTATCGATTGAATCTCTTCCACTTCAATCGGAATGTTGCGCATCAAATTAAATGCAGCCCCTTTTTCCTGAATGACCATATCGTCTTCAATACGAATTCCGAAACCTTCAGCCGGAATGTAAATCCCAGGTTCTACAGTAAACACCATATTCGCTTGCATTGGTTCGTGCAACAATCCGTAATCGTGCGTGTCTAATCCCATGTGGTGCGACGTTCCGTGCATAAAGTATTTTTTGTACGCTGGCCAATCCGGATTTTCATTTTGAACGTCTGCTTTGTCAATCAATCCCAAACCTAATAATTCGGAAGTCATTATTTTACCGACTTCTACATGGTATTGTTTCCACAAAGTTCCTGGAACTAGCATTTTTGTAGCTTCGTTTTTTACACGTAAAACAGCATTGTATACTTCTTTTTGTCGGTCGGAAAAACGTCCCGAAACCGGAACCATACGAGTCATATCACTCGAATAATTTCCGTATTCGGCACCAACATCCAATAAAATCAAATCGCCCGCTTTACATTGCTGGTTGTTTTCGATATAATGCAACACATTGGCATTGTTTCCTGAAGCAATAATCGGCGTGTAAGCAAAACCTTTCGAACGGTTGCGGATGAATTCGTGCGCAAATTCGGCTTCAATTTCGTATTCCATTACATTGGGTTTTACGAAATTCAAGACGCGACGATAGCCTTTTTCGGTAATATCGCAAGCAGTTTGAATCAAATCGAGTTCTTCACTTTCTTTAATCGAACGAATGCGTTGCAAAATAGGATTCGCTTTTTCCACTTTATGCGCTGGATAATTTTCTTTCCACCATTTGACAAAACGGGCTTCACGAGTTTCGGTTTCTATAGAAGCTCTGTAATGTTCATTGGTGTTGATGTACATCGTTTCGGCATATGCCATGACTTCTTTTAAAGTTTTATGAAAATCTTGTAACCAGATTACGGTTTTGATTCCGGACACTTCAAAAGCTCGGTCTTTAGTGAGTTTTTCACCTTCCCAAATAGCAATATGTTCGTTGGTTTCTTTTAAGAAAAGAATCTCTTTTAAATTGTCATACGGAGCATCTGGGAAAAGCAATAAAATGCTTTCTTCCTGATCAACGCCCGATAAATAAAGGATATCGCGGTGCTGTGCAAAAGGTAACGTACTGTCGGCAGAAACCGGATAAATATCGTTCGAATTAAAAACAGCAACACTATTTGGTTTCATTTGCGAAGTAAATTTCACTCTGTTTTTGATGTATAAATCGCGGTCTATTTGATGGTATTTCATTTTTATTTTTTTAGTTTCTGAGTTTCTGAGTTTCTGAGTTTCTGAGTTTCTGAGTTTCTGAGGCTTGATACAAAACTAATCAATCTGCTAGAATCTATTACCCGCCATATGGCGTTATTTTTTATTTTAAAAGAGAAGAGATAATTAAAAGTAATAACTCAGCTACTCAGGAACTAAGTTACTCAGCGACTTATTTTATGTTTTTTCTAATACGACTCATGTGACGCGAAGAAATGCCAAGAAAAGAAGCTAGGTAATGCAGCGGAACTTCTTGTAATAATTTTGGCTCGGTGGTTAGTAATTTTTTATAGCGTTCTTCGGGTGTGAGCGTCAATAAATCGATGCGATAATCGTCGATTAAACAAATTTGTTTTTCGATTAAATTGTAATAAAATTGATGAAAGGCTTCGTTGTTGAGTATCAAACTTTTAAAAGCATCCAGATGGATAATCCACAAGGTGCAATCGGCAATTGCTTTGATATTTTTTCGCGAAGGTTTTTGAAATAAGAAGCTGTTTAAAGAAGAAGTAACCGAGTTTTTTAAAGCTAAATACGAGGTTTTTTCTTCTCCTAAAACTTCGATAGAATGCTGTAGAATGCCACTTTCGATGTAGCAAAAATAAGTGCAGATTTCGTTTTCCTTGACAAGGTATTCGTTCTTTTTTAATTCTAAAACCGAAAAAGAAAGCAGTGCTTCTTGCATTAATTTTTGTAACGAATCCTTGTCTGAATCAAGAAACGAAAGCGCAAATTCGAAAAAATTATTTTTAGAAGTAGCTAACATGGTTGAATTATTTAAAACAAAAATATTCTTTTTGGCCGAATAGTTTTTAAGAATCGGTTGAAAACAATATTTTTATAAAAATTTTCAATTATGAGAGCAAAGTTTCTAATAGTTTTATGCCTCTTTTCACTTCTTCTTCAATCGCAAGACAAAAAAGCCTACCAACTTTTTGATAAAAACGGCAAGAAAACCACTTACGAAAAATTCTTAAAAGCATCGTTAAAAACCCAAGTTGTTCTTTTCGGTGAATACCACGATAATGCCATTTCACATTGGTTGCAATTGGAACTTACCAAAGACATTGCCGAGAAATCACCAATTGTTTTGGGAGCCGAAATGCTTGAAGCCGACAATCAAAAACAATTAAACCAATATTTAAAAAGCGAAATCAATCAGAAGAAACTCGATTCTACCGCGCGATTGTGGCCCAATTATAAAACCGATTACAAACCATTGGTCGATTTTGCTAAAGAAAAAAACGTGGCTTTTATTGCGACTAATATTCCGAGAAGGTACGCGTCTATGGTATCCAAAAAAGGATTTGAAGCGCTCCAAACGCTAACAGATGAAGAAAAAGCATGGATAGCGCCACAACCCATTCCGTATGATGACAATTTACCAGGTTATGTAGAAATGATGAAGATGATGGGTGAACACGCTTCTCCAAATATGCCCAAAGCACAAGCCGTGAAAGACGCTACGATGGCATATTTTATTACTAAAAATCTAAAAGAAGACAGTATTTTTATCCATTACAATGGAAGTTACCATTCGGATAATTTTGAAGGTATCAATTGGTA
The DNA here is from genome assembly GCA_040385945.1 of Bacteroidota bacterium. Lineage (GTDB taxonomy): Bacteria > Bacteroidota > Bacteroidia > Flavobacteriales > Flavobacteriaceae > Flavobacterium. Next base: position 13,854 of record JAZKGN010000148.1, read on the forward strand.
TTTGAAAACTTACAATCCAAATCTACAAATACTTACCATTTCCACAGTCGAACAAAAAGACCTTTCCAAATTAGAAAAAGAAAATTACAATAAAGCCGACTATATTCTCGTTATAGATGAAGACGTAACGAAAACGTATTAGTCTCGTCTGATAGCAAAACAAAAAACAACCTTATGAAAAAGATACTTTTAATAGCAACCCTATTTATAATTGGCATGAGCTTTTGTTCATGCGAAGATTTAGATGACAATGCTTCAGAGCCAATGTTGATTATAAAATTTAAATTTGATCCGAATCAAGCACGATTAAATAATTTGGGTCAGCCTTCAACAGTTCCTGCTGGAAACGCAGCTCAAACACCTATTTTTAATTCCATTTCAGCGCATTACATCGAATTTGCACCCACTGCTACCACGCAACTCGGACAAGGAGCTATTGTTTATCATGCACAAGAAACCAATCTAGGTGGAAGTACTGCTATCGATTTTAGTCAGTCAAAAATTGTAGCACAAGACGAAACTTTTTTAGAAATTCCATTAAGTCAATTGGCAGCAGGAAATTACGAGTGGTTGCGTGTTTCGTTGGTGTATCAAAATTATCAAATCAATGTGCGAAGTTCAGGTGCAGATTATGCTGGCACTTTAACGAGTTTTGTTGGATATAATACCTACATAGGAACGCATTCTATTGGAAACAGTATTTTTCCTGTCAACGGTAATGTGTTACAAGGATATTGGGCATTTGCACTCAATGACCTTCCTTTTTCTACCTCGGGACAAGCGCCAGCAAATGCGACAACTGTTCCTAATCCGTTGGCCGCAACTTCGCCAATTCCAGCTGGTTCATGTGTTGTTACAGGGCAATTTACAACGCCTTTAAACATAACCGGATTGGAAACCAGAAACGTAGAAGTAACACTATCGCTTTCCATCAATAATAGTTTCGAATGGCAGGAAGTAACCGCTGATGGCAAATACGAACCAGCAACTGAAAATGTTGTTGACATGGGATTGCGCGGATTGATTCCGACTTATGTGAAATAGTTTTTGATTCCATTTTTTAGCCAAATTGAACTGGAAATCCAACGATGGATAAACACACTTTAAATTCATTATAAATTATATTGAAAAGGTTGTGGTTATTGTTAAATAGCTGTATTTTTGTGTGATTTTTTTAAACAAAACATACGCAATTATGGCAGAATCTACATTGTTAAAGTCTTCTATAGCAAAGAAAGTAGCTATGGCGCTTTCAGGACTTTTCTTAATTTCTTTTTTATCACTTCACTTTTTTGTTAATTTCACATCAGTAATCGACGAAGATACGTTCAACGAATTTTCTCATTTTATGGGAAACAACGGTTTGGTGCAGTATGCATTACAGCCTGTTTTAATTATCGGAGTGGTTTTTCATTTTGTGATGGGATTTGTTTTAGAATTAAAAAACAGAAGTGCTCGTCCGATTTCGTATGCTAAATACAACGGCGCAGCCAATTCTTCATGGGCGTCACGAAACATGATTATTTCAGGTTTGGTTGTTTTGGCTTTTTTAGGGGTGCATTTTTACGATTTTTGGATTCCGGAAATGGTCTACAAATATGTCGATGTGAATCCATTAGATGAAACCCGTTACTTTGGTGAAATGGTGCATAAATTCGAAAGTCCAGTGCGAACAGGCTTGTATTGTGTGTCGTTTTTGCTTTTAGCCATGCACTTATGGCACGGATTCAGTTCGTCTTTCCAATCGGTGGGATTCAACAATAAATTTACTCCAGCTATACATAAATTAGGATATGCATTTGCGATAATAGTTCCTTTCGGATTTATTTTCATCGCATTATTTCATCATTTTAATCATTAATATCAATCTCAATGAACTTAGATTCTAAAATACCTGAAGGTCATATTTCTGACAAATGGACCGATTATAAAGATCATTTAAAATTAGTTGCGCCAAATAACCGCCCAAAAATTGATGTTATTGTTGTAGGAACTGGTTTGGCTGGTGCTTCGGCTGCCGCTTCGCTAGGTGAAATGGGATATAATGTAAAAGCATTTTGTTTTCAAGATTCGCCTCGTCGTGCACATTCTATTGCAGCTCAAGGTGGAATCAATGCAGCAAAAAATTACCAAAATGACGGTGATAGTACGTTTCGATTATTTTACGATACCATCAAAGGTGGCGATTACAGAGCACGTGAAGCAAACGTTCATCGTTTGGCAGAAGTGTCTTCTAATATCATCGACCAATGTGTGGCACAAGGTGTACCTTTTGCTCGTGATTATGGGGGATTATTAGACAACCGTTCGTTTGGTGGAACGCAAGTACAGCGTACGTTTTATGCTGCAGGACAAACAGGACAACAATTATTATTAGGAGCATATTCGGCTTTATCTAGACAAATCGGATTGGGACGCGTTAAACAATACAACCGTCACGAAATGCTTGATTTGGTAAAAGTAGACGGAAAAGCACGCGGTATCATAGCACGTAATTTAGTGACAGGAGAATTAGAAAGACATTCGGCTCACGCGGTTATCATTGCAACAGGAGGTTATGGAAATGTGTATTTTCTTTCTACCAATGCGATGGGAAGTAACGTAACTGCTGGTTGGAAAATCCACAAGCAAGGTGCGCTATTCGCCAATCCGTGTTATGTGCAAATTCACCCAACTTGTATTCCTGTGCACGGAGTAAACCAATCTAAATTAACGTTGATGTCAGAGTCGTTAAGAAACTCTGGACGTATTTGGGTGCCAAAGAAGAAAGAAGATGCAGAAGCTATCCGTGAAGGAAAATTAAAACCAACACAACTTTCGGAAGAACAAAGAGATTATTACTTAGAAAGAAAATATCCAGCATTTGGAAATTTAGTACCTCGTGACGTTGCCTCAAGAGCGGCTAAAGAAGTTTGTGATGAAGGTCGCGGAATAGAAGCGAACGACACCAATGAAGGCGTGTATTTGGATTTCTCTTCAGAAATTCAAACCAAAGGAAGACAGGCTGCCTATGCCAAAGGAAATCACAATCCATCTCCTGAAGAAATAACCTCTTTAGGAAAACAATGGTTGGAAGAAAAATACGGTAACTTGTTTACCATGTATCAAAAAATTACCGACGAGAATCCATACGAAACCCCAATGAAAATCTATCCTGCAGTGCATTACACCATGGGTGGCGTTTGGGTAGATTATAACTTGCAGTCAACTATTCCGGGTTGTTTCGTAGCTGGGGAAGCTAATTTCTCAGACCACGGAGCCAATCGTTTGGGAGCTTCGGCATTGATGCAAGGTTTGGCCGATGGTTATTTTGTATTGCCGTATACGGTTTCCAATTATTTGGCAGATGAAATCCGAACTGGAAAAATCGCAACCGATTCTCCAGAATTCGTAGAAGCAGAAAACCGAGTAAAAGAATCCATCGATAAATTCCTAAACAACAAAGGTTCTAAAACCGTAGATCATTTCCACAAACGTTTGGGATTGATTATGTGGAATAAAGTTGGAATGGGCAGAAATGAAGCTGGTTTAAAAGAAGCCATCATCGAAATAGCTGCTTTAAAGGAAGAATTCTACAAAGACGTTTACGTTCCAGGAACTTCAGACGAATTGAATCCAGAATTGGAAAAAGCATTACGCGTTGCCGACTTCATCGATTTAGGTCAACTGATGGCAATGGACGCCTTACAACGTAAAGAATCATGCGGAGGTCACTTCCGTGAAGAATACCAAGACAGTGAAGGCGAAACACTTCGTGATGACGAAAACTTTTCTTTTGTTGGAGCATGGGAATACATGGGCTACGACATCAGCAAAGAAATTCTGAACAAAGAAGAATTGAAATACGAGTTTATTAAAATCGCAGCTAGAAATTACAAATAAGATAGTATGAGTGCAGCAAAAAACATCAATATAAACCTTAAAATTTGGCGTCAGAAAAACGCTAAAACAAAAGGAAGCATGGAAACTTATAAATTAGATAATGTTTCTACTGCAAGTTCGTTTTTAGAAATGCTCGATCAATTGAACGAGCAACTTATCAACGACCAAAAAGAACCAGTAGCTTTCGATCACGATTGTCGCGAAGGAATTTGCGGAATGTGTTCGCTATACATCAACGGTCGTGCACATGGACCAGACACAGGCACAACAACTTGTCAATTGCACATGCGTAAATTCAGCGATGGCGATACCATTTTTATCGAACCGTGGAGAAGTAAAGCATTTCCTGTAATCAAAGATTTAGTGGTGGATAGAAGTTCTTTCGATAGAATCCAACAAGCTGGAGGATTTGTATCGGTAAACACTTCTGGTAGAACCATGGATGCGAATGCCATTCCAATTCCAAAACACGATGCCGACAAATCTTTTGAAGCTGCGGCTTGTATCGGTTGTGGCGCTTGTGTTGCGAGTTGTAAAAACGGTTCGGCAATGTTGTTTGTTGGAGCCAAAGTGTCGCAATACGCTTTATTACCACAAGGAAAAGTAGAAGCAACCGCTCGTGTATTAAATATGGTGCGTCAAATGGACGAAGAAGGATTCGGAAATTGTACCAACACTGGAGCTTGCGAAATCGAATGTCCAAAAGGCATTTCATTAGAAAACATCGCTCGCATGAACAGAGAATATTTGGCTGCGAGTTTGAAATAAAAAGGCAATAGCCATTAGGCAAAAGGCATTAGTAAACGCATTCCGTATTTGGGATGCGTTTTTTTATGGCGTTTTAACAGGCTGTACACTATATCTTTTGTGCCAAACAATGGCACAAAAGGATGCCGTTTCCATCCTTAACGCACATTAAAATTCAGTACCGCTTTTCGATAAAAATTGGTATATTTGACCATCAAACCAATACCAATGAAATACTT
>JAZKGN010000149.1:0-12802 GCA_040385945.1 Bacteroidota bacterium
GCGTATTGTTTGGGAATCACCAATATTGATCCGCTTTTGTACAACTTGCTTTTTGAGCGTTTCCTAAATCCGGATCGTGTGTCATTACCCGATATTGATATCGATTTTGATGACGAAGGCAGAAGCAAAGTAATGGATTACGTAATCGAAAAATACGGCTCGAAACAAGTGGCGCAAATCATTACCTACGGAACTATGGCTGCCAAATCGGCCATTCGAGACACAGCGAGAGTATTGGATTTACCATTGTTTGAAGCCGATAAAATAGCCAAATTGATTCCGGGATTAATTCCGTCCAAATGGAGTTTAGCCCGATTTTTAAAAGAAGCTGAAGGCGAATTTAAAAAAGTACTCCGTCCGGAAGATTTTGATAATATTAAAGAGTTAATCGGACTTTCAAAAGAAAGCAATCTGGGAGGCGAAACGATTCTTCAGGCGCAAGTTTTGGAAGGAAATCTAAGAAACACTGGTATTCACGCGTGTGGTGTGATTATTACGCCAAGCGATATTACGAATTTTGTTCCCGTTGCAACAGCCAAAGATTCCGATTTGTATGTGACGCAATTTGACAACTCGGTGGTTGAAAGTGCAGGGTTATTGAAAATGGATTTCTTGGGACTAAAAACCCTTACCTTAATAAAAGATACGGTCAAATTGGTAAAGTACAGAACGGGTGAAGATATTGATCCTGATGCTTTTCCTATTGATGATCTAAAAACGTATGAGCTTTTTCAACGTGGCGAAACGGTAGGGATTTTTCAGTATGAGAGTCCGGGAATGCAGAAATATTTGCGCGAATTGAAACCGACTGTCTTCAACGATTTAATTGCGATGAATGCTTTGTATCGTCCGGGACCAATTGCGTACATTCCGAGTTTTATCAAAAGAAAAAACGGCGAAGAAAAGATAGAATACGATTTAGAAGTGTGTGAAGAATTGCTAAAAGACACCTACGGAATTACAGTATACCAAGAGCAAGTAATGCTTTTGTCTCAAAAACTAGCCGATTTCTCTAAAGGTGATGCCGACGTTTTGCGAAAAGCAATGGGAAAAAAGCAACGAGATGTACTCGATAAGATGAAACCTAAGTTTATTGCACAAGCCGCATCGAAAGGACATCCTGAAGACAAATTAGAAAAAATTTGGAAAGACTGGGAAGCGTTCGCAGAATATGCTTTCAACAAATCGCATTCGACTTGTTATGCTTGGATTGCGTACCAAACGGCGTATTTAAAAGCCAATTATCCAGCCGAATATATGGCGGCGGTTTTGTCTAATAATATGAGCGACATCAAGCAAGTTTCGTTCTTTATGGAAGAATGCAAACGCATGGGTTTAAAAGTGCTTGGCCCGGATGTTAACGAGAGTTTTTACAAGTTTACGGTAAATGATGAGTATGCGGTTCGTTTCGGAATTGGTGCTGTCAAAGGTGTCGGAATGGGAGCGGTTCAAACCATTGTCGAAAACCGTGCAGCAACCAAATACAAATCGATTTTTGATTTGGCGAAGCGAATCGATTTACGGGCAGCCAATAAAAAAGCCATCGAAAATTTAGCTTTGGCTGGCGGATTTGATTCGTTTCTTGGCACAACTCGTGCGCAATATTTTCATGATGATGGCGACGGAATTACATTTTTAGAAAAAGCCATGAGATACGGAGCTAAGTTTCAAGAGAATGAAAATTCGGCCCAAGTGAGTCTGTTTGGCGAAGCCAGTGATGTGCAAATAGCCGAACCTGTTGTTCCGCCTTGCGAAGATTGGAGTACGATGGAAAAATTAGCCAAAGAGAAAGAAGTGGTTGGAATATACATTTCGGGTCATCCGCTTGACGATTATCGTTTTGAGATGAAATATTTTTGCAATGCCAAATTAGAGTCGTTAAAAAACTTAGAACAACACATTAATAAAACCCTTTCGTTTGGTGGCATCATCACCAACGTACAACACAAAACAGCCAAAAACGGAAAAGGTTGGGGCTCGTTTATGTTGGAAGGTTATGACGAAAGTTTTGAATTCCGCATTTTTGGTGAAGAGTATTTAAAGTTCCGACATTTCTTAATTCAGAATAATTTTACCTATTTAAAAATATTAGTAAAAGAAGGCTGGCTCAACCAAGAAGGTAAAAAAGGCGATCCGCGAATGCAATTTCAATTGGTGCAATATTTACAAGATGTGTTGCCTACGTTCGCTAAAAAATTAGTGATTCGTATGGACATAATGGATTTACAAAATCAGGTAATCGAGCAATTGAGCGAGATTTTCAAAGTCAATAAAGGCGACAATCAAGTTTCTTTTGAAGTAATGGAATTGGAAACTGTTAAAAAAGAAATCGAAGTTGCACCTACAATAACACCAATCGAAGCACCTCAAATAGATCCAGACACTGAAATGATTTTGGAAGAAGAAGCCGAAATTACGTTACCAACAGTTACTGAAGAAATTCGCGTAGTAACTTCGATAACGATGCCAAGCCGAAAGCTAAAAATAAAAATATCTAACGAATTACTGCAGGAATTAGAAAAGATGCAGGTAAATTTTAAATTGAATTAATCAATTAAAACAATTAAAAAATAGCTAAAAATAATACAACACTCGTTTCTTTACTGAAATGTTTCTTTAACTTTGCGCTTTAATAATACACTAAAAATAAAAATATGGCATTAGCAATAACAGATGCTACTTTTGACGAAGTAGTTTTAAAATCAGATAAACCAGTAGTAGTAGATTTTTGGGCAGCTTGGTGTGGACCATGTAGAATGGTTGGACCAGTTATCGATGAAATCCACGGAGAATACGAAGGAAAAGCAGTAGTAGGAAAAGTAGATGTTGATGCAAACCAAGAATTTGCTGCGAAATACGGAGTGAGAAATATTCCTACGGTTTTGATTTTCCAAAACGGAGAAGTAGTAGGACGCCAAGTTGGTGTTGCTCCTAAAAAAACATACACCGATGCAATTGACGCATTGTTGTAATCGATAAATGAAAAAGAATATAAGGTCTGATGAAAATCAGGCCTTTTTTATTTCAATTTTAAAGTGAAAGTAGTACCTTCATTTACTTTAGAATTTACGGAAATAGCACAATTAATCGCTTTTGCCAAATCACGGATGAGGTGCAATCCCAATCCGGTTTTAATTCCCACAACTTCATTCTCATCATACAACGCTTTGAACTGGTCTTGTGTAGCGCCCGATCCATTGTCGGTAATGGATAAGTAGGTAGTTTCTTTTTCTTTCCATGCTTTCCAGTTAATGGCTGAATTTTCTGTTCCGTTTAATGCTTTTATGGCATTTCCAGTCAAATTCCGTACAATGGTTTTAAGATAATTCTCATCAGTCACCAACGATAAATCATCAGGATTTTCAAATGTGATGGACACTTTTTCCTCGCTCTCAAAATGCTTACGTGTATCTTCAAACAGCGAATTTATTTCAATGTTCTTAAGTTGTGGCTTGAAGTTTTCCATTTGCCCTTTCGACCAAAGCAAAATATCTTCCATGGATGTCAGCAGGTTTTCTGCACCAGAGATTGTTTTGTTCTCCAGCCGTTTTTTGCTTTCTTCATCCAGCAATTCCGGACTCTCTTTTTGAAGGTGTAAAAAATGGATTAAATTGGAAACTGGACTTCTTAAATCGTGATTCAGAATGCTGAAAAATCGGGTTTTGGTTTTATTGGCTTCGTCGAGTTCTTCGTTCAGGAGCTGTAGTTTTTCGTTGGTTTTTTTGCGGTTGCGGCTTTGGTGAAAAAGCAATCCTCCAATAATACACAATAATAAAATCCCGCCAATCAAATACCATTTTTGTTTGTTAGCATTGGAAATCTGAATGGTCTGAATGGCTATTTCCTGTTCTTTCTTTTTGGTTTCGTATTTGCGTAAGAGGTCTTCTGTGTTTTTTACGGTTTCAATTTTAAAAGTCGAATCTTTTGCAATATCAGCAGCTGTTTTATAATAAAATGCTTTTTTGAAATCGCCTGTCTTTTCGTTTAAATCTGCCAATGCCTGGTTTATTGAATACGAATATTCGGGGTCTTTCATGGTTTTCGCTATTTCCAACGATTGTAAGTAATATTTTTCGGAAAGGGCATATTTTTTCTGAAAATAATATAGATCGCCTATATTGTGATAAGCGGTTTTTAAAGGCTTCGTCACCCCAATTTCCTTACAGATAAGTTCGCTTTTTAGTAAGTATTTTTCAGCTTTGTCATATTTTTTTTCTTTCCTGTACATCCTGCCAAGGTTGATGAGAAAATCGGTTTGTAGTAACTTATAATCGGCATTTTCGGCATATTTCAATCCAGATTCATAGTGTCTGATGGCTTCAGCTACATTTTGCATATCATCATACACGTTTCCAATGTGATTTTCGGCAATAGCCATTTCTACTTTATCGTCATAACGAACAGCTATCGCGAGTCCCTTGTTATAATATTGCAATGCTTCATTGTATTTTTTATCATATTTCAGATTGGTTCCTATCTGATAATAAGGATTAGTCCTGAAGGGTTCCAATTTGTTTTTCTCCTGAAAATCAATCAGCATCAGAGCATATTTGGTAGCATTGTCACGGTCACCCATTTGGTTATAAATGATGCCGATATTGTTTAATGAATTTTGATAGAATTTTTTTGGCAACTTGTATTTTTGTATCAGTTTTTTGGCTTTCAGAAAATACACCATCGCTTTTTCAGGATTTTGGTTTGAATATTCAATGACGCCATACATGTTCATGACCTTACAAAACCCTGGTCCGAAATTGAATTTTTTGGAAAGTTGCTCCATTTGCAGGATGGTTTTTTTTGCGACTGCGACATTTCCTTCCTGAACCATCAAGAAAGCATATTCATTGAGAGCCACGACGTAAGTGGTGTCTTTTGGTTTTGTTTTTAAGAACACGATCAAGGAGTCTTTTGATTTCGGAACCTGTGAAAATGAAAAACAGTAAGACAGCAACGAAAGCAGCAACAGTTTTTTCATAAAATCTGGTTTAGATTGTCTTTGTAGCTTCTTCCCACCGGAATGGAAATGCCGTTGTTGAGCAACACCTCGTTGGTCATTTTTTTATCAATATATTTTTTCTGAACGGCAAAACTTCTGTGAATCCGAACAAACGATTGAAAATGTTCTTCTTTCAAAAGTGTACCGATACTAGATAAAACACAGTGTCTTTTATTGGTTGTTACAATTTTTGTATAATCTTTCAGCGCTTCCAGATACAGAATGTCATGTAATTTTACTTTGGTTTGCTCGTGGCCTTCTTTTATATAAATCGTATCACCACCAATGGATGATTCAAAAAGAGTGGCTTTCAGTTTCAATTCCATATAGTCTTCAATCCGTTGCATCGTTTGTGAAAAACGATCCAGTTTTATAGGTTTCACAATAAAATCTAAGGTGTCCAATTCAAAACTTTCTACAGCATGCTCGGGATGTGCCGTAATATAAATACACACGGGAATATGCATTGCTTGCTTCCTGAAATCCAAACCGTTTAGATCGGGCATGTCAATATCCAGGAAAAGTACATCAATTTGTTCTTTTTCCAACAGAGGCAAGGCGTCGACAGCATCTGAAAAAACACCAATAATATTTAAAAGTGGAAATTTTTTGGCATACGAAACCACCGTTAACCGGTCAATTTCATCATCGTCAATAATAATACAGTTGTAGGTTTTCATGGTATTTCTCTGACTTTATCAAATATATAAAACTTTTTCTTACAATCAACTGTCTGTCTATTTAAAATGTCGTTGGTCTATTAGCGGTTTTTTAATCTTTTTAATCGGTCAACCTTTGTATCATAAATTTTAAAAAATTAGAAATTATGGAAATCCTTAAAAAAATTATTGCAATTGTATTGGTATCAATAGCGGCAATTTCGTGTAGTAAAGACGATGACGCTTCAGCACCGCAAACAAGAACGAATTTGCTTTTGAGAACAACAGATTCAGACGACGGGCTTACGATGGATTACACGTATGACTCCAATAACCGACTTGTAAATTTCAAACGTAACAACACAGTAAATAATCCCGCGTTGGATCAAAATTTTACTTATAATGCCGATGGTACTTTACATAAAATCAGCCATGCGGTTGGTGGTGCTACAATAGCTGAATTCTTTTATGATGCCAATAAAAAAATCATAAGAAAGGAAGCTGATGGTGGTACTAATGTCTATATCTATTCTTACAATGGAAATGAGGTTACAGAAAACTATAGATACACACCGACAAATACAGGCTTCAGACAATTATATATATATGACGACAACGGCAATATTTCAACTGTTATGATATATACAAATACCAGTGATGCAAATCCATTAGGCACTTACAATGGTACTATAAATTATACCTACGACACAAAAAATAGCGCAACTTCCTCCTTACCAAAAGGTTTTATTTTTCCAACTTCGGTCAATAACATAAAAACAACCCAAATCAATGGAGGAGGAATAGGCCAGTCAAATTATGAGTACAATGCCGACAATTATCCAACCAAAAGAGTAGACAGCTATACCCGGACTTATGAATACCAACAATTATAAGCGATTTCAAACTGTCTGTCTATTTAAAATGTCGTTCGTCTATTAGCGGTTTTTTATACATCCAGAGTGCTGCATCTTTGTTCCATAGTAATTAAAACACAACATAAATTATGAAAACTACGAATTTAAAAAACAGTAAAAACAATCTTACAATGAGTTTAAAAAACATGATAGCTTACGTTATGATGGCACTATTATCGGTAGTATCGGTATCGTGTGACAATAGCGATGATAGTCCATCTCCCGGTGGAGGTGGAGGGGTAGGAAGCGCCGATATAACATTAACGGCTGGCGGTCAACAGTTCAAGGTAGTGGGTCCATGTGGCTGGGCAGTGGCAGGCGGTGCCAATTATATTGGTGCCAATCATAATACGAATAGTCAACGTGTATTTTCTTCTTATTTCAATATTTCCACCCTGCCAACGGTAACGACAACCTATACTTTAAAAGAGTATGACGTTAACGACAACAATCCAACACACATTACTATGAATATGAGTGAAATAGCAGGATCAACGCTTACCGAATGGAGTTCAAAAGACTCGTCTGGTACACTTACGCTTGTTGTAAACGGAAACACTGTAACAGCAAACCTAGCCGGAATTACATTATATCCGCAAACAAGTGGTGGCGTTTTTACCAATGGAAATACTGGCGCTTTTGCGAACAATGGCACCATGTCAGGCACACTAACTTTTTACAGAGATTAATAAATTCAAACCATAAAAAAGTCAAAACCAAAAAATAACAAAACATGAAAACTCAAATAAATAAATTAGTCCTTGTATTACTTGCACTATTCGCTATATCATGCAGTAGTGATGATGGAGGCGATTCGTCAACTCCAACACCAACAGTAAAAGATGTGTACGTGGTTGGATATGAAAGTTCAGGCGGTGTATATGTTCCCAAATATTGGAAAAACGGAACGGCTACGATCTTGGAAACTTTTGCTGGCGGATTGGCAGAATCGATTTTTGTATCGGGAGACGATGTATATGCCGCCGGGCACATTTATAGTGGAGGAGGAGGAGCTAGCGTTGCAGTGTATTGGAAAAACGGAACCATTGCCAGCCTAGCGGCCAGCAGTGATTCGTACGCCACCGGAATTTTTGTATCCGGAACAGATGTGTATGTGTGCGGCTACGAAATGTCGGCGGGGACATACCGTGCAAGGTATTGGAAAAACGGAGTGGTGTACAGCCTGACTGACGGAACAAATAATGCCTACGCCCGCGGAATTTTTGTTTTCGGTTCGGATGTTTACGTTTGCGGAAGTGAAAATGGCAGTGGCGGTAGTACGGCCAAATACTGGAAAAACAGCGTCGCGGTTAACCTAACTACTCAAGCAAACGGTTGTAATGCTACTTCAATTACGATGGTAGGAAATGATATTTACGTATCGGGAAGAGAAGGAAATGATGCCGTATATTGGAAAAATGGCACGAAAACCGTAGTATCGACAGTTACTGCCGGAAGTTATTTTCAAGGCAACGACATTGCTTTGAACGGGACTGACGTTTATGTAGCCGGTTGGGAAGAAACTCCTGGGCCAACTCAGGGTAGAGTTTGGAAAAACGGAGCAGCCACCAATCTGAACAATTACGGATACGCCACTGGTGTTTGCGTTTCACCGATGGGTGATGTGTATGTGTCGGGAAGAGATATTTCGAGCGCGGCAAGGATATGGATAAACGGTACAGGTACAACACTTTCTGCATCCACCAGTACTGACGCGGATGCCAAAGGTGTTTTTCTAACTTATAACTAAAACATAAAAAAATGAAAGCATTAAAAAAAACAATAGCTCTTTTATTAATCGCCTTATCTGTTATTTCATGCAGCAGTGACGACTCTGCACCTTACGAAGTAAAACCGAACAGAATTACAAAGGAAATTACTGAGAATACAACCAAAACATTTTCGTACAACAGCAGCAACCAACTTACAAAAATTACCGAATTGGGCGATCTTGGTTTTGGGACGACTCAGTCAGTAGAAAATTATACTTATTCAGGTAGTCTGGTTAGCGAGATAACAACAGATTATTCAGGGTCATCTAACTACGGATTTAAATACACTTATATTTACGATGGAGACAAAGTGGTAGCTATTAACATAAAAAGGTATCTAGGTGCAGGGACTTATGATAATTTTTCACAGCTGTTTTTCGATTACAGTATGCCAAACAAAATCGAAAGGGCTGAATATAGGGCAGATGGTACTACTACAAGAACAGTCTATGACATCGCGAACGGAAACCCTACTTCTTATTCTGTCTATACCGGTGTTACAGCAAATACACCAAACGGACAATTGAATTATACTAATGTTTACTCCAATTATGACGACAGCAAAACGCCATATGCTGGTTTGCCACTGATATTCAGAGAGCCAAATTTATTTACGAATAATCCGCGAATGACGCAATCCTCTGGAAGCACGGTCAATTATTCTTACGAATACAATCAAGATGGGTATCCTACCAAAAAAACCACGACTTTCAATAGTACAACTACGACTACAACCTACGTTTACGAACGTATTTAAAACTTAATCAATATGAAAATTCTATTTTTTTTGTCTACAACATTGATCTTGCTTGCGTTTTCTTGTAAAAAAGACGATGCCACAACTGTAAATGAAACGGTTTCCGATATAAGGAAAAGCACGGAAGTCGTTGCCAAACAAGGCACAGGAAAAATAACCTTACGTTGTAATGGAAAAGAAATTACAGTAGAAGGCATATGTGGCGGGGTAATTACTATGGGAACTTTAACAATTGCCGTAAAGGACAAAACCAATCCTACAAAAGTTTTTACCATCGGTTTCAATACCAAGGATTTTCCAGTTGACGGCATGGAATATCGCATTAAACCAAAGGATTACACTGTGGATAAAAATCCGGAAAATGAAGTTTCGGTTGGTTTTATGGAAGGATTGCCAAATAATAAAATGAACGTTTGGGATCCGCAGCCAAATTCAGGAAATCTGGTTTTTTCGGTTAAGGGTAACGAAATCAAATGCACATTTAAAGATATTAAACTACAACCCAGTACTGCATTCAATGCTGAAGATTTAAAAAGTGAAGGCGCGGTTTCTGGTGAATTTACCTTGTATAAAAATTAAAAAAGCAATACAATGAAAACGATAAAAAGAAGCTTTATCATTATTGGATTAGTACTTTTTGCTCCTTCGGCGGATGCCCAGTTCTTAAAAAAATTAGGTGACAAGGCGATGGAAACAGCTGGGCGAACCGTCGAAAGAAAAGTAGAAGAGAAGTCAGAGAAGACCACCAGCGACACTTCGGACAAAGTATTGAATCCGAAAAAGAAATCCAAGAATAAGGAATCAAACGATGAGACTGAATTGGAAGAACCAAAATCCAAAAAAGAAAAAAACGCCAAAAACCCAAAGGAAATAAAATCGGCAAAAGATTTCGTTCCGGGTAATAAAGTATTGGTTTTTGAAGACTTCACGCAGGATGCTATAGGAGATTTTCCGGTCAACTGGTCCACCAACAGCAGTGGGGAAGTAGTGACTATCTCAGGCACATCGCAACGATGGTTAAAGTTAGAAAACAAAGGAGCTTTCACTATAAATGACATCAAGCAACTGCCTGATAACTTTACGTTGGAGTTTGATCTTTACATTAACGAAGGAAACTTCTCCTTTTATTCAAGTTTTTTAAATTTCGGATTTATCGAAACCAAAAAGAAAAATGATTACTCCAAATGGTCAGAATATACGGAAGGTAAAGAAGGCGTTATCTTATCGCTTTCACCAACAGTGGCCGGAGCCTACAATGAAGGAAAAACAGGAAGGTCATTAGTAAAAGTCGTGGAAGACGGTGAAAAATCATTGGGCAATGAAATCGAGATCCAAACCTTCAACTACGGTAATAACAATCAGGTAAAGGTACAGATCTGGCGACAAAAAAACCGCCTTCGCATGTATGTTGGCGGACAAAAAGTCTGGGATTTACCCAATGCTTTTCAAGACGTCAAATACAATAGTTTCTTGTTTTATATCCATGATTATCAAAATCAGGAGGACCGTTATTATATTTCCAATTTACGGCTAGCAGAAGCTACAGGTGACACCCGGCATAAATTATTAGAGACGGGAACATTTACAACAAATGACATTCTTTTTGATTCTGGAAAGGCAATCATAAAACCATCGAGTGCCAAGGTAATTGATGAAATAGGAAATGTTCTAAAGGGCAATCCGAAAATAAAAGTGTCGATTACTGGACACACGGATAGTGATGGTGATGACAAGAAAAATCTTGAATTGTCAGAGCAACGAGCTATGGCTGTAAAGACAGAATTGGTTCGCAAATTTGACCTGAATGAAGATTTTATTGAAGTCATCGGAAAAGGAGAAATCCAGCCACTTGCAAAAAACACTACCGAAGAAGGCAAAAAGCAAAACCGTAGGGTAGAATTCAAAATTATTAAATAACTAAAAAATGAAAATCATAAGCAACACTTTCAAAGCAATAATTTTCTTCGGATTGGCATTTACTTTGGCGAATTGCAGCAACGACGATGCTGATGCTCCGTCAGTTCCGATAGTATATACAGAACAAAACCCGTTGGAAGGCTATTTGGCGGTTTCAGGATTTAATCAATCAGGATCTTACTTTATCGACGGAGGGAATGTAGAAATCGGATTTTCGTTTTTTCCCACCGTAACAGGTAGAATAAATGCAATTACAGCTAAAATACCGGGTAACCGTAACGGAATGAGAGTAACTATCTGGGATAAACTTACCGGAACAATTATCAGAACCGAGCATATTGATGTTACAGCGGGTACAATGGCGACAAAATCGATCTATCCGCTGCCGCTTGTAAAAAACAAGGAATATATTATTTCATGTAACACTGATGACTGGTATGACCATCGAAGATCAAATAATTCAAGCGTTACGTACCCATTGGCTATTGACGATATTTCCATTACAGGTTCTTACTACTTAACCACTGCGGCACAAACGATTCCAACTATATATTCTAACAGTTATTATACAGGCGATATAAGTTTTGTATTTCAACGAACAGAATAAAAGTCAGTTAAATTAGAGTTAGTAGTTAATTGCCTGGTGAAAGCCGGGCTTTTTATTTGTTAAAATTCTTTTTAAAAGCAACTGATTATCAAATTTTCAAATTATATTTGACTTTATGAAGATAGAAGAACAAAAAGAACTCATTACTGGATTTCAACATTTAGAATTGCTGGCGAATCAAGTTGTCGAAGGATTTATTTCGGGAATGCACAAATCGCCTTTTCATGGCTTTTCTGCAGAGTTTGCCGAACATAAAGTGTACAATACGGGTGAAAGCACCAAACACATCGATTGGAAATTGTTTGCCAAAACCGACCGATTGTACACCAAAAAGTTTGAAGAAGAAACCAATCTTCGTTGTCATTTAATTATCGACAATTCGTCTTCTATGCACTATCCAAAGCTAAACAACAACCAACTTTTTTATGAAAGTAAAATTGGATTTTCGGTTTTGGCGTCGGCAGTTTTAATGAATTTACTAAAAAAACAACGCGATGCTGTTGGGCTAAGTGTGTATTCGGATAATTACGAATATTATGCGCCAGAAAAAGGGAGCGATCGCCATCATCGCATGTTGCTCAATAAATTGGAAGAGTTGCTCGCTTTTCCGAAACAAGCAAAACCCACAGATACGATTACGTTTTTACATCAAATTGCCGAAAAAATGCACCGTCGTTCGATGATTGTCATTTTTACAGATATGTTTCAAAGTGATAATCAAGAAGCCCTTTTTAACGCCTTACAACATTTAAAACACAACAAACACAAAGTAGTGTTGTTTCATGTAATCGATGAAAAAACTGAAATTACATTTGATTTTGACAATGCACCAAGAAAATTTATCGATGTAGAATCGGGTGAAATAATCAATCTTTTTGCCGAAAACGTAAAAGAAGAATACGAAAAAAACATAAAAAAATACTTTAAAAACATTGCTTTAAATTGTGCTCAAAACAAAATCAAATACGTTCCGGTGAATGTAGGTGCCAATTTTGAAAAAATCCTCACCACCTACTTAGTTGAGAAGCAAATGTTTGGATAGCAGAAGCAAATTAATTTAAAAAAATCAGCAAAAAGACTTGCAATAATAAAAAACGATTGTATATTTGCAACCGCAATAAAGCGAAGGTTTGGTAGTTCAGTTGGTTAGAATACATGCCTGTCACGCATGGGGTCGCGG
>JAZKGN010000150.1:0-2576 GCA_040385945.1 Bacteroidota bacterium
CAGCTGATTTGTAATCAGCAGGTCGTGGGTTCGAGTCCCTCCGCCGGCTCAATTTGGAAAACCGTTTCGTTCATTCGAAGCGGTTTTGTTTTTTATAGCATTTTGCAACTTTATTTCAAACAAAAAACCCGTAAGTGAATTGCTTACGGGTTTTTTTATTTTGACTTATTGTTCTAATTTTTTTCTTTCCGCTACGAGTGCTGTAAGCTTTTTTCCATAGAGCGATTTTGCTACTTTTGGAGTCATTGATTTTTGTATGGTATCTAAATATTTTAAATTGATGTCGTAAATTTCAGCTAAAGCTAAGTAAGGTGCAATTTCATAATCGGAGTGATTTACTGCAAAATTGGTGGTGTATAAATACTTGCTTTTTTTGACGCTTTTTTGTTGTTCATCAACAGCTAGTACTTCGTCATTTTTCCCATCTTTATAGGCATTGATTCTTTTCTTGATGAGTTCTAAATCCTTATCTACATAACGTGTGGTTACTCTTTTATATTCATCGTACAATTCTTGGTTTTTTGAGCCTGTTATTTTGCAATCGGATGTAAAAAAATCGAGAGACGTTTCAATGTTTATTTTTCCTTTTTCAGCAAAAAAAGGAAGATTGTTATCTAACGAATTGGAAACTCCTCGGTCAAGAAATAAATAATACATCTCGGGAGAATCGATATTCATTTCACTCGTAAAATGCGAATCGCCACTAATTACAATAGTATCAAGAGGAATAAATGTAGTGTCTTTTATTTTTTGAATATAAAGCGTTCCTTTTTTTAACCCTTTAATGTAACCTGTGATTTGTAAATTCTTATCCGATTTCTTTTCTGAACAAGCACTAAGAAGAAGTAACGATAGAAGTGCAATACTTATTTTTTGCATGATTTTATTTTTAATATTATTCCGTTTGGTCTTTATGATCTTGGGTGTGCAAAATAATAAAAAAATCCCCAATCTATCGAATAAATTAGGGATTTAAAAAGGGTTAAATTCAAGTTTATCCTTTTAACCAAGCTTGTTTTAATTTGTCTTTACTGATGTCGTTGGCACTGTAACCTTCTGCTTCCATATAGGTAATTATATATTTTCCAGTAAGGGTTTGTATTTTGCCCTCACGTTTGATTTTGAAAGTAAGTGTGTCGCCTTCTTTCCATTTTCCAATAGCATCCAACATATCAAAAGCAGTTTCTAAATTGTATTCTTTACCATTGAATCCCAAAATAACATCATTGGCTTTAAAACCCATTGTTTTGAGAAAATCGGTCAATTCGGTATCGGCTACTTTAATTTCTTTCGTACCAGCATCGGCTGTTAAGCATTCACTTTTACCATTTATAAAAGGGTTGGTAGCGACTTTGCCTTTTGCATTGGAAACTCCCATTTTTGCAAAATAAAAATCATACGGAATTGGTGTTTCACCAGCCACATAAGTAGTTAAGAAATCGCCTACTTCTGGATATGTTAATGCTGTTATTTTAGAAAAAAGTTCGGCGTCATTGAAGGGTTTTTTCGGACCAAATTCGGTGGTTAATTTTTGCATTAAATCGAGGATGCCTCTTTCACCATTGCTTTTTTCTCTGATAATAATGTCGATGCACATTCCGATTAGCGCTCCTTTTTCGTATACATTTAAGTACTGACTTTTATAGGGTTCTTTCAATACATTCTGACTCATCACGGTGAACGGCATTTTGTCATTCATGGCATTGGCATGTTCTATTTTCGTTGCTATTCGGTTATAGAATTCGGCTTCATCGATCAAACCTTGATTGATTTGAAACAGATTGGCGAAATATTCTGTAACGCCTTCGTACATCCATAAATGCTGAGACATTTTAGGCGAATTGAAATCGAAATTGTGAATCTCATTTGAATGTACTCCTAATGGAGTAACAATGTGAAAAAATTCATGCGAAACAACATCAACAATCTGCTGATTTAAAACTGCCGTAGGCATCATTTCTGGAAATACTACCGAAGTTGAAGTATTGTGTTCTAATGCACCAAATCCTTTGGCATCTCTTTTCATCATATCGGACAGATACAATAAAACAGTATATTTTTTATTGGCATTTACGGCACCAAGAAAGGTTTTTTGTGCACGCATCATTTTTTCTAAATTCGGAGAAAGTGATTTGGCAGTATGCTTTCCGTTCGGAGAATACACACTAAATAAAATCTCCATATCATCGACTTTAAAAGTAGTGTAATCGGGTTTTGCATACATAATCGGATTGTCAACCAATTCATTGTAGCGAGACGTAACAAACAAATCGGAAGTCGCACTTGCATCGGTATCAGTCATCGATGTGGCTCCAAATAAATCACTTGGATGCAAAACGGTTACTTTGTATGGCAACTCTTTTTTATCGGTAAAGTAACCTACAAATCCGTGATTGTTTAACATGAAGTTCTTTCCGGCAACGATATTGGTCCCAGCTGGCGAAAAAATCTCGTCTTTACCAAATCCGCCACCCGTTTCACTATCATAAGTGTCGTTTACCCAATACGTAATTTTGGTTAACGCTGTCGCATTTTTGATAGACCATGAATTTTCATCTACTTTAGTGATTGACAAT
>JAZKGN010000151.1:0-6330 GCA_040385945.1 Bacteroidota bacterium
TTTTCTTGCTCAAAAAATAAGGTAAACGACTCTGATGATGGACATATAGATAGCTTATCTTTTTATATCTCAATGAGCGGAAGTGATACTGTCGCATTAGAAAAAAAATTGAAATTTTCTAATAGTGCACTTCGAATATTGAATAATCAAAAAAACGATACATTAAAAAGAAATAAATTATTGAAAATATTATCCAATTATTCTAAAATAAATGAATGGGAAGAATATAAGAAAGTAAATTTAAATTTTTTAAAATTAGCAATAGAAGCAAATGACACCCTACATATTGCATACGGATACAATCAAAAAGGTTTTTATTATTCAAAAACGTTTGTAAATGATAGTGCATATTTATTTTTTTCGAAAGCAGAAAAACTTTTAAAAAAAATAAATAATAATGATGTTTTGGTTGAAGTATACTTAAAAAAAGCAACAGTTCAATTTTATAGTGATGATTATTTAGGCGCAGAACTTTCCGCTTCGAACGCTTTAAAAATTGCTAGATTGTTGAATGAAAAAGACAAAGAATATCATGCTCTAAATATATTGGGAGTAATTTCAAATGAATTTACTGATTATAATAAAGCAATTGAATATCATAACAAAGCCCTTAAAGTAGTCCAAGAAAATAAATCTTCTTTTGACACTAATTTAGAGGCAATGTCTTTGAATAATATCGGCTATACTTATCAGAATCTAAATAAAAATAGTAATGCTATATTTTATTTTAAAAAAGCTTTAGATGATAAAAAATTGTATTTTGAGAACCCTAGCTTATACGCTACTTTAATTGACAATATTGCTTATTCAAATTTTAAGCTCAACAACTTAAATGAACTTCCTTCGATGTTTTACACATCTTTAAAAATTAGAGATAGTTTAAAACTTTCATCTAGAGTTATCTATAGTAAAATACATATTTCGGAATACTATTCAAAAATAGGGAATGAGAATTTAGCTAAAAAAGTGGCTATTGACGCATTAAAAGACGCAAGATTCATTAATAATTCTGGAGATATATTATTAGTACTAAAACAACTTTCAGAAGTTGATAGTGCTAATGTTGGAAAATATAGAGGTGAATATATTAAAATTAGTGATAGTTTGAATGAGTCAGATAGAAAGTCAAAAGATAAATTTGCACGAATTCAATTCGAAACCGACGAAATCATAAAAGAAAAAGATTCCCTTGAAGAAAAAAACCGAAACATCCTCAACTACTTCATGGGTGCAATCATTATAGGAGGCTTTTTGTTTTTTATAAGAATTCAACGTTCACGTTCGCGCGAATTGGTTCTCAAGCAATCACAACAACAAGCCAACGAAGAAATTTACCGTCTTATCATTTCCCATCAAAACCAACTCGAAGAAGGTCGGGATCTCGAAAAAAGGCGTATCTCTAAAGAACTGCACGATGGTGTTTTAGGACGATTGTTTGGGTTGCGTCTCAATTTAGACGGCTTAAATAATATCGATGACGATGATGCCAAACAACAACGTTTAGAATACCTTAACGAACTCAAACTTATTGAGCAAGATCTTCGTGACATTTCACATGAACTTAACAGAGAGAATTTGGTTTTAATCAATAACTTCGTTGCCATCATCAATAATTTGTTAGAGCAACAGGCTAAAATTAATCCTGCTAAAATCAAATCTATTATTGCAGTAGATATCGACTGGGAATTGGTGTCAAACATGTCTAAAATTAATTTGTACCGAATTCTGCAAGAAGCATTGCAAAATATCAATAAATACGCCCAAGCCAATAATATTTTAGTCCATTTTAGAAAAGATAAAAAAGGAAACCTACTCTTTAATATTGAAGACGATGGTGTTGGCTATGACATAAACAGCAAAAAAAGTAAAGGAATCGGAATTAAAAACATAGTTTCAAGAACCCAACAATGTCAAGGAATCATAGATATTAAGTCAGAAATTGGTAAAGGTTCAAAAATTATTATTACTTTTCCACTTGAAAACAAAACCATTAAACTATAATAAAAATGCCCCAAAACATTAAAGTTTTAATCGTAGACGACCATCCTTTTATTATTCAAGGATACGAAAATGTGATTAAACGATTTCCTAACAAAAAAATCGAATTTACTATAACCCAAGCCGTCGATTGCAAAACAGGTTATGAAACCATTATGAACAGTAGCGGAACTACCTTCGACATCGCTTTTTTAGATGTCAGTATGCCCGTTTATGAAGAAAAAAACATTCAAACAGGAGAAGATTTAGCTAAATTGCTAAACAATGAAATGCCCGATTGCAAAACCGTATTGCTAACAATGCATTCCGAAAGTTTGAAAGTCCAAAAAATTATCGACGAAATCAATCCACTTGGATTGGTGATTAAAAACGACCTTACCTACGACAACATGATATTGGCAATCGATACCGTTATTAAAGGTGAAAAGTATTACAGCGATTCTGTTATCAAATTTTTGAATCAACAGCAAAAAGAAAAAATTTACGTGGATGTCATCGACAGACAAATTCTGCATTTTTTAAATAAGGGAATTCCAGCTGGAGATGTTGCTCTTTATATTCCAATTTCATCCAGTTCGGTGAAAACCCGGATTGAAAACATGAAAGAACTTATTGGAAAAACAAATTATACCGACCAAGAATTAGTCGATGAGGCTAAAGAAAACGGAATGATGGTAAAATAATTTGTATAAAATCGAAGTTTATTAAAAACCACTAATTACACTAATTAGTGGTTTTTAATTTTATAAACATCATAGTTTTATTCTTCCAAAGCATCCCAACCTCTAGCTTTTAGTGGAATCTTTGTGTTGGCTCTGGTAATTAAATGATAGCCTTCGCTTTCTTGGGTAATATGTCCGATAACGGTAAAATTCGGATTGGCTTTTATTTTGTCAAAATCTTCCAAAGCAATCGTAAATAACAATTCATAATCTTCACCACCATTGATGGCGACAGTTGTACTATCAATATTAAATTCTTCACAAACGTTGATAAACTGAGGATCAACCGGAATCTTTTCTTCAAATAAATTACAACCTACTTTACTTTGCTTGCAAATGTGAATAATCTCCGACGACAATCCGTCAGAAATATCAATCATCGAAGAAGGTTTTACTTCTAATTTTTCCAACAAAATCCGAATATCATGTCGTGCTTCTGGTTTCAATTGTCGCTCTATTAAATAGGTGTACGCATCCAAATCGGGTTGGTTGTTCGGATTTACCTGAAACACTTGCTTCTCACGTTCTAAAACTTGCAATCCCATGTAAGCCGAACCCAAATCACCTGTCACTACAAGCAAATCGTTTTCTTTAGCACCACTTCTATACACAATATCTTCTTCATTGGCTTCGCCAATTGCAGTAATCGAAATAATTAAACCTTTTTGTGAAGAAGTCGTGTCGCCACCAATGACATCCACATTATAAAATTTGGCCGCATGTGCAATTCCGTCAAACAATTCTTCCAAAGCTTCTAACGGAAAACGATTGGAAACTGCTACCGAAACCGTAATTTGAGTGGGTTTCGCATTCATCGCACAAATGTCAGAAACATTCACCACGACAGCTTTGTAACCCAAGTGGCGCAAAGGCATGTACGATAAATCGAAGTGAACACCTTCAATCAATAAATCTGTAGAAACGACTACTTTTTTATCCTTAAAATCCAAAACAGCTGCATCATCACCGATACTTGTAAGTGTGGAAGTTTGTTTGACATCAAAATTTTTGGTCAAATGTTCAACCAAGCCAAATTCTCCCAATTGTGAAAGTGGTGTTCGTTGCGGGGATTTATCTTCTAGCATTGTGTATTAAAATTTTAGATTGCAAAGGTACAAAGAAAATAAACTTCAAAAGATTTTTCATTTTCAAAAACCTGTTGACAAACAGTTGTCACTTTACTGATTTAGCTTTGCAGTATAAACATATAAAAACAATCATTATGACAACAACAGCAGAAGTAATCAGTAAAGAAAATTTGTTAATTCATTGGCAAGGACACCGAACTTTGACACGTCGTGTAATTGAACTTTTTCCTGAAAAAGAGTTTTTCGAATTTTCAGTTGGTGGAATGCGGACTTTTTCTCAATTGACTACCGAATTATTATCCATCGCAGCTCCTGCACTTAAAGGAATTGTAACCAGGGATTCTAAACCGTATAGTGAAGATATTGGCGAATCGACTACCAAAGCACAGTTTTTGCAAAAATGGGATCAGGCTACTGAAGAAATCAATCAGTATTGGCAACAGCTTTCTGTAGAAGATTTCGGAGAAACATTTAATTTATTTGGGCAGTATGAGTTTCCAATTATCAATAATATTCTGTACTTTATCGATAATGAAGTTCATCACCGTGGGCAAGGTTATGTCTATTTGCGAGCCTTAGGAATTGATCCACCTTTTTTCTGGGAAAGATAATAATAAGAAAACCCCGAATACTATTTAGTTTACGGGGTTTTTTCTAATTTCTTTTTGTAAACTTTCATCATTTCTAATACCCTATCTTTTAGGCGTTCAGGCTCCAATATGGTTGCGGAATCTCCAAACATCAAAAACCAACGAGCAAATCCGTTTTCTATATCACGTGATAAAAATGTCATTTCCACCAAATTACCAACATTTTTCTGCGAAACAAAACCGTGGTATTTTTTTTCGTACGAAAGGTATTTGCTGATTTTTTTATCTATTAACAAACGGACTTTTGTTGTGGGATGTTCGTTTTCCTTATTTAGGTAGGTTTCCAAGGCATTGTGTTCTTTTGTGAAAGGAATATTGTTGTTTTTGATGCCTTCAATTCGGTCGGCACGAAACTGACGGTAGTCGTTTCTCAAATGACAAAATCCAAACACATACCAATTGTTATGATCATGAAAAATACCAACTGGCTCTATGGTTCTTTCGGAAGCATTTTCTGCTTCAAAAGCTTGATAGTGTATAATTACCTGTGTTTTGTCGGCGATACTTTTAAAGAGAATCACCATAGCATTGGGCACATTTTCATTAAATAAATTTTCTGTAGAAGGCTGAATCAAAACTTTTGACTCAATATCCGAAAGCCAATCCTTATCCGAATTTTGCATCACCGATTTGATCTTGAACATAGCTGATTGATAATGTTGTCCCAATTCCTTATCGATGAATTTCTGCATCAGTTTTTCGGAAGCGATAAAGCTGCTGGCTTCATCACGCGTAAACATCACGGGTGGTAACCGATACCCATCAACCAGCGAATAACCAATTCCAGCTTCACCATAAATAGGAACTCCCGATGCTTCCAAAGTTCGAATGTCGCGATAAATAGTGCGTAAACTTACTTCAAAACGACTCGCCAATTCTTGCGCTCTCACAATCTTTTTTGATTGTAATTGAATCAAAATGGCGATAATTCGGTCAAAACGTTTAGGAGATTCGTCGTGCATAATGAAAGTATTTAAACAAAAATAGTGTTTTGTTCCGACCTGATACAGAAGGGAACAAAAAACCCAACAACTTTCGCCATCGGGTTTTCAAATTATTTAATCTTTAAATTTTTTAATCATTCAATTTAAGAACAGCCATAAACGCTTCCTGCGGAATCTCTACATTTCCTACCAAACGCATTCTCTTTTTACCTTTTTTCTGTTTTTCAAGTAATTTACGTTTACGCGAAATATCACCACCATAACATTTGGCAGTAACATCTTTACGCAAGGCTTTTATCGTTTCACGCGCAATGATTTTAGCACCAATTGCGGCTTGAATCGGAATGTCAAATTGTTGTCTCGGAATCAACTCACGCAATTTTTCACACATTTTTTTACCAATGTTGTAGGCGTTGCTTTCATGAATCAAAGCCGAAAGCGCATCAACCGATTGTGCATTCAACAACACATCCAATTTCACTAATTTAGATTCTTTCATTCCAATTGGAGTATAATCAAACGACGCATATCCTTTGGAAACCGTTTTCAATCGGTCGTAAAAATCAAATACAATTTCTGCCAACGGCATGTCAAAATTCAATTCGACTCTTTCTGTTGTTAAATAGGTTTGATTGGTAATCACACCACGTTTTTCAATACACAAACTCATTACGTTACCAACATAATCGGCTTTTGTAATAATAGTCGCTTTTATAAATGGTTCTTCCACTCTGTCTAAACGAGAAGGTTCAGGTAAATCAGACGGATTGTTGACTACAAAACCAACTTCTGGTTCTTTTTTAGTATACGCCAAATACGAAACGTTGGGAACCGTTGTAATGACAGTCATATCGTATTCGCGCTCCAAACGCTCTTGAATAATTTCCAAATGCAGCATTCCTAAAAAGCCACAACGAAATCCGAAGCC
>JAZKGN010000152.1:0-8553 GCA_040385945.1 Bacteroidota bacterium
TCAGCCGGAGTTTCAATCATCAATCAAAAAACGAACAGTTAATCAGACTGTTGTTATCGTTATTAGGATTAACCTAAATATGTTTTTAATATTTTACTTCTGGAAGTGTGTTTTAATCTACGGATTGCTTTTTCCTTAATCTGACGAACACGTTCGCGGGTTAAATCAAAAGTTTCTCCGATTTCTTCCAATGTCATCGGATGTTGGTCGCCTAAACCAAAGTACAAACGTACAACATCTGCTTCTCGAGGTGTTAAAGTTTCCAATGAGCGCTCAATTTCTGTACGCAATGATTCGTGAATCAATTCCCTGTCAGGATTTGGAGATTCACCGGAACGCAATACATCATAAAGATTTGAATCCTCACCTTCTACAAGTGGTGCATCCATTGATAAGTGACGTCCGGAGTTTTTCATAGACTCTTTTACATCATTTACTGTCATATCAAGTTCTTTTGCAATTTCTTCAGCAGATGGTGGTCTTTCATTGGATTGCTCTAACAAAGCGTACATCTTGTTGATTTTATTTATAGAACCAATTTTATTCAAAGGCAGACGAACGATTCGAGATTGTTCTGCTAATGCCTGAAGAATTGATTGACGAATCCACCAAACGGCATAAGATATGAATTTGAAACCACGGGTTTCATCAAAACGTTGAGCCGCTTTAATCAAGCCTAAGTTTCCTTCGTTAATCAAATCGGGAAGCGTTAATCCTTGATTTTGGTACTGTTTAGCTACAGAAACTACGAAACGCAAATTGGCTTTTGTCAATTTTTCTAACGCTCTTTGATCTCCGGCTTTAATCTTTTGTGCTAACTCTACTTCTTCATCAGCAGTAATTAAGTCAACTTTTCCGATCTCTTGTAGGTATTTGTCTAAGGATGCAGTTTCACGATTGGTTACCTGCTTGGTGATTTTGAGCTGTCTCATTTATGTTCTCCTTTTCTTTAAAGTGTTCAGGTGGTTGTACGTTATATGTTTCAAAAAAGTTACAAAATAGTAAATATTTTTTAAAATTGCAGATCAACCTGGTCATTTAATTTTTCCATATAATAATCTATTTTTCGAAATGCCTTATTAAAAAACTGATTTTGATCGCGGATTCCAGCCTGATTTAACAGCTTTGAATTGTCAATTTGCTGGTTAAAAAAACCCAATACATTTTTGCTGCTTTCTTGATCAGCCGTAATGAAATAGCCCAATAACGTATAAGGCACAAACATAGTCAGCTTTTCATTGGTTTCAATCAAGAGATTATTGTTCAAAAGAATGATTTCATTGTAAAATATAGAAAAATTTGTACGGTTGCATTTTTCTTTTATCAGGTTTAAAATTCGTTTTAAATCATTGTATAGTGCCACGGCACTTTTAAAACTCAGCAAGCCGGCTTCGTAAAAATACAGGATTTGCTGTAAGCTGCTATTGATTGTTGTGTCATTCCAAATTTCTTTAACCGTGACATTTTCATAAACTGTTTTCAACTTTTGGGTGTGTTCAAGAAAAGCTTCATCAATTACAAACTTTTCAAAAGAAACATTTTGCTGTTTTTGATTCAGAAACGCGAGCCACACATACGCTTTAAATTTTGACAAAATAGTGCCATCCATAAAGTAGAATAGTGGGATGTCTTTTGCTGAATAATATAAGGTCGAATTTGGAGTTTTGGTCAATTCGGCGATTTGGGTAGCTGATTTTTTGAAATATTCCAACATATCCCTTAAAGATGTGATCTCAATGGTTTTCTCTATGATTACAGTTCCGCTTTTGGAAAAAAGATTGTCTAATGAAATATTATAGTAATTGGCCAAAGCGACAGTTTCTTCAATTGAAAATTTGCTTTTCCCGGATACACGCCTGTGTGCCGCGTCATAGCTGATGTTCAAAACTCCGGCTATTTCATCATTGATGGAATTTTTTGAACTGAGTTCCTTGCGAATTGCTTTTAAAAATAAATCTTGGTTATTCATAATTTTGCGATAATCACAAATATATAAAATTTAATAATTGTTTTTGACAACTACAAATGTGATAATCACAATAATTTTGGTCTTATAAAACTTAAAATTATGAAAACAAAAATTCTCTTACTGTTGATTTTAGTAACTAAGATCACTTTTGCCCAAGACTCAATTAAAACACACACGAGTAGAGTGAGGCAAACAGATTTCTCCACCGAAAAAAGAACACACATTTTTAGTGTATCGCCTATGTCAAGGAAAACAGGAAAAGTAGATGGATTGGTTCTTGGGTTTGGACACATCGACAATAAACTTGTCGAGAAACAGACAATTAATGGCTTGAATATCGAAGTCAATCCAGCGCCGGCTGTCGGAGCATTAGCGCTAGTTATGGGAATTATGTATCTGCCCGAAAGTTTACATAAGAAACGCCAATTAAGGGTTATAGACACATTACAGCAAACCAAAAAACCGGATTTCCATATACCGTCATGGGAAAAAACGCCGCGTTTAAAATTAAACGGACTCAATATAAGTACCGGTTGTTTCTTCACCAATACCAGCATGAATGGACTAAATATTTCCTGTGGGAATAAATTCGAAAACTTCAATGGAATTTCGATTGCTCCATTAGGAACATTGGCAGATTGCCAGAATGGAGTTGCTGTTGGATTAATCAACGCCAACAACGACCTAAATGGTTTTGTCGTTGGAGCTTATAACCAATCCGAAAAGCTGGACGGATTGCAGATAGGTTTGGTCAACCAATCAATTACTAATCACGGTTTGCAGATAGGCATTTTTAACAGATCTTACTCAAAAGGATTTCAGATTGGACTTTGGAATAAAAATCCAAAACGCAGCCTTCCTATCTTTAACTGGTAAAGATAAAAAACCCCAATCCAAACGCTGGATTGGGGTTGAATTAACTAACTATAACTAACCTATTTATTATTAAAGCTATATCGGATTCCGGTATGGATTCCAAAAACGTAGGGTTTGTAATTACCGTCAGAAAAGGCCATTATCTGATAGTTAAGCATTGGTTCGATAAAGAGTTTTGTGTTTTTAAAAATTGGATAATCCAATTCAAAACCTAAATTTACTGAAACCGATGTGCTCGTCAAGTCTTTGGTTTTCCCGATAGCCATATCGAACCCATTTGATGTTTTAATGTTGATCTTGTTTTCATTTAGCATTAAATAGCTAAAACCAAAACTCGATTTGATACCAAGATTTTTATTCAATATTAAATATTTGATTTCAATTGGAATCTCAGTATATGATATTCGTTGTGTGATATCCATGCGTTCGGAATAATTTGAAATCATGTAGAGTGTTTCATTAGATAGATTCGGGCCATAAGCGATTCCGCGATAATTGTTAGTATTTACGGGCGCGTTTTTGGTAATGTAAATCAAATTGATCTTTTGATAACCAATACGCACTGAAACCCT
Organism: Bacteroidota bacterium; assembly: GCA_040385945.1. Lineage (GTDB taxonomy): Bacteria > Bacteroidota > Bacteroidia > Flavobacteriales > Flavobacteriaceae > Flavobacterium. The sequence goes on from JAZKGN010000152.1 coordinate 3,418, forward strand.
GTCCGTTAAATCATAGGTAAGTCCAAAACCATGGCCGTATTTAATCTCGGTTTTTTTAGGAAGTGAATCCAAACGACGGTCAAGCGTTGAGCTGTTGGCAAAATAGCCATATAGTGTCGGCGACAAAAAGACGTCAGCGTAAAATTTGTGATATTTTTTTTCGGTTTCTTCTTTTAAGCTGTCTTTTGGATACATATTAATGTTTATCTCTTTTTCCTTTTCCTTTTTTGCCGCTACCGAATCCTTCTTTCTGGTACTGCTTTCAACAATTTTATCATTGGTGCTTTTATCCTGCAGCGAACTCAAATCACTAACCGGTAAGGTGCTTTTATTTGCATCAAGAGCTGCGTTGCCATTCGAAGCATTTTCTTTGCATTTTTCTTTTTGGTTGTCAGAAAGTTTACCACTTAAAGCATCGACTTTGTTTTTAGCAAGCAATGGCGACTTACTTTTTTTAGAGTTAGAAGACCCTCTTTTTGAATATGATTTTTTTGAACCTGTACCTGAAGCATTATCATTTTGACTGCTTATCAAATTTTCCCCTTTCGTATTTTTTCGAAGATTGGAATTGTTTTTGGCATTAACTGAATTCCTTAGGCTGACTCCATTTTTATTGCCGATTTTAGTTTTGATGCCGTTGCTGTTACCAACTTCATCCTTTTCACTAATTCCGTTATTGTTGTTGGGAATGTCATGGCCGTCGATGGATGTGTCATTATTTCCAGACGCTTTATCGTCAGACTGCGCTTCGTTGTTTTTACCATTGTTTTCGGTGTTTGGAATAACCGTGATCGTTTCGCCGTTTGCGCTATTGATGATGATAGCATCTTTGGCATCGTCAGAAGGATTCCGATTAAATCCTGAATTTTGATTATAAACAAAGAACACCACCATTGCTCCAATAAGCAGTATGCCTAAGGTTTTTATCCAAAAGAAAAAGAAACCGGCCCTTCTTTTTTTCTTCTTTTGAAGTTCATAACTGATGCCACTCCAAACTTGTTCCCTTGGAGTTTTATCCAAAGAACTCAGCTTGTCGCTAATGGCTTTTCCTATGTCTTTTTTATTTTCCATATTTCATATTCAAATTATGAACTGGCGTATTTGCTTTAATCTGTTCTTTCAAAATCATTTTTGCCCTGTGCAGATTTGATTTGGAGGTTCCAACGCTTATCTCAAGCATATCTGCAATTTCCGCATGCGAATAGTTGTCTAATTCATATAAGCAAAAAACCAACCTGTATTGATTTGGTAAATTCTGAACAAGCGACAAAATGTAATCAAGCGTAAACTCCTCCAATTCGCTTTCTTCAATTTGGGTGTCAGCATAGGTTTTGTCGCTAAGAGGGATTAATTTGTATGAGCTCTTGTAACTGCTAATCGCCTTGTTGATAGTGATTCTTTTCATCCATCCCTCGAAAGAACCGCTGCCTTTAAACTGCTTAATATTGGTAAAGATTTCAATAAATGCATTGTGCAGATTGTCTTCGGCTTCCGCTTCGTTCTGGCAATACTTGAGGCACAACACAAAAAGAGTATTCTTATACAAATGGTATAACTCCTCTTGTGCTTTGCTGTTCTGCTTTTTGCAGGATTTTATTAAATCTTCTAAGTCCAAAAAATATTTTTTTTAAAAATAACGAATGCATCTAACTTTTACCGTATTTGTTGTCGGAACCTTTAAGCTTGTTCCACTTAGCCCGGTTGAAAAATCTATTGTGTTAACTGTAGTTGCGTCATTTTCAGTGGAACTCCAATATATAGTGCTTGCAAAATTGCCAATACCCTGCTGATGTAAATTGCTGTACATCAAGGCTAATTCGTTTTCTGAAGGTAAAAACCAATCTTTTCTTCCATTTAATTGGAATCCTAAAGCTTCTTTAGCGACAACGGTTCCGTTGTTTAGATTGCTGCAGACAGTTGGAGTAGTGTAAAAATTAAGCAAGCCATCGTGAAAATTCAATATGGCACCCGAATTAAAAAGTCCTTTACCGATATCGGCACTCTGTGAATTTGCAACTGATGAACTGGCGCAACCCCATTCAAAATAAGCTAAATCTGTTGGTGCCGCTTCTGCATACCGCCAACTATCGCTATAGGAACCCTTGTCATAAAACACTATTCCTCCGGCTGGACCAATGTCTCCAATAGCATAGATTGTTGTTTCCTGACATGTTTTCTTTAAATGGATATTTTTGGGAGAATTCTCAATGATCATTTCGTCTACCCCTACAATTATTTTTCGATCTATATTCCAGTCTAAGGCGACCTGAGAAGTTCCTTCCAAATTTATATTCATATGAATTTCATTATTGACAAATAGGAATGTCCAGCTGCCATTATATATTTGGTTGTCATAATATAGGTTAATTGTGCCGTCTTGATTGACGTCAAAATAGCCGCTTAGGTATCTATTGTCACCCAAAGCATCATACTGAACTTTCCATACGCAAGGTGTCACCGTTGTTGGAGTAGAGGTACAGAATAATCCGCCACAATAACTAATAATGTCTTCTCTGGAACAGCTGTCGATTGCCAATTTTAACTCGGCATTATTATTAACCGTAAATTGTGTGCCGTCGGCAAGCGTAGTAGTGATAGGATAACTAATACTAAGAAATTGATCGGCTGGCAGCACTCCGAGAAAGGCGCTAAAATTGTCATCACCAGTTATGCTTACAGCACCGATACGTTGAAAGCTGGAGTTGTATAGCAATAAATTAATGGGATAAACAAAATCGATGCAAACAATGTCCCGCATCGGGTCATCTTCTTCTTTGGTTACCCGATCCAGCAACTCGAATAATTCCGAATCTTTCTGAATCAAATCTTCAGCGTTGGCGTAGGTTATCGTATCATCAATATCCTTGCAGCTATTGATGGAAAGCATTAAAAATAATAAGGTAAAAATTTTCGAAAAGGTGGTACAGTTTTTCATAATTATCGGCTTTTAAATCAAAGTCTGAAAAAAGGGAAAAAGGTTGCGTCAAGGCAAAAAAAATCCGCTTCAAATTTTTGAAACGGATTATGGTAAAGAATCTTTTAAGCTTATAATTTCCTGATGCCAAACCAACTTCCGCTTTCTGGAATATCATTTTCCCAGCCTCCTTGAATGGTATTGCCCTCAATGATTCCGCCAAAGTTGCCGCCTGGAAAATACCCGTTAATTGTTGTCTCTCCTGGCGCGCCTCCATATAAATAGAAGGCGTTATCGTCCTCGTCAGATTTTGCCAGTCCAACCAGTCCATTTTCATCAAAAACGACATTAAAAGTTCCATTGTCATCACCGCTAAAACTGCCGATATAGCATCTTGCCAATGAATCTGATTGTTCTTTTATGATTTCCATCCTGGCATTGGCATGAGCAATGATGTCGACGTTGCTTATTGTTGGGCTCGTTCCATCGGCGTTAACATTAAAATCGAAAGAATTGCTTCCGTTTGTAAATGTTAATCCTTCCGTTGTTGAATTTTCAGTAACCGTCTCGGTGGTGCTGTAAGTCGACGACGATCCGTCAATTGTCAAAGTGGCCGATACAACTCCTTCATTGTTTATATTGATATAGACAGTTCCCGATGAACCTACAAAGACGCCTTTGTAAATCCCATAATTATTGTTGTCAAATTCTGCTTTCGCCTCTGGAACATTCGATAAAGTTGGTCCTGATGAAGAATCGCTGGAACACGAAGAACTGATAGCTCCTAAAAAAAGGATAAAGAAAAGTTTTTTCATATTTGATATTGTTTAAAAGTTAGTTATAAGCAAATTACAAAAAAATTTACCATTTTAAAAACCATGTTAAAAAAAATCCCTGCCTCAAAGTTGAAGACAGGGATAGTTCCATTAAATTATAAATACCACTTTATAACTTCTTATAGTCTTGGAAGGTTTAAAAAGGTTGCGTTGCCCCTCGGTAAAAGAGACTTCCCAAATACCAATCTTTTTAATTACTGATTATAGTAATAAAAAATTTCTGTGGTCAGCAGATTATTGGAGGTGGTGTTTAGATAGGTCGATTTATAATAATCGATATAGTCACTAGCATTGAAATTAGTAAGGTATGTTGTGGTTGTTCCGTTGCTGCTCGAGTCATTTCGTTTATAGTAAAAATTTCCTTCCTCGGCAAGTTTTATCAATGATAGACCTAATAGCACCTCGTTATTAAGAGCAACTGTCGGTTTTAATATATCGGTGGGCATCGGATTGGAATAATAATCGAAGGAAATCGTTGTTGTGGAAACCGAGTTAATTAAAGAAGTAGGTTTTAAATTGTCAAAAAGAAGCGTGCTTTCAACGGTTACAGGGTTTGGGCCAATCGTCGGCCTAACCTCTTTGTAGATCAAACCATCACTATTTTTGAGATAGGTGGCGATGTAGGAAGTAATTTGGGTTGACACATCCGTGGCATTGGCAGTTATAGTGCCGTCATTGTTATAAACAAATGAAACTTCAATTAAATTTAAAGGGATATACGTCCTTCTGCTTATGATCCTGTTTTGGTTGTCATAGACTTCCTCACTATGCCTTATTACAGCGCCGGCTGGGTCATAAGTCTTGAATGTTTTTGTGGTTCCGCTCAATGTTATTACTCTTCTGCTTACCCATTGATTGTCGATATTGAATGTAGTGTCAGCAACGACCTCATTGTTTGAATAGTATTTAATTTGTTTGGAATAGGAGTCCGGATACAGCGATTGGGTGTTGATAATGACCTTTTTGTTCAAGCTTATCTCATTTTCGGAATTGTTTTCAGACGATTCGCTGGCACAAGAGATAACGGAAATGGCAATTGCAGAAATAATAAGGCTTTTCAGATTTTTCATAAGGTTTGGTTTTAGAATATAGTTAGTAGAGTGTAAAAAAGCAAATGGTTGCGTAGACCGTTAAAATAAAACCCCGACTTAATAATTTAAGTCGGGGTTTTGTGATATAGAATCAAAGAAATTACTCTTTTGGAGTGTCTCTTCTGTCATCTCTTCTTGGTCCTCTGTCGTCACGTCTTTCCGGACGTGGACCTCTTTCTTCTCTTGGAGCATTTTCATCTCTTGGAGGTCTTGGCAAAAGTGCTTTTCTTGACACTTTCTCTTTTCTTGTTTTTGGATCAACACCTAAGTATTTTACCATAAACACATCGCCCAT
>JAZKGN010000153.1:0-10269 GCA_040385945.1 Bacteroidota bacterium
CGGTTTGGCTTACATATTCAATGTCAAAAGTATCAATTTTGGATTGGATTATGATAAATTCTTTTACATTTCCATCGTCTTCAATGATACTTTTTGTAACATAGTAGAACGTTAAACCTGGCGATTTTTTTCCACTAGGTAAAACAGCAACATCGTTGGTACGTCCGATTAATTTTTTCAAAAGCGGTTTTTTCAAGGTGCTTTTTTCGTCTAAAATTCCAATATCACCAATATCGTAACGTATAAAAGGATGCGCTTTGTTATATAAAGAAGTAATTACAATTCGCCCTTCTTTTCCGTAAGGTAAAACAGCATTGTTGTCGTCTAGAATTTCGACATATAAGGTTTCTGAATTGACTTGCCAATCGTTATTTGGATTTTGAAAAGCAATAATGTCCAATTCAGAAGCGCCATATTCGTTGATTACAGGAACGCCAAAATAGGTTTCCATCAGCCTTTTATCGTCATCAAAGAGCATTTCTGAGGTGACTACACAGCATTTTAAAGTAGGACAAACCGTTTTTAAAACAATGTTTTTTTGTTGAAGAAATTTAGCAAACAAAACAATTGAACTGGTATATCCATTAATATAGTCGAATCTTTTCTTCTGAAATTTGAGTAGTACTTTTTCTAAAATCACATCTGATAAATCAAAAATTGGAAAGCGATAACGATGACTTAAAAGGTCTTTGATACGTTCTTTCGTATTACCTATAAAATCTAATGGAATCCCATAAAAGCGAGCTTGTAATGACGAATTAAAGTCGATACTAAACCAACCAAAGCGATTGATGATGTTTGCCCAAGTTAACGCATGACAAAATTTATCTTTTGCAAAAACAAACGGATCGCCACTTGAACCGGATGTTTTGTTAACGTATACATTATTAACTGTAAATCCGTTTGAAAGTCTTAAATGTAAAGGTTTTTGAAAATCTTTTTTTGTCATTACCGGAAGATTATTCCAGTTTTCTGTATTGTTTTTACCAATAAGTTCACGATAAGAGTCATTGTTTTGAATGTGAAAAGAAACAATTTCTTTTTTCTTTTCATTGATATAATGCTCAAAATTTAGCTCTGAAAGCGCTTGAATTTTTTCAAATTCAGAAGTAGCTTCTTTTAATGGGAAGCCTTTTATAAGTAACGCAAATTGAAAAAGAGGAACCATAATAACAAAAAAAAGGGCTAACAAAATGTCAGCCCTTAAAAATACTATTTATTTAGAATTAATTCTTAATAATTTTTACAGTTTCTGTTTTGTTATCTGCATTCAATGTGAAGAAATAAGCGCCACTTGAAAGAGAAGAAATATCAAGTGTATTTTCGATTCCAGATAACGATTTTACCATGATAACTTTACCTGATAAATCAGTAACAGATAATTTATATGATTCAATGTCAGTAACAGAAATAGTTACATTGTTATTTGCAGGGTTTGGATATACTGTAAATTTAGAAGTTCCTTCGAAATCTGTATTTCCTAGAGCTGTAGATAATTTATAAATACCGCCAGTAGTTGCATTTGTGCTAAAACCCGCACACCAACCAATTGAACCATTAAAGAAACGAGAAGCACCTCTTTGCGCAGCAGTTTCAAGTTCTGTCCAAGTAGCACCATTGTCTATACTTAGAGAAGTTCCAACTGGAGCAGCTTGAGATGTAGCAACTATAGCAGTTGATCCTGGTATATAATTAAGGATTCTACGAGTGCCTGTAAATGGAGCAGCTGTTGACCAATTTGCACCACCGTTTGTTGTAGTATAAAAAGTATAAACGCTTGTAGCAGTTTTTAATAAATACCCATTAGATGCATCACTAAAATAAAGACTTCCACTTTGACCAGTACCACCAAAATCAGTTAAAGGAGCTTGAGTAACTGTCCAAGTTAAACCTGCATCAACAGATTTAAGAATACGACCTTTATTAGTTGGCATCCAAACAGTATTACCAACAGCAACATTTCCATTATTATAGCCATACTCACCAGCAGTTGGATTTGGAATGTTAAGACCAGAAATTCTAGTCCAATTATCTCCACCATCAACGGTTCTATAAATTTCATACTCTCCACCTTCTGGATCACCAGCAGCAATACCAATATTAGCATCAAAGAAATGTACCCAATTTATAAATGATTCTCCAACAGTAGTGAATCCTGAATCATTTTGTTGAACCCAAGTAAGACCTCCATCAGAAGTTTTATAAATAACACCATTTCCGTCATCAGGAATTAATGCGCTAACCCAAGCTGTAGTTCCACTTACAGCACAAATATTGTTAATTTCCAATAAAGGATCACCCATTGAAATAGTACCAGGAGTCCATAAAGTCCCTCCATTAGTTGTTCTAGTAAATTCTTGGATGTTAGCTCCACCACCAGAACCGTCATAAGCCAAAGCCCAAACTGTATTAGCATCAACAACACGAATTTCGCTTAAACCTCTTGAAGCTGGAACAAAACCAGTTGCTTGTTCCGTCCATTGCGCATTGGCAACAGTACAAAAAGCAACAAAGGATAAAGAAAGTAATAATTTTTTCATATTTTTTATTTTAGATTCAGAACAAAACTATCAAAATAAACAAAATAAACAAAAGATTAATTAAGAAATTATTGTTAAAACTTTACTTTTGCACCATAATTTTAGAAATATGACAATTTTACTTCTCGGTTCAGGCGGAAGAGAACACGCCTTAGCATGGAAAATGCTTCAAAGTTCAAAATGTACCACACTCTTTGTAGCTCCAGGAAATGCTGGTACCAATGCTATTGCCAAAAATATTGCTATTGCTCCAACTAATTTTGAGGAAGTTAAAAATTTCTGCATTCAAGAAAGTGTAGATATGGTCGTTGTTGGTCCGGAAGACCCATTGGTTTTAGGTATTTATGATTATTTTAAAAATGACTCATCATTACAACATATTCCAGTAATTGGGCCTTCAAAAGTGGGTGCTCAACTTGAAGGAAGTAAAGAATTCGCTAAAGAGTTCCTCATCAAACACAACATTCCAACAGCAGCTTACGATAGTTTTACTGCCGAAACCGTTGAAAAAGGATGTGCTTTTTTAGAAACATTACAACCACCTTACGTTTTAAAAGCAGATGGATTGGCTGCAGGAAAAGGTGTACTAATTATTCAAGATTTAGAAGAAGCAAAAGCAGAATTGAGAGACATGTTGGTGAATGCCAAATTTGGGCAAGCCAGTTCAAAAGTGGTTATTGAAGAGTTTTTAGACGGAATTGAATTAAGCTGTTTTGTTTTAACTGACGGGAAGAATTATAAAATACTACCAACGGCTAAAGATTATAAGCGAATTGGTGATGGCGATACGGGTTTAAACACAGGCGGAATGGGTGCTGTTTCTCCAGTTCCTTTTGCAGATGCCATTTTGATGGAAAAAATCGAAACCAGAATCGTAAAACCGACAATAAATGGATTACAAAAAGACAACATAGAATACAAAGGTTTTGTTTTTATTGGATTAATCAACGTTAAAGGCGAACCTATGGTTATCGAATACAATGTTCGAATGGGCGATCCAGAAACCGAAGTGGTCATGCCACGAATCAAATCCGATTTGGTAACATTGTTTCAAGCAGTTGCTTCTCAAACACTCGACCAAGTTAATTTAGAAATTGATGAAAGAAGTGCTACTACAGTAATGGTTGTTGCCGGAGGTTATCCCGAAGAATACGAAAAAGGAAAAATTATTACAGGGTTTGAAAATGTAGCAGATTCGATTGTTTTTCACGCTGGAACAAAAATAGATAATGGCAACGTAGTAAGCAACGGAGGTAGGGTTTTAGCAGTTACTTCCTATGGTGCTTCTTTTCAAGAAGCCATAAAAAAATCTTACCAAAATATAAGCAAGTTACATTTTGATAAGATGTATTTTAGAAAAGATATTGGGAACGATTTACTTTAAAAAAGAATGTGCCGTAGTATCTTGGTTTTCTTCTCCGCTATCTTGGTGTTTTTGTAATTCTTTGCACCAGTATACTGTGTAGTACGAACAAATTGCAATTGCAATCCAGCTAAAGATATTGGCAGTCCACCAATTATCTAACTCTAAAGCACGCAACCAATCTAGTGGTTTAAATAAAAAATCTACAAAAAGTGTTTCTATTCCTTCAAAAAATGCTCTCATCTTACTAAGATTATTTAATTATTTGTGTTTGATGTAATTTGCCATTCTATAACAAGTGTTATATTTACATCGACAAAAGTATAAAATATCCTTATGATAACAACTATTTTTAAAAAATCTACGCCAATAAATTATTCTTTGGTTGTAATTTTGGTGTTATTTTTCTTTTTTTTATACCAGATTCAAGAAACGAAATGGGCTGATTTGCTTGTCAATAGCGTTCAAACAATTGGATTATTAGTGTTGTTAATGGGGTCTTTATTTCTCAGTAATTTTATTGTAAAAAAGAACGGTTTAACGAAAAACAGCAGTTATACATTACTGTTTTTTCTTCTTTTTCTTTTGTTTTTTCCTTCCATTTTGAAGAATGTTACGTTAGTGCTTTCCAATTTCTTCATTCTTTTAGCCATGAGACGATTGGTTTCCCTTCAAACATTAAAAGCGCCAAAAGAAAAAATATTTGATGCTTCTTTATGGATATTTGTAGCGAGCTTGTTCCATTTTTGGGCAGTGCTTTTTATCCTTTTGGTTTATATTTCGATTCTTTTTCACGTTTCCCGTGATTATAGAAACTGGCTGTTGCCGATTGTAGCTTTGTTTACAACGGCAGTTTTTTTTATTTTTTATGCCTTGTTGTTCGACAAATCGTTGATAGGAAGTTATCTTAACAATGCCACATTCAATTTCGAAATTGATTATTTCACCAATACGTATCAAAATTTAGCACTTTCTATTTTTACTGTTTTTGCAGTCTTTTTTGTTTTTTCGGCGATGTTGTCATTAACTAACAGACCATTAAACCTGCAAGCGTCTTACAAAAAAATGATATTTGCCTTTTTTATCGGAGTCGCCATTTTTGTGCTTTCTACAAACAAAAGCAACGATCTTTTGGTTTTCACTTTTTTACCATTAGCAGTTATGGCAACCAATTCAATCGAATATTCGCAAAACACTTTACGAAACGAATTGGTATTGGGAGTATCTATTTTGGCTGGATTTTTCTGCTTTTTTTCGCAGTTATAATTTACTTCCGTAAGCCAAATCGCCTGCATCGCCTAGTCCGGGCACAATGTAGTTTTTTTCGTTTAGTTTTTCATCCAAAGCAGCTACCCAAAGATGGCAATTCTTAGGAAGATTTTCTTCTAAATAAGCGATGCCTTCAGGAGCAGCAATGACAACAGCAATATGAATTTCTTTTGGTTTTTGTTCTAAATGCAATTTGTTTAAAACTGCTACAATCGATTGTCCCGTCGCCAACATTGGATCAATTAAAATTAAGTTTTTATTTTCAAAAGAAGGCGCAGCTTGATACTCAACCAAAATCTCAAAAAAATCATCGTTGTTCGGATGATGACGATACGCAGAAACAAATCCGTTTTCGGCATTGTCAAAGATGTTCATAAAGCCAGTATGCAATGCCAAACCTGCACGAAGAATCGAACATAAAACCACATTGTCAGCAATGGTTGTTGTGTGTTTAATGCCTAATGGCGTTTGCACATCGATCGGTTTATAGGCTAGTGTTTTGCTCAATTCATACGCCATAATTTCACCAATACGTTCGATATTTTTCCGAAAACGCATGCTGTCTTTTTGGATGTTCACATCGCGAATTTCAGCCAAAAAATGATTAAGAATACTGTTGTTTTCAGAAATATAATGCAAGTTCATAAAGTTTCAGGTTTCAGGTTTCAGGTTTAAAAGTATAAAAACTATCTTTGTAAAAAAATTATACCGTTATGTTTTCAAAATTTGCCTATTCTATATTTGAACAAAGTATTAAGGATTATCACGTTTACGACAATGTAAACCAACCCATTAACAATCCGTATCCAAAAGATAAAATCGAACATTTATTGTATTTTAAAAATTGGATTGACACGGTGCAATGGCATTATGAAGACATTATTCGCGATCCAAATATCGATCCTGTTGCTGCTTTAACATTGAAAAGAAAAATCGACGCTTCCAACCAAGAACGTACCGATATGGTAGAATATATCGACAGTTATTTTCTTCAAAAATACGCATCTGTTGAGGTAAAATCATCGGCAAAAATCAATTCTGAAAGTCCAGCTTGGACGATAGACCGATTGTCTATTTTAGCCTTGAAAATTTACCACATGAATGAAGAAGCAACGCGTGCCGAAGCTTCGCAAGAGCACCGCGATAAATGCAAAGAAAAACTGAATGTACTTTTAGAGCAACGCACCGATTTATCGACAGCCATCGATGATTTATTGACCGATATCGAAAACGGTGACAAATTTATGAAAGTGTACAAGCAAATGAAAATGTACAACGACGACGATTTGAATCCGGTGTTGTACCAAAACAAAAAATAATTTTAGACAAATCTTGTCAAAACCAATTCAACATATAGCTGTCATTCGACTTTCTGCTTTAGGCGACGTCGCAATGACAGTTCCTGTTATCAGAGCGTTTGTTGATCAACATCCCAATGTAAAAATCACTTTTGTTTCGCGGCCTTTTTTTCAACCTTTTTTTGCTGGCATTCCGAATGTTAGTTTTTTTGCTGTCGATGTAAAGAACAGACACAAAGGAGTCGCTGGATTGTATCAATTGTATTCCGATTTAAAAAAGTTGGATGTGGATGCCATTGCCGATTTGCACAACGTTTTACGTTCTAAAGTCGTTCGGACATTATTTACCTTGAGCGGAAAAAAAGTAGCGTTTACCAACAAAGGCAGAACCGAAAAGAAAGCACTTACTCGAAGCGAAAATAAAATTTTCAAACCGTTGCAATCCATGGTGGAAAGACACGTGGAAACGTTCAAACAACTCGGGTTTTCTGTAGATGTATCGAAACCTATCTTTCCCAAAAAAGCTATTTTATCTTCTGAAATTTTAAAAATAACAGCCGAAAAAAACCAGTTAAATTGGATTGGAATTGCACCTTTTGCGCAATACGACAGCAAAGTATATCCGAAAGATTTGATGCAAAAAGTGATTGATGAATTGGCTTCCAACTCCAATAATATAATCTTTCTTCTTGGCGGAAAAGACGAAATCAAAAAGCTAAACGATTTTTCTTCCAATCATAAAAACGTCATCGTAATTGCAGGAAAACTATCACTAACAGCCGAATTGCAACTCATTTCAAATCTAGACGTTCTGCTTTCAATGGATTCTGGAAACGCACACATGGCGGCGATGTTAGGAATAAAAGTAATTACACTTTGGGGCGCCACACATCCGTTTGCTGGATTTGCTCCGTTTCATCAACCTTTGGAAAATTGTTTGGTTTCGGATAGAAATCAATATCCACTGCTTCCAACATCCATTTATGGAAATAAAAAAGTGGTTGGTTATGAAAACGTGATGCGAACAATTTCTGTAGAAAGCATCATTTCATTAGTAGATAAAAAGCTAACTTCTAATAGCTAACTTTTCTAAACATCATCATAATCTACAACAATCTCTGCTGAAGTTGGATGCGCTTGACAAGTCAAAATTAATCCTTCAGCAATTTCACCATCAGTTAAAATAGAATTTTTCTTCATTTCTGCAGTTCCTGATGTGATTCGTGCCAAGCAACTACTGCAAATCCCACCTTGACAAGAATAAGGAGCATCAAGACCTTGTTTTAAAGCAGCTTCTAATAAGGTTTGTTTTTGACTCATTTCAAAAGTTGCTTCGTCGCCATCCACCAAAACGGTAATTTTAGTGTGGCCTTCGTGCGAACTTGCTGCTGTATTTTCTACAGAAGACGTAGAGAACAATTCGAATTTGACGTTTTTATCAGCAACGTTATTTTCTTTTAAAACAGTGGCTACCAGATTGATCATTTCTTCTGGACCACACAAATAAAATTTATCAAATTCTTTTTCTTTGTGTTTGTTTTTCAGCACAAAATTCACCGTTGATTTTTCAATGCGACCAAAAATTTCGTGTTCAACTTTGGCTTGACTGTACACAAAATGCACAAAAAAGCGACCTACATATTGCAATTGCAAATCGTGTAATTCTTGATGAAAAATAGTTTCATCGGGCGTTTTGTTTCCGTAAACCAAAACAAAAGAACTGTCTTTTTCATTTTTCAAAACCGATTTCAAAATCGACATTACAGGTGTAATTCCACTACCAGCAACAAAGGCAGCATAGTTTTTTTGACGATCGGCATGCGGTTCAAACGTGAATTTTCCTTCGGGTTGACCGACTTCTATTAAATCGCCTATTTTTAAATTTTCGTTTGCAAATTTCGAGAAATTACCATTCCGAACCGATTTTATCGCAATGCGCAATTCGCCACTTTCGGGAGAGGAACAAATTGAATACGCTCGGCGGATTTCTTTGCCATCTAGGGTTAACTTTAAATTGATATATTGTCCAGCAACAAATTGATACGCTGCTTTTAATTCGTCAGGAACATTAAAAACGACGGAAATTGCAGAGGCCGTTTCGCGTTTTACTTCTTTAACTTGTAATTTATAAAATGATGACATGGTAACTATTTTTGGCAAAGGTAAGAAATACTCAGAAGTTATGAATTATGGAAAGTTTGAAAATTGCTGTAACTTTTTAGTACTTTTATGAACTAATTGAAAAACCAAAACAAACCACAAATGCTTAAACATTTTATTACACTCGAATGGAAATCGTTTTTTAGATCGGCTGCCATCGGAATGAATATTGGCATGAAAATTCTAATGGGATTTTTAGCTATTTATTTCATGCTTATTTTTGTAGGAGCTGGCGTAGGTTCTTTCTTTCTTATTAAAGAAGAGTTGCATTTAGAACCGCTTTCTACTGTAAACAAGTTTCTGATTTATTATTTTGTGATTGATTTGGTGGTGAGGTTTTTTTTCCAAAAGATGCCTGTTTTAAACATCAAACCGTTGTTAACTTTACCGATTAAAAGAAACACAATTGTTCATTTTACTTTGGGAAAAACCACCTTGTCTTTTTTTAATTGGTTGCATGCTTTTTTCTTCATTCCTTTTTCGATTACCTTATTAATGAATGGTTATTCGCCATTAAAAGTCGTTTTGTGGAATATCGGAATAGCTGCCATGATTTATGCCAACAACTTTATCAATGTGTTAATCAACAACAAAAACAGTGTTTTTTACCCTGTTTTAGGAATTGTTAGTGGATTAGGTTTGGCGCAATATTACAAATGGTTTGATGTAACGATATATACCCAGTCATTTTTTCAGGGAATTTACGAAACGTATTATGTGTTTTTGCTTCCGATTCTAGCCGCTATTGGATTGTACTATTTTGCCTTCAGTTATTTTAAAAGCAATTTAAATTTGGATGAAGGTTTAGCCAAGAAAAACGATATTGCTAAAACCGAAAATTTTACTTGGTTGAACCAATTTGGAACATTAGGAACGTTTCTTAAAAACGATATTCGATTGTTAAAAAGAAACAAACGTTCACGAACTACTGTTATAGTAAGCTTTATGTTTATTTTTTATGGTTTGTTGTTTTTTTCACAAGCTATTGAAACATATCGAAATCCAGCCATGCAAGTATTTGCAGGGATTTTTGTGTCGGGCGGATTTTTGTTCACCTTCGGACAATTTATTCCGAGTTGGGACAGCGCCTATTATCAATTGATGATGAGTCAAAACATACCTTACAAAGACTACATTAAATCAAAATGGTGGTTGATGGTTATTGGAACCATTATTTCAACCATTATTGCCTCTTTTTATTTGGTTTTCGGAGTTCATATTTATTTATTAATTGTGGTTGGCGCTATTTTTAATATCGGAGTCAACTCCCATTTAGTGATGCTCGGAGGAGCTTATGTGAAAACACCGATTGATTTAACTACTGGTAAAGGTGCTTTTGGCGACAAGCAGGCATTTAATTTAAAAACGATGTTAATTGCCATTCCGAAATTATTAATTCCGATGGGATTGTATGCGTTGGGGTACTATTTATTTTCCCCCAACATCGGATTGGTTTTTGTGGCTGGCGCTGGGATTTTAGGATTTGCTTTCAGAAATTACATGTTTTCAAAAATTGAAAAAATATACAAAACCGAGAAATACGCAACCATAGCCGCATACAAACAAAAGAATTAGTTTCAGGTCTTCAAATAAACAGATAACAAACAACCTTTCACAATGATACAAGTAAACAACCTTT
>JAZKGN010000154.1:0-3247 GCA_040385945.1 Bacteroidota bacterium
ACTACCTTATTGCTGTTGATGCAACAATGGCTGATTATATTGAATTTACCGATGGAAAATTAGAAAATTTCGACGCTGTTATCGCCACAGGAAGCAATAACACGGCACGTTATTTCGATTATTATTTCAAAGACAAACCATCGATTATTAGAAAAAACAGAAACTCAGTTGCCGTTTTAAACGGATCCGAATCGCATGACGATTTAGTGAATTTAGGAGAAGATATTTATAGGTATTTTGGTTTGGGATGTCGCAACGTTTCTAAGCTATTCGTTCCGAAAGGGTATAATTTTGATGCTTTCTTTAAAGCGATGTACGAACACAAAGACGTGATTTATTACGAGAAATATTCGAACAATTACGATTACAACAAAGCGGTTTTTTTGATGAGTAATTTTAAGTTGCTGGATAATGAATTCTTGACTCT
This sequence comes from Bacteroidota bacterium, assembly GCA_040385945.1. Lineage (GTDB taxonomy): Bacteria > Bacteroidota > Bacteroidia > Flavobacteriales > Flavobacteriaceae > Flavobacterium. The sequence continues at coordinate 428 of JAZKGN010000154.1, forward strand.
TAAAGAAGATGCGAGTTATGCTTCACCTATTTCTTCAGTTTTTTACGAGTATTATGATGCTATAAACGAAATCCAATCGCAGTTGGAAAATGATAAAGATCAAATTCAGTGTATCGTTTCAAATACTACTATTCCCAATAGCATTTCATTTGGGCAAACGCAACAACCTCAACTTTGGGATTATGCTGATAATGTAGACACGATTGCTTTTTTACTTTCTATTTAATAGTAAAACTAGATTTTGTTAATAAATTTGATAGACAAATGCGAAATAAAATCGTTTTTTAAATCCCTATTTGCGAAATTTGCACCTTAATTTTTTGGAATCACACCATGAAAAAACACAACTATAGCGCCGGACCTTGTATTTTACCTCAAGAAGTCTTCGAAAAATCGGCTCAAGCCATACTCAATTTTAACAATTCAGATTTATCTATTTTAGAAATATCGCACAGAAGTAAAGACTTTGTTGCCGTTATGGAAGAAGCGCGTGCTTTGGTTTTGGAACTTCTCGGATTGGAAAACAAAGGATACCAAGCCTTATTTTTACACGGTGGTGCTAGTTTGGAGTTTTTGATGGTTCCGTATAATTTGATGAAAGCAGACGGAAAAGCGGCCTATTTAGACACTGGAACTTGGGCCAATAACGCCATTAAAGAAGCCAAACATTTTGGTGAAACGGTAGTCGTAGCCTCATCCAAAGAAACCAATTACAATTACATTCCGAAAGACTATAGTATTCCAAACGATGCAAGCTATTTTCATTGCACCAGCAACAATACCATTTTTGGAACACAGATGAAATCGTTTCCAGAAACTACTATTCCTGTAGTTTGTGATATGAGTTCGGACATTTTTTCAAGAACATTAGACTTTTCTAAATTTGATTTGATTTATGCTGGAGCGCAAAAAAATATGGGTCCAGCCGGAACCACACTTATCGTTGTAAAAGAAGAAATTTTAGGAAAATCGGGTAGAACTATTCCGAGTATGCTAGATTACCAAAAACATATTACTGCTGAAAGTATGTACAATACACCAGCGGTTTTTCCAATTTATGCCTCACTTTTAACCCTACAATGGTTGAAAAATTTAGGTGGAATTCCAGCTATTGAAAAAATCAACGAAGCCAAAGCCAATTTACTTTATTCAGAAATCGACAGAAACCCTTTATTCAAAGGTACAGCAGCAGTTGAAGATAGAAGTATTATGAATGCTACTTTCTTATTGGAAAACCCTGAACACCAAGAAACATTCGATGCCATGTGGAAAGCAGCCGGAATTTCTGGCTTGGCTGGACATCGTTCGGTTGGTGGCTACAGAGCATCTATGTATAATGCATTGCCATTGGAAAGCGTTCAGGTTTTGGTAGACGTAATGCAAGAATTGGAAGTTGTTGTAGACAAACAAACAGAAATTACAGTATAAAAATGTAGTCAGATTGAATTTTAAATTTTTCAATCTTTAAATTCAAATATAATGAAAGTATTAGCCAATGACGGAATTTCTAAAAGCGGTATAAAAGCATTAGAAAAAGGCGGTTTTGAAGTCATTACCACAAAAGTAGCACAAGAACAAGTTGCCAATTATATCAATACCAATAATGTTGCAGTTATTTTAGTGCGAAGTGCTACTAAAGTCAGACAGGACATTATCGACAATTGTCCGAGTTTAAAAGTCATCGGTCGTGGTGGAGTTGGAATGGACAATATTGATGTTGAATATGCTCGTGCCAATGGCAAACATGTTATCAATACACCCGCTTCGTCTTCGGAAAGTGTTGCCGAATTGGTTTTTGCGCATTTATTTACAGGTGTTCGTTTTTTACATGACGCCAACAGAAACATGCCTTTAGAAGGCGACACCAATTTTGAAGGCTTAAAAAAAGCCTATGCAAACGGCATCGAACTCCGCGGTAAAACACTCGGAATTATTGGTTTTGGAAGAATTGGTCAAGCTGTTGCCAAAATGGCGCTTGGATTGGGAATGAAAGTAATTGCTGCTGACAAATTTGTGAGCAATGCCGAAATTAGAGTCGATTTTTACACAGGTCAATTTATCAACGTAGATATTATTACCGAACCTTTGGAAGATGTTTTTAAACATTCTGATTTTATAACACTGCACGTTCCAGCTCAAGAAGGATATGTTATTGGAAAAGATGAATTTGTGCAAATGAAAGACAATGTCGGAATCGTAAACTGTGCTCGTGGTGGCGTTATTGACGAAGTAGCCTTGGTAGAAGCTTTAGAAAACGACAAAGTATTATTTGCAGGTTTGGATGTTTTTGAAAACGAACCAACTCCTGAAATTCAAATTTTGATGCACCCAAGAATTTCGTTGACGCCTCATATTGGTGCTGCGACTTTGGAAGCTCAAGACCGAATTGGTACCGAACTTGCCGAACAAGTTATTAGTTTGTTGAAAACAGAAAAATAATTACAAAACACTTATATAGCAAACCATCACTTTTTAGTGGTGGTTTTTTTTATTCAAAAAAATGTTAATTGAATAGCGCAACCAATTGATTTTTAGTATTTTTATTCAAAATATTGTGTCATGAAAAAGTTCCTTTTTTTAAGTTTGATTTTTGCATTTCTATGGAGTTGTTCTACTTCAAAAAATACAACAACAAAAAATCAAAATGAGATTGCTTCCAAATCGGATACCCTCCGAATTGCAAATGATGAATTGGAATATGAAGTCATTATTATTGAACCTGGATTTAATTCGTGGTTAGCAAGTAGAGCACAACCAAGAGGTTATTACTCGGAAAGTTTTTTAGAAAGTAGAAACCAAATTTACGTTATGGAATGGAAC
>JAZKGN010000155.1:0-17665 GCA_040385945.1 Bacteroidota bacterium
ACTTCATTACGGTCATGACGAAACCGAAGATTATGTTTTTCCACCAAGTGTAGTTGTCAAACCATCCAACGCAAATGAAATTTCTGAAGTCTTGAAATTGGCTAATGAGTATAAAATTCCGGTGACACCAATGGGAGCCAGAACAGGTTTGAGTGGTGGCGCTTTGTGTATTTATAAAGGTATCGGACTTTCGTTGGAACGTTTGAATAAGATTATCGAAATCGACGAAAAAAATTTACAAGTTACCTGCCAACCTGCTGTGATTACACAAGTATTGCGCGAAGCTGTGGATGAAAAAGGATTGTTTTATCCTGTAGATCCGAGCAGTCAAGGAAGTTGTTGGATAGGAGGTAATGTTGCCGAAAATGCTGGCGGAGCAAGAGCTTTGAAATATGGTGTTACCAAAGATTATGTACTCAATTTAGAAGTTGTTTTACCAACTGGCGATATCATTTGGACAGGTGCTAATACTTTGAAAAATTCAACGGGTTACAACTTAACACAACTGATGGTTGGGAGTGAAGGTACGCTTGGTATCATCACCAAAATAGTATTGAAGTTATTGCCAAGAAATACACACAACGTATTAATGTTAGTTCCTTTTTATAAAGCCAATCAAGCGTGTGAAGCCGTTTCTGCTATTTTTAGAGCTGGAATTACGCCTAGTGCTCTCGAATTCATGGAGCGCGATGCGATTGATTGGACATGCCGTTATGTAGATGGAATTAGTGTTTCGATAAAAGACGGTGTGGAAGCACATTTGCTCATAGAAGTCGATGGTAATTATCCAGAAATTTTGCTTTTAGAAGCTGAAAAAATATTGTCTGTTGTAGAACAATTCGAAATTGACGAAGTATTGTTTGCCGATACCGTCGACGAAAAAAACGCGTTGTGGAAAATGCGAAGAGCAGTTGGTGAAGCGGTAAAATCAAATTCGATTTATAAAGAAGAAGATACTGTGGTTCCAAGATATGAATTGCCAAAATTATTAGAAGGAATCAAAACTATTGGCAACAAATACGGATTCAAATCGGTTTGCTACGGTCACGCAGGAGATGGCAATTTGCATGTCAACATTATAAAATCAGACATGACAGATGATAATTGGCAAACACAAGTCCCACTTGGTATTCGTGAGATTTTTGAATTGACCGTTTCGTTAAAAGGAACACTTTCTGGCGAACACGGCATCGGTTATGTACAAAAAAACTACATGGACATTGCGTTTTCGAAAACCCATTTGGAGTTGATGGAACGCATTAAATTTGTTTTTGATCCGAATAATATATTGAATCCAGGGAAAATATTTCCAGACACCATGTAGTCTTAATTACGTAAAATAGTAAAGGTCGCTAAGAGTATTCCTAGCGACCTTTGCTGTTAAATTAAAGTCCGAGTTTCTTCATACTTGCTTCGCCCAAAACGGTTTTTGCTACATCATATTGCACTTGTTCATAGTTGAGAAACTTCCATTCGTTTTGTGTTGATGCATCAGCAATAGCAATCATCTTGATATTACTTTCTGTATAAAAACAATTTCTAGCGCTTTCAAATCGGATGGTTTTGTAGCGACCCGATTCGGTTAACGTTTTTTTAATTTCGGAAACTTGTAATGGCGTTAATTTTTCTTCATAAAACAAACGCGTTACATTGGTGTAGTTAACAATACCAATTGATTTTTCGTCCATTTTTTTAATGCTCGAATAAGTAAAAGTAGGATGTACCATTACGTATCTTTTTCTAAGCGTTCGATTTTCAAAACTGGCGTCGAGTGTTTCATGCAGTTGCTCTCGATTGGTAATGTCAAATACTTTTGGATACGTAAGATCTAAAACGTCGTCATAAGCCATATTGTATAAGGCTTCGTACATTTTATTTGTAGTTAATTTTAAACTTTCTACCGTTTGGGAAAACGATAGTATGCTAAAAAGCAAGAATAACGGAGTGAGAATTTTTTTCATAAGATTATTTTTTAAAAAGTAATTAAATAATACTATATGAGGCATATCAAATGTACAAAAAAAAATCCTCAAACTATTACATTTGAGGATTTTAACTAATCTCTTTTAGGAGTGTTTTTCTTGTCTCGTTTTTCAGCCTTCTTTTCTTTAGCTGTTTTAAGCGGCTCTTTTTTTACTGTTTTTTTTGCGTCTTGACTTTTTGCCATGATGTATGATTTTAATAGTTTAACTTTCTTTTGAACTAAAGTAAAGATAAGAAATTAAATTACAAATTACTTTTTTAAATAAAAAATCCCCAACTGTTTTACCAATTGAGGATTATTTTTTATAGGATTCTACTGAAGACTTTTTTACTCATTCACCAAAACCCATTCGCCACTTGCAATCATGCTTTCGGCTTTTTTGTATTTCATACTTTCGGTTTTGCCACTCATGACATGCTTCACAGTTACCGTATCGTTTCTGTTTATTTTTGGCATTTCGCGCACAATGGTTTCAGTTACCTGACGTTGTTGCGTTTGTCCTGCTTCGCGGTTCGCTTCTTCGCTACTTTGAATTTCGTCTCTCGATTCGGTGTAATTTTCTTTTTTACGAACTTCTCTAGCTTCTTGAATGTTGTTGTTTTGTTGCGGTAAATCACCTTTAAACAAGAACGAAATCACTTCTTTATTCACACCATCTAACATGGCTCTAAATAAATTAAACGCTTCAAATTTATAGATAAGCAACGGATCTTTTTGTTCGTGAACTGCCAATTGTACCGATTGCTTCAACTCGTCCATTTTGCGTAAATGTTTTTTCCAAGCTTCGTCTACAATGGCTAAAGTGATATTTTTCTCAAAATCGGCTACCAATTGTTTACCGTTACTTTCGAATGCTTTTTTCAAATCGGTTACTACATTGAGTGATTTAATTCCGTCAGAAAACGGAACGATAATACGTTCAAATTTATTGCCTTCATTTTGATACACATTGGCTACAATTGGAAATGCTTCGCGAGCACTTCTTTCGGTTTTTTCGGTGTAATAGACTAAGGCAGCTTTGTACACTTTTCCGGTCAATTCACCTTCAGAAAGCTTGTCAAATTCGCTTGATGTAACTGGTGATGTTATTGAGAAATAGCGAATCAATTCAAACTCAAAATTCTTAAAATCATTTTGTGCTTTGTTTTCATTGACAATTACTTCGCAGGTATCGTACATCATATTGGCGATGTCGAGTTTCAAACGTTCACCATGCAAAGCATGACGACGACGTTTGTATACAACTTCACGTTGGGCATTCATTACGTCGTCATATTCTAACAAACGTTTACGAGTACCAAAGTTATTTTCTTCTACTTTTTTCTGAGCTCTTTCAATCGATTTGGTCATCATCGAATGTTGAATCACTTCACCTTCTTTCAATCCCATTCGATCCATAATTTTGGCGACTCTATCCGAACCAAACAAACGCATCAAGTTGTCTTCCAACGACACATAAAATTGGGAACTTCCTGGGTCACCTTGACGACCTGCACGACCACGTAACTGACGGTCTACACGACGAGAATCGTGACGCTCAGTACCAATAATTGCCAATCCACCAGCGGCTTTTACTTCTGGAGATAATTTGATATCGGTTCCACGACCTGCCATATTTGTTGCGATGGTTACCACTCCCGATTTTCCAGCTTCTTCAACAATTTGCGCTTCTTGCTTGTGCATTTTGGCATTCAAAACGTTGTGAGCAACACCTCTAATTTTTAGCATTCGGCTCAATAATTCCGAAATTTCAACCGATGTTGTACCAATTAAAACAGGTCTTCCTGCTTGTGACAATTGCGTTACATCTTCAATAACTGCGTTGAATTTTTCACGTACCGAACGGTAAATCAAATCTTCTTTATCGACTCTTGACATTGGGCGATTGGTTGGAATTTCCACCACATCCAATTTATAAATTTGCCAAAGCTCACCCGCTTCAGTAACGGCAGTTCCAGTCATACCAGCTAATTTGCTGTACATTCTGAAATAGTTTTGAAGCGTAATCGTTGCAAAGGTTTGTGTGGCAGCTTCAATGGTTACTTGCTCTTTAGCTTCAATCGCTTGGTGCAATCCGTCAGAATAACGACGACCGTCCATAATACGACCTGTTTGTTCATCGACAATTAAAATTTTATTGTCCATGATAACATACTCTACATCTTTTTCAAACAAAGTGTAAGCTTTTAAAAGCTGCGTTAAAGTGTGGATTCTTTCGCTTTTCACTCCGAAATCTTGGAATAATTTTTCTTTGGCTTCAGCTTCTTTGTCTTTCTCTAAATTTTGTTTTTCGATAGCTGCAATTTCTGTCCCAATATCCGGAAGGATAAAGAAATTCTCGTCGGTATCTTGAGAAAGGAATTTGATTCCGTTATCCGTCAATTCTACTTGATTATTTTTTTCTTCAATTACAAAATACATCGCTTCATCTACCTTTGGCATTTCGCGATTGTTGTCTTGCATGTATTGGTTTTCGGTTTTTTGTAAAAGTGCTTTTACACCTTCTTCACTCAAAAACTTGATTAATGCTTTATTTTTTGGAAGCGAACGATACGCTCTCAACAATTGAAAACCTCCATCTTTGGTGTTTCCTTCTTTGATTAATTTTTTAGCTTCCGATAAGAAACCATTTGCTAATTGACGTTGTAAATTGAATAAGTTTTCAACCTTAGGTTTTAGTTCGTTGAATTCGTGACGATCGCCATCCGGAACCGGACCAGAAATAATCAACGGAGTTCTAGCATCATCAATCAAAACCGAATCGACCTCATCGACAATTGCAAAATTGTGCTTGCGTTGTACCAAATCTTCTGGTGCATGCGCCATATTGTCTCTTAGGTAGTCGAAACCAAATTCGTTGTTGGTTCCGTAAGTGATATCGGCTTCGTAAGCTTTTCTTCTCGCATCCGAATTGGGTTGGTGGTTGTCGATACAGTCAACAGTTAATCCGTGGAATTCAAATAAAGGTGCTTTCCAGGTGCTATCACGTTTTGCCAAATAATCATTTACAGTTACTAAATGCACACCATTTCCAGTTAAAGCATTTAAGTAGAGAGGTAATGTTGCTACTAATGTTTTTCCTTCACCAGTTTGCATTTCCGAAATTTTACCTTCGTGAAGAACAATACCACCAATAAGTTGGACATCATAATGCACCATGTCCCAAGTGATTTGCTTTCCAGCTGCGTTCCATGAATTTGCCCAAGTAGAAGTATCACCATCTAACGTAATGTACGGTTTTGTAGCCGATAATTCGCGGTCTTTTGGAGTTGCAGTAACCGTTAACGAAGTATTTTCTTTGAAACGTTTGGCTGTTTCTTTAATCACAGCAAAAGCTTCAGGAAGAATATCTTTTAATACTTTTTCGGTAATTTCGTAAGCTTCTTTTTCAAGTGCATCGATAGCATTGTAGATGTCTTCTCTTAGGTCGATATCTTCGGTGTTTTCAGCTTCGGTTTTTTTAGTGGCAATTTCGGCATCTTGAGCAGCACGAGATTGTTTTATTTTTTCTTTAAAAGCGGCAGTTTTGGCTCTCAATTCATCGTGCGAAAGTGCTGACAATGTTGGCTCAATGGCTTTTATTTTGGTAATATAATGTTGGGTTGCTTGAACGTCTTTCTGCGATTTATCGCCTACAAAAGCTTTTATAATGCTATTAATAAAACTCATAATGGTTTTTAATTTAAAGGTGTGCAAATTTAAACAAAAAAAAAGCCCCTAAGGAGACTTTCTTTCATTTGTAATTGTTTATTTTTTGTTAATATTCATCCTCGTTCCAAAGATAATCTTCGTCTGTTGGATAATCTGGCCATATTTCTTCCATTGATTCGTATATTTCGCCTTCGTCTTCAATTGATTGAAGATTTTCTACCACTTCTAACGGAGCTCCTGCTCTGATAGCGTAGTCAATAAGCTCATCTTTGGTTGCTGGCCATGGTGCATCACTTAAATAAGATGCTAATTCTAATGTCCAATACATCTGCTTCGATTTTATAATTTATGCAAAAATAAATTTATTACTGAATAAGTCAAGTAAAAAATGATTTATTTTATGATTAAAGTTAAGAACGTGTTTTTATTGCGACTGATTATTTTCTGGGAATCCATTTTACTTCGTCAGCGTTCAGGTCTAAGGACAACTTCCGTGCCAAGACAAAAAGGTAGTCAGAAAGTCGGTTTAGGTATTTAATAACCAATTCATCAGTGGGTTCGATGTCATTCAAATGCACCGCTAAACGCTCGGCACGTCGGCAAACGCAGCGTGCAATATGACAATATGACACCGTAGTGTGTCCGCCTGGTAAAACAAAGTTGGTCATTGGTGGCAATTGGGTTTCCATGGCGTCGATTTCGTTTTCTAATAATTCGATATCGGTTTCTTGAATGCCTAGATTTTTCAATCTTTTTTCGCCACTTTTTAAAGTTTCTTTTTCGGGAGGAGTAGCTAAGATAGCACCAACGGTAAATAGGCGGTCTTGGACTTCAATTAAAATGCTTTTGTAGGAAGGATTGATGTTTTGATCACGGATTAATCCGATGTGCGAATTCAATTCGTCGACTGTACCGTAACTTTCTATTCGGATGTGGTGTTTAGGAACACGTGTGCCTCCAAATAATGCGGTGGTTCCGGTGTCGCCAGTTTTGGTATATACTTTCATAATAGTTTTTGTGTGAATAAAAAAAGAGACAAACATAAGTTTATCTCTTAAAAAAAAGTGTTGTTGCTATTGTTTGATGAATCGGATTACTTCTATTTGTCCATCTTCAGATTCCAAGTTCAAAAGATAAGTTCCTATGTTCAAATTTGATACATTAATTTCAGATTGTTGTATGCCAATTTTATTATTCATTACTTCCTGTCCTAAAAGATTGTAAATAGTAAAGCCTTTTAAAATTTTGGTTTCGTGGGCAATAGTCAGAATATCATTTACTGGATTTGGCGATACTTTAAAACCATTAGTGTTATTAAATGAGACTGTACTTAATGGTAATGTAACTGTAAATTCGGTAACATTAAAAATCAAATTATTTGGAAGTGTCCAAACTCCTACACCAAAATAAATAGTTTGATTAGCAGGTAAATTTGATGCTGAAACCGATAGGGTAGCTCCGATGGTTCCTGCTGCATACGCTCCAGAAAGACATCCGCTAAGTGTAGTTCCGCTGCATCCTGTAAAAGCTTTTAATCCCATATATTGCTGACCAGTAACAATTTTAAAATACACTGATTCACCTGCAACATTGCCTGTTGTATATTTAAACATATAGTCATCACCAACGGTGTCAAAGACTTGGTTCCAACAAGTGCTATTGGGTACTGAACTACTAGACCCACCAGTGCCCTGACAGTCATCAGAAACGGTTACCCATGCTGCTGGGCTTCCAGCTCCGGCGCCAGGTGTTGAAATGTTGTTAACTGTAAAACCATTTGTAATAGTAATTGCCTGAGTACAACCGTACTGAGCAAAAGCTGTCCCTGCGATTAATAAAAAGCTGGTTTTTAAAAGAAAAGTAATTTTTTTCATAATCTTTATTTTTTGTTCTTCAAAAGTACAAAAAATAAAGAGAAGTGAATTAATAAACCTTAAAGATGATTGGCATTTAAGGTGTCGCTTTCAATCATTCCGTCACGCAAACGAATCACGCGGTGTGCATATTGAGCGATGTCTTCTTCGTGCGTTACCAAAATAACGGTGTTACCATTTTTGTGAATGTCGTTGAACAAACCCATGATTTCGACCGAAGTTTTACTGTCGAGATTCCCCGTAGGTTCATCGGCTAAAATAATCGAAGGATTGTTGACCAAAGCTCTAGCAATCGCTACTCTTTGACGTTGACCACCCGAAAGTTGGTTGGGTTGATGATCCATTCTATCGGCAAGGTTGACTTGTGCTAATACTTCGGTGGCTCTGACATTTCGTTCTGATTTAGAATAGCCAGCATACACCATTGGCAACGCAACATTGTCAAGTGCTGTTGTTCGAGGTAAGAGGTTGAACGTTTGAAAAACAAATCCGATTTCTTTGTTTCGTATTTCGGCTAAATCATCATCGTGCATTTGACTGACGTCTTTTCCGTTCAAAATATACGTTCCAGAAGTTGGCGTGTCTAAACATCCTAAAAGATTCATCAAGGTCGATTTACCCGAACCTGAAGGTCCCATTAAAGCAACGTATTCGCCTTTATTAATTTGTAAATCGATGCCTTTTAGTACGTTGATTATTTCGCTACCCAAAACGAAATCTCTTTTGATATTGGTGATGTTGATTAATGGATTTGCCATTGAAAAATATAAATTTAGGAATTAGGAATTACGATTTTGGATTATAAAAATACAAAATGAAAATGTAATTGTGGTATATGTAGAATTAAAATGAATTTTGTTACAGACAGCTATACTCGAATTGTAAAATGCTCTTTCTTTTGTTCGGTTCTAAAGAAAACGATTCCCCATTGAAACGTGTCAATCGTAACGGTTACTTTTGGATGGTTTTGAATAATTTTCCAAGCAGCTTCCATGTCGGGCGACCAATGAATGTCATCGAAAATCCAAACGGTTTCGTTGCTAATTGTGGGAAGTAATGCTTCAAAGTAATGTAATGTAGCTTGTTTGGAATGGTTGCCGTCGAAGTAGATAAGGTTGAAAGTTGTCGGTTGATGGTTGATGGTTTTGAGATGACTTTCAAACTCACTATTTATGCATTTTACATTATTGATGTTGAATTTTTGCAATTGCAATTGACATTGATTTAATGTGTTTGGACAACCTTCTAACGTTGTGATTTTTGCATTTTTATTTCCTAACGAAAGGGCAGAAGTCGCCAATCCCAATGAAGTTCCAATTTCTAAAATGGATATTGGTTGAAAATATCGTACCATTCGAAACAACAATTCCGATCTTTTGGATGAAATGCCAGCGTTTTTTGCAATTTGATTGATGGCGCGTGTATTGCTTTTAAACACTTTTGAACCAGCACCGAAATCAGTGACTTCAATTGTAGTTTTATTTTGTAAAAGTGATTTTCGGTAATTTTTTAAAATAGAATATTCAGGATATTTCTTTTTATCATAAAAACATTTCGTTACCAAATTAAATACAAATGGAGAATGCACTCCGTGTTGGTTTTTGGAGTTGTAAAGGAATCTTAGGTATGACTTTATTTTTTGTAGCACAAGGTTTCTCAATGTTTAGCACAAAGTAACGCAAAGTAGTAAAGAAAAAAAACATTGTGATACTTTGTGATAAACTTAGTGCCACATTGTGAAACTTATTCCATTTTACTAGAAAGTTCAAACCAACGTTCTTCTTTATTTTCTATTGCATGAATCACTTTTTGCAATTCGTTGGCTCGCTTTTCAATTTCGTTATCAGCTACTTTTCCGTCTGAAAAAAGTTGTTCAATTTGTTTCTTTTCGTATTCCAACTCTTTGATTTCTTTTTCCAGTTTATTGAATTCCTTTTGCTCGTTGAACGACAATCCAGCCGAAATGGTTTTGACTTGCTTCCAATTGGTTTTTTCTTTCGAATCGTCTTTGGATGTTGGTTCAGCCGAATCTTCATACGCTCTAAAATCGGAGTAATTCCCAGGGAAATTTTCTACAATTCCGTTGCCTCTAAACACAAACAAATCGTCTACAATCTTATCCATAAAATACCTGTCGTGCGAAACTACAAGCAAGCAACCCGGAAAATCCAATAAGAAACTTTCTAATACATTTAAGGTAATAATATCTAAGTCGTTGGTGGGCTCATCGAGAATTAAAAAATTCGGATTCTGAATCAAAACCGTACACAAATACAAACGCTTCAATTCGCCACCACTCAATTTCTCTACAAAATCATATTGTTTTTTACTGTCAAATAAAAACCGTTCCAACAACTGCGAAGCCGAAATGATTTTTCCTTTGGTAAGCGGAATGTATTCGCCGTATTCTTTAATAATATCAATCACACGTTGACCCGGTTTTGGGTTGATACCACTTTGTGTGTAATATCCAATTTTTATGGTGTCGCCAGTGACTACCTTTCCGCCGTCAACCGGAATGGTTTTGGTTAACATGTTGAGGAAAGTCGATTTTCCCGTTCCGTTTTTCCCGATGATTCCAATTCGAGCACCACGTTGAAAATCATAACTAAAGTTTTCCAAAATCACTTTATCACCAAAACGCTTTGAAATTTTGTGCAATTCGATGATTTTGCTACCCAAACGCTCCATGTTGATTTCGAGTTCGACTACATTTTCTTTTCGTCGGCTTTCGGCTTTTTCCTTAATCACGTAAAAATCATCTTGACGCGATTTTGATTTTGTGGTTCTAGCTTTTGGCTGACGTCGCATCCATGCCAATTCTTTTACAAAAAGGTTTTGCGCTTTATCGATACTGGCATTTTCAGACGCCAATCGTTCTTCTTTTTTCTCTAAATAATACGAATAGTTACCTTTGTATTGGTATAGTTTTCCGTTGTCGAGCTCGATGATTTCATTGCAAACACGCTCCAAAAAGAAACGGTCGTGCGTTACCATAAACAATGTAATGTTTTCTTTAGCAAAGTAACTTTCGAGCCATTCAATCATCTCTAAGTCAAGGTGATTCGTAGGTTCATCCAATATCAATAAGTCGGGACGATTGATTAAGATGATGGCCAATGACAATCTTTTTTTCTGTCCACCCGAAAGATTTTTGACTTTCAACTTAAAATCTTCCAGCTTTAATTTGAACAAAATTTGCTTGAATTGCGTCTCAAAATCCCAAGCATTATGACGGTCCATATCGTCAAACGCTTTTTCATAGGCTTCGGTGTCATCCGGATTTTCGAGTGCTTTTTCGTAACGTTCTATAACATGTAAAATTTCGTTATCCGAAGCGAAAATGCTTTCCTCAATCGTCAATTCGTCTTGCAAATTGGGAGTTTGCGACAAAAATGCCATTTTGATTTCCTTGCGGATAACAACCTGTCCTGTATCGGGTTGGTCGTCACCGTTAAGAATTTTCATGATGCACGTTTTTCCCGAACCATTTTTAGCAATAAAGGCAATTTTTTGGTCTTTGTTGATGCCAAAAGAAAGGTCTTTGAACAAGGTTCTTTCGCCAAACGATTTGGATATATTTTCTACAGATAAATAATTCACAAGAGTAATTTTTTGCAAAAGTAGGTCATTGCGAGAGTTTATCCCAATTTTTTTTGAGAAACGAAGCACCCGAGCGAAGCGAACGGAGCATAAGCTAATCTTTTGTTTTCAATACATCAATTCATTTTCAAATTTTCAAATTCCCAAATTTTCCCATTATATTTGTTCCATGCAACTATCGGTCATCATTCTCAATTACAATGTTCGCTACTTTTTAGAGCAATGCGTTTTAAGTGTTCAAAAAGCACTTGAAGGTATTGATGGCGAAATTATTGTTGTTGATAATAATTCTTCGGATGACAGTTGTAGTATGATGAAGAAACGTTTTCCAAACGTACAACTCATTCAAAATCTCGAAAATGTTGGTTTCCCAAAAGGGAATAACATCGGAGTGGCACAAGCCAAAGGCGAATATATTTGTATTTTAAATCCGGATACAGTCGTTGCTGAAGATACGTTCGAAAAGGTATTGTCATTTGCCATGACCAAAACAGATTTGGGAATTGTAGGCTGTAAACTCATCGACGGAACAGGTCATTTTTTACCAGAAAGCAAACGTGGTGTTCCAACGCCATGGGTTTCCTTTACTAAGATTTTTGGATTGTATAAAGCACTTCCGAAATCGAAACTTTTCAATCAATATTACGCGCAACATCTCAACGAAAATAAAACAGGAAAAGTGGCTATTTTAGTTGGTGCTTTCATGGTGATGAAACGCGAATTGTATAATGAAATTGGAGGTTTTGATGAAAATTGTTTTATGTATTCCGACGATATCGATTTGAGTTATATGGTGTTGCAAAAAGGAAAATCAAACTATTATTTTCATGAAACTACCGTTATTCATTACAAAGGTGAAAGCACTGTAAAAGACGGAACCTACATGAAACGCTTTCAGCAAGCGATGAATTTCTTTTATAAAAAGCATTTTAATCCGTCGTTGTTTTTTGCTTTTTTTATGCAAATCGGAGCTATTTTCTTTTCCTTAGTCAAAAGAATTCAAGGAAAACCCAAAGTAAAACGAGCTCCTGAATACTATATTTTGGTTTCCGATTCGGATTCTATCAAGGAAAAAGTCGAAACAAAACTTCAAAAAAAGGTGCAATTAGCGTCCTTAATCAACGGAAAATTGAATGTATCCATTAAAGACAATAGCGAAATTATTATAGACACAAATACCATATCTTTTAAAGAAGCGATTCGGTTTTTAGAAGAAAATAAAAGCAACTCACTCACTTTTAAATTGTTGCCAATAACAAGCGACTTTATAATTGGAAGCAATTCGAGTTACGATAGAGGCGAAGTCATAACACTTATTGATGAAGCGGCTCGGACTGCAATTTATTAGTGAAAAATTATGCAATTCGTGGTAAAACCTAAATACTTTTACTAATTTTGCAATCCGAAACTTCGGAACAAATAACACAACACAACTTTAGTTTAGAGATATGGCAAAGTTTGAATTGAAACTACCCAAAATGGGCGAAAGTGTTGCAGAAGCAACCATTACGAATTGGCTTAAAAATGTAGGTGAAACTATTGCTGCTGACGAAGCGGTACTTGAAATCGCTACTGATAAGGTTGACAGCGAAGTACCGAGCGAAGTTTCGGGAACGTTAACCGAAATTTTATTCCAAGTCAATGATGTCGTTAAAGTAGGTCAAACCATAGCTATTATCGAAACAGAAGGTGGAAGTACAGAACCGATGAAAGCTGCGGATGCTATTGCGCCAGTTGTAGCTCAGGTTGAGAAAACTGTTGAGGTTGCAAAAGAAAGTGTTGCGCCAGCTGATTTTTCAACATCGGATAAATTCTTTTCACCATTAGTAAAAAACATCGCCAAAGAAGAAGGTGTTTCAATAGCTGAATTGGAAACTATTTCGGGTTCAGGAAAGGACCAACGTGTTACCAAAGAAGACATTTTAAATTACATTAAAAATAGAGGAAGTCAACCAGCAGTTGCATCGCAACCGACAACTCCAACACCACAACCAATTTCGCAAAGTACACAACCTTCAACGCAAGCCGTTCCGGTTTCTGTAAATGGCGGCGACGAAATTGTAGAAATGGACAGAATGCGTAAGTTGATTTCGGGTTATATGGTAGCTTCAGTACAAACTTCGGCTCACGTACAATCGTTTATCGAAGTCGACGTTACGAACATCGTAAAATGGAGAGATAAAGTAAAAGCAGCGTTCGAAAAACGTGAAGGTGAAAAACTAACGTTTACACCTATAATGATGGAAGCTGTTGCAAAGGCATTGAAAGATTTCCCTGGAATGAACATTTCTGTAGATGGTGATTACATCATCAAAAAGAAAAATATCAATCTCGGAATGGCAGCTGCGTTGCCTAACGGAAATTTAATTGTTCCAGTTATTAAAAACGCCGATCAGTTAAACCTTGTCGGAATGGCAAAAGCCGTAAACGATTTAGGAAACCGAGCTAAAGCTGGAAAACTAAAACCAGACGATACACAAGGCGGAACGTATACGGTAACCAATGTTGGAACTTTCGGTTCTGTGTTTGGAACACCAATTATCAACCAACCGCAAGTCGGAATTTTAGCTTTGGGTGCGATTAGAAAAGTACCAGCAGTTATCGAAACACCAGAAGGTGATTTTATTGGTATCCGTCAAAAAATGTTCTTATCACACAGTTACGATCACCGTGTTGTTGATGGTGCGTTGGGAGGAAGTTTTGTAAAACGTGTAGCAGAATACTTAGAAGCATTTGATGTGAATAGAGAATACTAATTTCTAATTAATTATAAGTCAACCCTTTCATATAATGAGAGGGTTTTTTTATGTTAAAAAGAAAAACTTTATTTCAAAATCGATGAACGGTAACGACAAAATTTTATATTTGTTCGCTAATAATTTATAATGGAATTAAAACTCACCAGACCTATTTGCTTTTTCGACCTTGAAACAACGGGAATAGACGTTGCCAAGGATAGAATAGTAGAAATCGCTATCTTCAAAGTGTTTCCAAACGGAAACAAAGAAAGCAAAACATGGTTAGTAAATCCGACCATTGCAATTCCACCACAAGCCACAGCCATTCACGGCATCAGCAATGAAAAAGTAGCCAATGAGCCAACGTTTACTGAGTTAGCATCTCAAATTCATAACATGATTAAAGATTCAGACTTGGCTGGATTCAATTCGGACCGATTTGATATTCCGCTTTTGGCCGAAGAATTGCTTCGTGCCGAAGTCGATTTTGATATGAAGAACCGTGTTTCTGTAGATGTTCAAACTATTTTCCATAAAAAAGAAGAGCGTACGTTGAGTGCGGCTTTGAAATTTTATTGCGGAAAAAGTCTCGAAAATGCGCATTCAGCAGAAGCCGATACGATGGCAACCTACGAGATTCTGAAAGCACAACTCGATCGTTATGACGATTTAGAAAACGACATGAAATCGCTTGCCACTTTTACCACTCGTAAAAAATCGGTTGATTTTGCTGGATTCATCGCATTGAATGATAAAGGTCAGGAGATTTTTACGTTTGGGAAAAACAAAAACCAATTGGTAGAAGATGTCTTAGAAAAAGAACCAGGGTATTATGGTTGGATTCAAGGCGCTGACTTTCCATTGTATACTAAGAAAGTATTAACTGGAATTAAATTAAGAAAACTCAATACAAAATAAACTCAGCTACCCAGTAGCTCAGTCACTCAAATGATGACACGAGCGAAGCGACTGCACGAGACCAATACAAAACAATAAATAACAACGAGTGAAAATAATCTGCATCGGACGAAATTACGTAAAACACATCGAGGAACTTCAAAACGAACGACCTGATGAGCCTGTGGTTTTTATGAAACCAGACAGTGCTGTTTTGCTAAAACAACATCCGTTTGTGATTCCGGAGTTCTCCGAAGACATTCATCATGAAGTCGAGATTTTAGTCAAAATTAATAAAGTAGGGAAGTACATCGAACCTAAATTTGCCCCAAATTATTATGATGAAATTGGATTGGGAATCGACTTTACGGCTCGTGATTTACAAAGCAAACTCAAAGAAAAAGGATTGCCTTGGGAGAAAGCAAAGAGTTTTGACGGTTCGGCGGTGATTGGTGACTTTTTGTCAAAAAAACTTTTTAATTCATTAGAAAACATTAATTTTGAATTAAAGAACAATGGAATAACGGTTCAAAAAGGCAATACAAAACACATGCTGTGGAAAATAGATGAGTTAATTTCTCATATTTCACAGTACTTTACCTTAAAAATTGGCGATATTATTTTTACAGGAACACCCGAAGGAGTTGCCATCGTAAAACCCAATGATGTATTAGAAGGTTATCTAGAAGAAAAAAAAATGTTTAAAATTCAAGTAAAATAAAAATGGCATTAAACTACAACTTATCAAAAGTATACGCGCTTTCAGACAATGATCCTGAATTCGTAACCCAAATAATCTCACTTTTCGTTACTGAAGTTCCGCAAGATTTAAAGCAAATTGATCTCGGAATCAAAACTAAAGACCATAAATTGGCGTATGCCTATGCTCATAAAATCAAGCCAACGCTTGATTTACTTGGGATGACAATGGCGTACGAAGAAATTCTGCAAGTA
Source organism: Bacteroidota bacterium (assembly GCA_040385945.1). Taxonomy (GTDB): domain Bacteria; phylum Bacteroidota; class Bacteroidia; order Flavobacteriales; family Flavobacteriaceae; genus Flavobacterium. The sequence continues at coordinate 15,702 of JAZKGN010000155.1, forward strand.
GAAGCTTGGACCAAAGCGGAAGGTAAGAAAAAAGAAATAGAAGCCACATTTGATAGTATCGAAGATCAAGTGGATAAAGCAATAAAAGAAATCAAAAAAGATTTCGAAATTTAAAAAAAAATGAGAATCGGGAATTTCAATAAAAAGTAATTCCCGTTTTTTATTTTATATAAAACTCAGCAACTCAGTTACTCAGCAACTTACATAAATGAAAGCAACCATAGTAACCATTGGCGACGAAATTCTTATCGGACAAATTGTCGATACCAATTCGGGTTTTATAGCCAAATCATTAGACAAAATCGGTATCCAAATTACTGAAATGCTTTCTATCTCAGATGATAAAAAACACATTTTAGATACGTTTGCTTCTCTTCAAAACAAAGTCGATTTGGTTATTATCACTGGTGGTTTAGGACCAACAAAAGACGATATTACCAAGCATACCTTCTGCGAATATTTTGAAGATACTTTAATCGAAAATCAAGCGGTTCTACAACATGTAACCGAATTGATTGAAGGATTTTACAAACGTCCAATTACACAAATGAATCGCGATCAGGCGTTGGTGCCATCCAAATGCGAAGTGTTATTTAATAAAATGGGTACAGCTCCAGGAATGTGGATGAAAAAAGAAAACACCGTTTACATTTCACTTCCTGGCGTTCCGTATGAAATGAAATATTTGGTGCAAGAAGTGATCATTCCGAAAGTAATTACCGAATATGAGCGACCGTACATCATTCACAAAACCATCTTAACCTATGGTGAAGGGGAAAGTCGAGTTGCCGAACGCATCGAAAACTGGGAGAATAATTTACCAGAATTTATAAAATTAGCGTATTTACCTTCACCAGGAAGAGTGCGATTGCGATTGTCTGCGAGAGGCACTAATAAAGAAATTCTCGAAAATGCCATTGTCCAAAACGTACAATCGTTGACCAAGATTATTGGTGATATTATTGTCGGATTTGACGATGAAGAAACCATCGAAGTAGTTTTAGGACGTTTGCTCACCCAACATAAAAAAACCATTGCTGCAGCAGAAAGTTGTACTGGTGGAAAAATTGCCCAAGTACTCACGAGTGTTGCGGGCGCTTCCAATTATTTTAAAGGAAGTGTGGTTAGCTATTCAGTTAAAGCCAAAATTAATGTACTCAAAATCCAACCAGAGCTAATCGAAAAGCATGGAGTAGTTAGCGCTGAGGTCGCTTCTACCATGGCGAAGCAAATTCAAAAAACTTTAAAAACCGATTACGCTATTGCTACAACAGGTAATGCCGGGCCAACAAAAGAAGCTGGAAAAGCCGATGTCGGAACAGTTTTTATAGCCATCGCCACACCAAACGAAGTAGTGGTAGAAGAATTTAACTTTGGTCAACCGCGTGAAAAAGTGATAGATAGAGCAGTAAATAAAGCATTTGAAATACTGATGAAAGAAATTTTAAAAAATGTGCAATAATTTTTTTGCTACTACAATTTATTTTCCGTAAGTTTGCACCCTTATTTAGAATAACGATAAAAGAAAAGCATAATGTCTAGAGTTTGTGACCTTACTGGTAAAAGAGCGATGGTAGGAAATAACGTTTCCCACGCAATGAATAAAACTAAGAGAAAATTTTCTGTAAACTTAGTTAAAAAACGTTTCTATCTTGCTGAAGAAGACAGATGGATTACTCTTAGAGTAGCTGCATCTACAATTAAAACAATCAATAAAAATGGATTGGCTGCTGTATTAAAATCAGCTAAAGCTAACGGATTTATTAAATAATCTATCCTAAAAATATAAAGCAAGATGGCAAAGAAAGGTAATAGAATTCAGGTAATTTTAGAGTGTACAGAACACAAAACCACTGGTGTGGCAGGAACTTCTCGTTACATTACGACTAAAAACAAAAAAAATACTCCAGACAGATTAGAGATTAAAAAATTTAATCCAATCTTGAAGAGAATGACTGTTCACA
>JAZKGN010000156.1:0-4650 GCA_040385945.1 Bacteroidota bacterium
GAGAAGAAAAATTCTATTTACACTATAATTTCCCACCATTTTCAACAGGAGAAGCGCGTCCGTTAAGAGGAACTTCAAGAAGAGAAGTTGGTCACGGAAACTTAGCACAACGTGCTTTGAAAAACATGATTCCTGCTGAAAATCCATACACAATCAGAATTGTTTCTGAAGTATTGGAATCAAACGGTTCGTCTTCTATGGCAACTGTTTGTGCTGGAACATTGGCTTTGATGGATGCTGGAGTTCAAATGATTCGTCCGGTTTCTGGAATTGCAATGGGATTGATTACTGACGGAGATCGTTTTGCCGTTTTATCTGACATTTTAGGTGATGAAGATCATTTAGGAGATATGGATTTCAAAGTAACTGGGACTTCAGAAGGAATTACAGCGTGTCAAATGGACATCAAGATTGACGGATTGAAATATGAAATCATGGAGCAAGCTTTGGCTCAAGCTCGTGATGGACGTTTGCATATCTTAGGAAAATTGACTGAAACATTGGCTCAACCAAGAGCTGACGTAAAAGATCATTCTCCGAAAATTATTATGAGAACCATTCCAGGCGCCTTTATTGGTGCGTTAATTGGACCAGGTGGAAAAGTAATTCAAGAATTACAAAAAGCTACTGGAACAACTATCGTTATTAATGAAGTTGACGAACAAGGTGTGGTTGAAATTTTAGGAACTGATCCAGCCGGAATTGCAGCAGTATTAGCAAAAATCGATTCGATTATTTTCAAACCACAAATGGGTGAAGCTTACGAAGTAAAAGTAATTAAAATGCTAGATTTTGGAGCTGTTGTAGAATATACAGAAGCACCAGGAAACGAAGTATTACTTCACGTTTCAGAATTGGCTTGGGAAAGAACCGAAAATGTTTCCGATGTGGTGAACATGGGTGATGTTTTTCAAGTGAAATACTTAGGTGTGGATCCAAAAACGAGAAAAGAAAAAGTGTCAAGAAAAGCACTTTTACCACGTCCTCCAAGAGAAGAAAATAAAATTACTCCAAAAGGAGACAACTAATTTTATAGTTTTATAAAGAACCCCAACTCGAGCAATTGAGTTGGGGTTTTGTTTTATTTACTCTTTTGAGGCAACCTTTTTGGTTTTGACATACTACTGAATATAACCAAAAAGAATTGCTATGAAATCGAAAATTGACCAACACAGAAAAAACATTTTGAAAATTGTAGGTAAAATGAACGCTACCAAATTGGCGTTTGGACTTTCACTCATTCTTCTCACTACATTCAGCTGCACCGATTTAGACGACAACGAGCCCGCAGACCTATCGGTTGACAGCATTCAAAAAGGCAGCGAATTATTTACTTTGTTAGAAATAATAACTACACAAGGCGACAACCCAATTGAAAATACGGTTTGTATTGACTTCATTTATCCGTTTAAGGTATTTATTTACGACGCCAATTTGATTCCACAAGGTGAAATGATTTTATTTGGCGACAATCAATTTAGCTCTTTTTTAGGACAGCTCCCAGCCAATCAATCGATAAGTATTAGTTATCCTTTACAAACCACTTTGCACGACGGAACTGTATTTTCAGTTAACAATAATGCTGATTTGAAAGTAGCATTGGATTCTTGCTCAAGAGAAGATATTATCAGTTACTGTGGCGGATTGTTTGGCAATCCACAGGGCTCATGCGTTTGGGAAGTTCCTTATATTACTGGAGCAAATAATGATTTTGCTGGTGCTGTTTTTACTGCAGATGTAACAGGAACTATTACTCTTAATCATCATAATACTTCGTATGATGGAACGTGGCTATTTTTATATCTAAATGATGAATTGCATTTAAACATCAACCTTTCAGGCACATCAACTACCGTTCAAAACTGGAATTATAATTTTAAAGTCACCACATTTACTGGCGAATTGTTCGAACTTCAAACACCAACCATTACAAGAAGACTCGTCAAAGACTGTTCTAATAGTACATTGTATACCATTGGACAAACGGGTCCAAGTGGCGGTATCATTGCTTATGACAAAGGAACTTTTACAAATGGATGGCGTTATATTGAAGTGGCTCCTACCGATGCTATAGTTGAAGAATGGGGTTGTGTAAACGCACAAATTACAGATGCCAATTACGACCAAATTGGAACGGGCTATCAAAACTCTGTCGCCATCACCAATTATCACACCAATCTGACGAATTATTTTCTTAATCCAAGCGTTTGTAGCACCTTAAATAACGGAAGTGTTTCAGCAAAAACAGCTTTAAACCAAACCATTGGATTGAAGAAAGATTGGTGTATTCCATCAATTAACGAATTGCAATTGGTTCATGATAATTTACACGATGCTGGACTTGGAAATTTTAGCAATGTGCTTTATTGGAGTTCTTCCGAACAAAGTACATCCAAAGCAAAAGCAATCGATTTCAATACGGGACAAATTAGTAACTTAGACAAAAATTCGGGACTAATAAAAACACGATTCATACGTTTTTTTTAAAACTCTGCACATTTGAATTTAGACGAAATCATACAAGGTTGCATCAAGAATAGTATTGCGCATCAAAAAGCGCTTTACACGCTCTATGAAAAAAACTTGTTCAATTTAAGTCTCAAGTATTGCTCTAACAGCCAAGAAGCTGAAGACAATTTACACGACACTTTTATCGAAATTTTCGCCAATATAAAAAAATACAAAGGCAACGGTTCTTTTGAAGGTTGGATGAAAAAAATTGCAATAAACAAAGCAATTTCTAAATTCAAATCGTCATCGCTGAACAAACCTTTGAACGCAATTATTTATCCTGTTTTGGATGAAGACGTAGCCATCGATTCGGATGCGTTATCATTAGATTTTTTATTGCAATTGATACAAGAATTACCAAATCAGTACCGCCTTGTATTCAATTTATATGAATTGGATGATTATTCTCATAAAGAAATTGCTGAAATGCTATCTGTTTCGGAGGGAACATCCAAATCCAATCTTCACAAGGCTAAAATGATTTTAAAGAATAAAATAATAGCATCCAAAACGATAAAATATAAAAATGGAATCTAAAAGAGACATAGGAAAGCTATTCCGAGACAATTTAGAACAATTGGATTATGCTCCGACACAAAAAGTGTGGGAGCAAATTGAGTTGGATTTGGGAAAAAAGAAGAAAAAAAGAAGGTTCTTTCTTTGGTTCTTTTTTTCATGCATTGTTACTGGAGTTATCATTGGAGGATTTTTGTATAACGTGTCGAATGGAAATTCATTTACACACAAGGAAGCAAATGGAAATTCCATTTTAAATAAAGAAGACGGAAAAAGCAATTCAGCCATAATTGCTGAAGAAAACAATACCAATTCTTCTTCTGAAAAAGCCACAGTAAGTTCGGTTTCAGATGAAAACAAGTCAGAAAAAAGCAAGAATAAAAATGAAACATCCAAAAAAGAAAAAAACAATACTGATGTTGTAAAAAACAATAGTCAAAAGAGATATAAGAATAAAGCATATTCAAACCCTGTAAATCAGCCTATTACTTACAAAAAGAAAAAAACATCTAAAAAAATTAATGCCTTTTCTGAAACTCAATCTTTTGCTGAAAAACGAAAAAAATCAGACAAATTAAACAATGAAACGGAAAAGCAAAATTCCAATGAAACAACATTAGTATCAGATACAAATAAAAACAATGCTATTAAAGAAATAGAAAAATCTATATCTGTTGATTCGCTTATTGCTGCAACCAACAATAAAAAAGCTCCAAAAAGAGACAAAAAACCTAAAGATTCACTAGCCGTTACAGATACTATAGCGGAAACTAAGACACGGGAAATTATTGTTGCACCTTATTACGGAATTAATTATGGCAGCTACTTTGGTGATTTCAATGCCATTTCAAACAATACTGTTCTTGAGGAAAAGGCAGAAATGAAAGATACTTATGGCGTATTAGTTCGATGGATGTTTGATAATAAATTGGGAATTCAAATAGGTGTCGGAAAAATAAACAGCAGTTATTTTTCTACAATTGAAAAAACAGGCTATTCTTTTATAAATACACAAAACGTAGCAACGGACATTCCAATTGATAATTTAAACGGAATTTTTGCCAATGAAACAAAAGTGAAGTTCACCTATAACAGTTCCTATTTCGAAGTGCCGTTTGAAGCTTATTATATTGTAATGGATAAGAAATTTGGTATAGCAGCCTCATTGGGAATTAGCTGGCTTTTTGCTGGTAAAAACTCTGTTTTTGCAGAATCAGAAAATGTAGAAAAAATGAAAATTGGGACACTAAAAACTACTTCATCTAGCAGTATGACAACCAATGCTAAATTGTATTTATTTTATAAAATCACACCATCATTACAATTGGATCTTTATCCAACATTTCAATATCAAATTATGGGAAACACCGATTCGTCGAACTATTCCAATTATTACTTTTCTGTAAGAACTGGTTTAAGTTACAAATTTTAGGTTAGTTATTTTGTTAGTTAGTAACCCCAACTGGAGCAATCGAGTTGGGGTTTTTATTTTATTTTACAATTTTGTAACTTTTTTGTAACTTACAACGTACAACCACCTGAACACTTTAATTAAAGTAAAGAAATACAATGAGACAGCTTAAAATCACCAAGCAGGTAACCAATCGTGAAACTGCTTCCTTA
>JAZKGN010000157.1:0-15229 GCA_040385945.1 Bacteroidota bacterium
TTTAACCAACCATGATCGGCGTGACCTCTTGTATTTGCTTTGTGTAAAACTGTATTTGTCATAATGTATAAATTTAGTAATTATTATGATACAAATTTACGAGGGCAATGTAGGAAAGGCACTTAATGTAGATTAAGAAATCATTTCTTAAAAAAGCGTGTTTTCATTTTGCTGTAAAACTCAGGTGTTACACCAATGTAGGAAGCTATGTGTTTTTGAGGCACTCTTTGAATGAGTGTTGGGTATTTTTTGTAGAATTTTTCGAAACGTTCTTCAGCTGTCAAACTCAAATTGTCCATCAATCGCTCTTGATGAGTTACTAAAGAATTTTCGGCAAGTATTCTGAAGAAGCGTTCTAGTTTCGGAATTTTATCATACAATTCTTGATGGCTTTCTTTTGAGATTACAACCAATTCGGCATTTTCCAACACTTCGATAAATAAATTTCCAGGTTTCCTCGAAATATAACTGTACATGTCGCCAATCCACCAACCTTCGCAAGCAAAGTGCAATACATGTTCGATGATATTGTCATTGATATTGAAACTTCGTAAAATGCCAGAATTGACAAAATAAGTGCAATTGGCTATTTCACCCGGACTCAATAAAATAGTTTTTGTCGGATATTGTTTGGTTTCTGTTTTGGACAAAAACAATGCTTCTTCCTCTTCAGAAAGCGAAATGTGTTTTGAAATGTTTTGAATAATCAGATTCATAGATTCAAAAATACAATTTAAATTTTTAGAAATAGTATCTTTGATTACTTGAAAATACACCGAATGAAAACCGAAAAAGAAAAAATGCTGGCTGGCGAAATTTATTTTTCAAATGATAAAGAAGTAGTTGCCGAAAGAGCAAAAGCCAAAAAATTATTACACAAATTAAATGTCACCGAGTACCTAATGAACGGGAATGCTCGTGCTATTTTGCGAGAATTGTTACCCAATGCTCACAAGCGACTTTACATTGAACCACCTTTTCATTGCGATTATGGGTACAATATTCATTCGGGTGAAAATGTTTATTTTAATGTGAATTGTGTCGTTTTGGATACGATGAAAGTCAGTATTGGCAACCATGTTTTTTTCGGACCGAACGTTCATATTTACACTGCAACACATCCACTTGATGCTATCGAAAGGCGTACTGTAGAATTTTCAAAACCAGTCACCATTGGCAATGATTGTTGGATAGGAGGAAATACTGTTATTTGTCCAGGTGTCACTATCGGAAACGGATGTACTGTTGGCGCAGGAAGTGTTGTTACGAAAGACATTCCGGATAATTCATTAGCAGTTGGAAACCCAGCAAAAGTCATTCGGAAATTAGAACCATAAAAAAAGCGGAAAATAAATTCCGCTTCTTGTTATTTTTAGTGTTTGTGCCCTTTATGGTCATCATGCTCTTCTACGGGAAGTAGCTTAAAACTAGTTGCTACAAATCGATTGTCTTTTACTTCGCCAGTAACTTCTGCTTTTCTGATGGCAGAACAAAATCCGTCATGAGAATGAGCATCACCGTGATCGTTAATAGTAGTTCCAGCAACAAAATAGGCTTTGTTATCGATTCTAACGGCGAGGTCACAACCTTTTTTATCGGTCATTCCAAATTTGCATTGACCGCATGCCGCTTCTACAATTTGAGTTGTTTTTTTCTCCTGTGAAAATCCAAGACTCACAGTAAAAAGGAATAATAATGTTACAATTTTCTTCATAATTTATGAATTTACGGTTACTAAATGAGCAGCTTTTTTAGCGCTTTCAATTATTTCTTCAATGGGTTTATCTAATGAGTCGTTGACCAATGCCACACCCATTCTTCGATACGGTCTTGAAGTTGGTTTTCCAAAGATACGAAAATCTGTTTTAGGTAATGCAGCGATTTTTTCAATTCCTGAAAAAGTCGGGTTATCCGAATTTTCACTCGCTAAAATAACAGCACTTGCACCTTTTCTTTCTAATGTTATTTCAAAGATTGGCAGACTTAAAATGGCTCTTAAATGCAATTCAAATTCGTTGAAATTCTGAGTTCCAGCCATAGTTACCATTCCGGTGTCATGCGGACGTGGCGATAATTCAGAGAAATACACGCCTTCATTTGTTAAGAAAAACTCTACGCCAAAAAGACCAGCGCCACCTAAAGCTTCGGTTACTTTACGCGCCATGTCTTGTGCTTCTGCAATAGCTGCATCAGAAACGTGAGCAGGTTGCCAACTTTCTTGATAATCGCCTCGTTCTTGACGGTGCCCAATGGGTGCGCAGAATAAGGTAGGATTGTTGTTTTGGGTAACAGTTAATAAAGTGATTTCCGAATTGAATTTTACAAAAGCCTCTACAATAACTTCTACTACATCGCCACGAGAACCTTCTACCGCATAGTTCCATGCTTTTGCAATGTCCTCTTCCGATTTAATAGTCGATTGTCCTTTTCCAGAAGAACTCATTAACGGTTTTACCACGCAAGGAATTCCGACTTCCAGCACGCCTTTGCGGAGTTCATCTGCAGTTGTGGCGTAACGATAATTCGCTGTTTTTAATCCGAGTTCTTTTGCTGCCAAATCGCGTATTGCTTTTCGGTTCATAGTGAAATTGGCTGCTTTCGCAGAAGGAACTACGGTAATGCCTTGTTTTTCGTAATCGTAAAAACGTTCGGTGCGAATGGCTTCAATTTCGGGAACGATAAAATCGGGTTGGTGTTTGGCTACGATGCGATCGAGTTCGGCGCCGTCGAGCATGTTGATGACTTCAAAAGCGTGGGCAACTTGCATTGCTGGTGCATTTTCGTAACTGTCAACTGCAATGATGGTTTGTCCGATGCGTTGTGCAGCGATTACAAATTCTTTTCCGAGTTCGCCTGAGCCGAGGAGTAGTATTTTTTTGTTCATGTTCTAAGTTAGACGGGGCCGCACGAAGGATTGAAGCAAGTACCGCGTACTGCGGAAAGCCTGACCCGAAGGGGCGTGCCCAAATTAATTTCAATAAAAAAGCCCCAACTTGTGAGGCATATATTTTAAGCTAAAGCTTCTTTGATTCTTTTCATCGCTTCAGTCAACAATTCTTCGCTAGTTGCGTAAGAAAAACGAATGCAATTTGGATTGCCAAAAGCATCTCCAGTTACTGTTGCAACATTGGCTTCGGATAATAAATACATTGAGAAATCATCGGCGTTGGCGATTAATTTTCCTCTTAGTGTTTTGCCAAAATAGTACGACACATCTGGGAAAACATAAAACGCACCTTCAGGAACGTTGAGTTTGAAACCCGGAATATCTTTTACCAAACCAACGACTAAATTTCTACGGCTTTTAAAAGCGGCAACCATGTCGTTTAACACACTTGGATCGGCGTCAACAGCTGCAATGGTAGCTCTTTGTGCGATAGAATTGGCTCCGCTTGTTACTTGTCCTTGCATTTTTGTGCAGGCTTTTGCAATGAATTCGGGAGCGCCAATATAACCAATTCGCCAACCAGTCATGGCAAATGCTTTGGCAACACCATTTACGGTGATGGTTCTGTCGAACATTCCCGGAATAGAAGCAATGCTGCAAAAGGTTCCAGAAAAGTTGATGTGTTCGTAGATTTCGTCTGAAACTACATATATGTTAGGGTGTTTTTCTAATACTTTAGCTAGAGCAGTTAACTCATCACGACTGTAAACAGAACCGCTCGGATTGCAAGGAGAACTGTACCAAATCATTTTAGTTTTTGATGTGATGGCTTTTTCTAATTGTTGAGGTGTGATTTTGAAATCGCTTTCGACAGAAGTTGGGACTTCTACTGGAATTCCGCCCGACATTTTAATGATTTCAAAATATGAAACCCAATACGGTGCAGGTAAAATTACTTCGTCACCATCGTTTAACATGCATTGCGCAATATTGTAAAGTGATTGTTTTGCTCCTGTAGAAACTACTATATTGGATGGTTTGTAGTCTAAATTATTGTCGCGTTTGAATTTTCGGCTGATGGCTTCTTTTAATTCTAAATAACCATCAACAGGAGAGTAGGTACTGTAGTTTTCATCGATGGCTTTTTTAGCGGCTTCTTTAATGAAATCGGGCGTGTTGAAATCGGGTTCTCCCAAACTTAAACTGATAATGTCTTTTCCTTGTAATTTCAACTCTCTTGCTAATGCCGCCATGGCTAGCGTTTGAGAAGTTGATAAATTGTTAATCCTATCCGATAACGGGTTCATTGCGTTGTATTAAGTAGTTAATCGTGTTTTAAGTTTATGCCAATTGCGGTTTTTGTCCCAATTGTTTAAGATGCTTGAAATGTGCAATAACAGCACCTCTCATGGTTCTGTATTCGTGGTAAGGCAAGTCACATTCTTTTGCAGTTTCTTTTACGATATCGGCAATTTTACCATAATGGATGTGGCTGATATTTGGATAAAGATGGTGTTCAATTTGGTGATTTAAACCACCAGTATACCAATTTACAATCCAGCTTTTTGGAGCAAAATTTACGGTTGTAAACAATTGATGAATGGCCCAAGTGTTTTCCATTTCACCTACTTCATTCGGTTTCGGATTGGTAGCATCGTCAATTACGTGTGCCAATTGAAATACAATACTTAATATCAAACCTGCAGTGTAATGCATTACAAAAAAGCCAATCAAGACTTTCCACCACGTAACGCCTACAAGCATTGGAAGTACAATCCAAATAGAGAAATAAATTACTTTTGTAATGACTAAAGTTGTCCAAAGAAATTTAGGACTTTTAGCTTCTCCGTAAGACAATTTTCTTTTTAAATAGCCTCTCATTTGTTTAAAATCGGTGGTTAACGACCAGTTGAAAGTCAACAATCCGTAAAGGAAAACCGAATAGTAATGTTGGAATTTATGAAAGCTGTACCATTTTGCATCTTGTGTAAAACGGATAATTCGCCCTGCATCTAAGTCTTCATCATGTCCGTGGATGTTGGTGTAAGTATGATGCAATACATTGTGTTGTACTTGCCAATTGTATACATTTCCGGCAAGAACATAAATTGTTCCTCCCATGAATTTGTTGATCCAATTTTTATTGGAATACGAACCGTGATTACCGTCGTGCATGACGTTCATTCCGATTCCAGCCATTCCAATTCCGATTACAATAGACAGTAAAAGGAAAAGTCCAAAATGCATGTCGGTTAAAGTGACGATTAAAAAGTAAGGCGTTAAGAAAACAGAAAATAAAATAACCGTTTTTAAATGCAATTTCCAGTTGCCTGTTTTTTGTATGTTGTTGTCTTTGAAGTAATTGTTTACCCTTGTATTTAAGGTTCTAAAAAATTTTAGATTGTCGTTCTTAGCAAACGTGGGGGATGAATTTATCATTAATGTGATTTTAAATAGGTTACAAAGATAATTATTTAAAATCAGTCAAATCACAAACGAAGGTTAAATATTTCAACACTAAAAGTAGTACTTTTGTTGAAAAATAAAGTATGGACGAGATTCTAAAGCAGTTTCCTTATATCACTGAGGGTCAAAAGAAACAATTTGAAATGTTGCTCGAATTGTACGAAGATTGGAACTCAAAAATCAATGTTATTTCGCGAAAAGACATCGACGAATTGTACACACGACATATATTGCATTCGCTTGGCATAGCCAAATTAATCGAGTTTAAACCTGGAACAAGTATTATGGATGTTGGAACGGGCGGCGGATTTCCTGGAATTCCACTAGCAATTTTGTTTCCAGAAGTCGATTTTTACTTGATCGATGTTATTGGTAAAAAAATAAAAGTAGTCAATGAAGTTGCCACAGCTTTGGGTTTGACTAATGTAAAAGCCGAGCAAAAAAGAGCTGAAATTGTAAAACAAGAATTTGATTTTATAGTAAGTCGAGCGGTAACTAACATGCCCGATTTTGTACTTTGGGTACAAGACAAAGTAAAAAAGAAACAAAACCACGAATTGGAGAATGGTATTTTGTATTTGAAAGGTGGCGATTTGACTGAGGAATTGGCTTCGTTCCCAAAAGCGGTTCAGTATAACTTATCGGATTATTTTTCGGACGAATTTTTTGAAACGAAAAAAGTGGTGCATTTGCCATTGAAATAAAATAAAAAATCCCTTTCAAATTTGAAAGGGATTTTTTTATGTAATTAGGTTTTATCCTTTAACTATTTTTTTCGTAATGCTTCCTGTTTCATCGGAAATGGTTATCAAATACACACCTTTAGATAACGAAACCGGAATTTCTAATGTTCCATTTATCGTTTGATTGTTTGCTGTAAATATTGTTTTTCCTAAAAGATCAGTGATGCTTATTGTTGCGTTTTCAATTGCATACGACGTATTGATTTGAACGTTGTCTTGCACTGGATTCTGTATCCAAAGGCTAGTTAATGCAGGGTTTTCTGTAGTTGCCAAAACAGGATTTAAAATTTCATTTAACACAAAAGCTGTATTTTGTGTATTCAAAGTCACGTGATTTTCGTTTACTGTTGGAATTGAAGAGGCGGCAAACGGCGATGGTGTTGACCCAGTAATTGGTGAATATAAATTAAAACTCGGAGTTGAAACTGCCATAGCACTGGCTGTCGGAATAAACGTAAAATAATCAACAAGTAAATTATCAAAAAATTCAGTTATCATTGGATCAGCTCCAGCTGCTGCCTGAAGTGCACTAATGTCAAACCTTCCACCAGGTGCAGAATCAAGTCCAGCTGTATACGATGGAGCTCTTGAATTGGCCAAACTTTCCACCAAGGTAACCCATATACCAAAGTTTTGTTGCCCTCTGAAACGGCTCACCTGATTGGTGGCATTTACCGCAGGTGTAAAACGAAGATTAATAATGGCTCTTTGTGATGCCGTTAGATTGAACGTATGATTCATTGCTTCAAAATCGGGAGAATAATTCATTGCACCGTTTCCAGCTCCATTGGCTATCGCGATATTGCGGACAGTTGTTGGTAAGCCCATATTGTCGAGCTCCGTCTGGAAAGCGTTTCTGTAATTTGGGCAACCTGTTGGCAACAAAGTAGCTGCTCCAGTATTCCACTCGGTTGCATTTCCAGTTTGTAAATGACCTTCAAATTGATCAATTAACATTTGTCTTGCTGCAGGGCTTTTCAACATACCATTTACGATAGGTTGAGCAGCGGCTATAGGTGCAGTAGTGTTAAATGCCATATAATTAAAAAGATGTTGCATTCCGATAGGCACATTAGCTCCCTGGTGTGGTGCATCAAAAGAAACATATAACCTTGTGTCATGGTTCAACGTGTTTTGTTCCATATAACGCAAAGCATAGCGAGCAATCAATCCACCCATACTTGGTCCGATAACTACATTCTTTTGAGTGCCTACTTTTTGGCCGTTAATCTGATTAATAAGTGCTACCAATATCATGGCATTTCTTTGAATGAAATCGACACCGCCATCAATTACTGTTGTTGTGGCAGGTCTTGTGTATGTTGGAAAATTTAAAATGACAACATCATATCCTTGATTTCTTAAATCGGTTGCCAGATTTTGACCAGTTCCGTAGTTCAAAAAGTTGTAGATAGAGGCAATATTTCGGGTATTTCCCGGATCAAAACCATCCAAAAGAAAAATAGGTTTGTCAAGAATACCAGTTGTGTTGTCAAGAAAAACTTGATATTCTCCTTGTCCGACAAATGCTGCCGATTCACCAACACCTTGATAGGCAATAGTCGATGAAATTGGTGTTTGCGCAAAACTTCCCAATGACAATAATCCGATAAATAGTAAAGTAATTTTTGATTGCATAGTTGTTTTTTTTGATAAACGAAGATACAAAAAATTAGTATTCAGGCAAATAAAAAAGTCCGAGTAGAATGACTCGGACTTAAATTTGAAATTATTTTTTTGATTATTCTCCCAAAAACGGATATCTGTAATCTTCTGGAGTAACAAACGTTTCTTTGATAGTTCGCGGTGAAACCCAACGCAATAAATTTTGCATCGAACCTGCTTTGTCATTGGTTCCCGAAGCTCTGGCTCCACCAAAAGGCTGCATTCCAACAACAGCTCCAGTTGGTTTGTCGTTGATGTAAAAGTTTCCAGCAGCGTTTTGCAATGTTGTTGTTGCTTCTACGATTGCATAGCGATCTTGACTAAAAACAGCTCCCGTTAAAGCATACGCCGAAGTTTCGTCTACTAATTTTAGTGTTTCACTCCACTTAGCATCGTCGTAGACATAGAGTGTGATTATTGGTCCGAAAAGTTCGGTTTCCATAGTCACGTATTTTGGATTGGTAGTAACAATTACAGTTGGTTCTATAAAATAACCAGTCGATTTATCATAGTTTCCACCGACAATAATTTCGGCATCCGCATCTTTTTTAGCTTGATCGATGTAACGCGCCAATTTGTCGAAAGAAGCTTCTGATATTACAGCAGTTATAAAATTACTCATTTCTTGAGGCGAACCCATTTTCATCGATTTGATATCGGCTATCAATTGTGTTTGGATAGCTGGCCACAAACTTTTAGGAAGATACGCTCTTGAAGCTGCTGAACATTTTTGTCCTTGGAATTCGAAAGCACCACGTGTGATTCCGGTTACGACTTGTTTTACATTGGCACTTGGATGCGCAATGATAAAATCTTTTCCACCTGTTTCTCCTACAATTTTAGGATATGATTTGTAATTGCTGATGTTGGTTCCGATTTTAGCCCAAATGTCATTGAACACTTCTGTCGAACCTGTAAAATGTACACCAGCTAAATACGGACTGTTTAATAACACTTCCGAAACCATACTCGAATCGCCCATTACCATATTGATAACACCATCTGGCAAACCAGCTTCTTTGAAAATTTGCATGATAACATTCGCCGAATACACTTGAGTTGCAGCAGGTTTCCATACGACAACATTTCCCATTAACGCAGCGCTCGATGGTAAATTACCCGCAATAGCTGTAAAGTTAAACGGAGTAATTGCATATACAAAACCTTCTAAAGGACGGTATTCTACTTTGTTCCAAACATCCGAATTGGATTGCGGTTGGTCGTTGTAAATTTGTGTCATGAATTGTACGTTGTAACGTAAAAAATCAATCAATTCACACGATGCATCAATTTCGGCTTGGTAAATCGTTTTTGATTGTGCAATCATGGTGGCAGCATTAATGCGAGCTCTGTATGGACCAGCAATTAATTCGGCTGCTTTTAAAAATATAGCGGCACGATGTTCCCATGGCATAGCAGCCCATTTTGTTCTGGCTTCTAACGCTGTCGTGATGGCTTTTTCTATGTGTTTTTTCTCGGCAAGATGGTAAGCTCCTACGATGTGTTTGTGATCGTGAGGTGCGGTCATATTTTTGGTGTTTCCGGTGCGAATTTCTTGGCTTCCGATATAATTTGGAACGTCGATTTGTTCGCTCCACATCGTGGCATAAGCAGCAAGAACAGCAGCTCTTTCCGGTGAATTTGGAGCGTATGATTTTACGGTTTCGTTAACCGCTTTTGGAACGTGAAAAAAACCTTTAGGCATGGTTTGGATTTTTAGAATGTTAGACTTCTTAGCATGTTAGATTGTTCTATAAAAGAACAGTTGTGTAACAAGTTGCAAAAGTACAAAGGATTTTTTGAACTTTGGTTTGAAAGCGATACAAAACTTTGTTAAGGCTTCTTTTGAAGGTTAGACTTTTAGCCCAGATTGAAAAGAAAAGCTTTTTTGTGAAAACGGTTTGTTTTTGTTGTGCCAAAAAAGCGACAGCAGAAGCTATTTTTGGCGCTTACAAAAAGTACCGTTGCATAAAAAACTTGGAATGGAAAGCTGGATTAGCTACTAATTCAACGCATACGGAGCGCTCAATCGGAACGTAGGTACAATAACTTTGAAGTTTCGGGTTGAGGTAAAATTAACCATCGTGAAAAAACCTCTCATGGCACCGTGTGGTGAAGAGAGCAAACAACCAGAACTATACGTATGACTTTCTCCAGGTTTCAAAACGGGTTTTTTGCCAATAACACCTTCGCCATCTACAATTTCGATGTCGTTTAACGAGTCGAAAATTTCCCAATGACGGGCTTTTAATTGCACCGAATCTTTACTATGGTTTTCTATGGTAATCTCATACGAAAAGGCATAATGTATCTTGTAGTTTTTGAAGTACGTGCCTTCAAAACTAGTATTTACAGAAATTTTTATGCCTCTTGTGATTTGGGTAACCATATGGTGTAACTTTTTTACTTGGTACAGTTTGACTGTAAAAATACAAAATTATTAAAAAGTGATATTATTATACTATTAAATTTTACTAATTCGTTATGGTGGTGGAACTTGCAACACCTTTTCCAATTACTCTGTCGTAGCGTTGGTTGTTTTCACGATAATACACTAAGGCAAAATAATTGTTTTCGGTTTGAAAGAAATTACCGTCAATGCTGTTTTTTTCGTCAATTTTACCTGATTTATCCACAACAGTGTATTTGTAGTTGGCGAATCCTTGTTTTATCATGATGGCTTTTTCGTAGACTTCTTTTTTTGCGTTATAGTCCATTTTATTTTCTGCTGTCAATTCGTTGTTGTTGAACATTCCCGAAATGTAAATGTCTTTTCCGTAAAATGCTGGTGCCGACAATGTGAAGTATACCCAAGCATAATCGGCTTCAATTTCTGGATTTTCTCTGTTGAGGCAATTGACTAAAAAATTACCATTGATATCAGGCCAATAGGTGTACGGATTGTTTGCTCTAGCGTTATTCATGTACAAATGCGAGTTGTATAATCCGCCATTCGTAGTAACGCGAGAAATGCTATTGTTGGCAGCTAGTATGTTTTTGTTTTAAAATACAGGTATTCGTTTCCGGCCCAAAATTGGGTTTCAGAATCGTATTTGTAAATCAAGTCGTTGCCAATGGTATACATGGGTTTGATATTGGTAATTGCATTGTCAAAACGTCCGTTTTGTATGAGCATTACTTTTACATTTTTTAACGGACTTTGGAAGTTGATTACTGCTGATTTTATAGCAAAATCGATGTTGTGTTTGTATTCGATATCTCTAACATCTCTCGCTCTTTTTACTTGCATAGGAACTGAAACTAAATTCTCATAGAGTATCAATTTTCGTGAAAAAACAACTTCTTTATCTTCATTTACAATCGAAATAATATAGTTGCCACTTACTTTTAATTGGGTAAATCGATTCGGAAAACTAATGCGATAATGCGAATAAATTTGAAGTGCGTTAACCGAATTGGCGTAGTCTTGAATACGTTGGTCATCAAAACCAGTTAGGTATTCGTTTTTTGATAATTGCGAAGGTTTCCAATCGTAATCGTAGTGTTTTATTTGATAGTAATAATTGTCTTCTGTTCCGTGTAAATCGTCAAATTGCAAGTCAAAACTGTCGCCCAATTGAAAAATCGGAATTTGATTTTGCCCGCTTTGAACAAAAGAAATGGTTTTGATATGATAGGGTGCTTTTACTTCTACATCTTGAGCCGAAATACTAGTCAAACAAAAACTTAACAAGGTGACTAAAAGGAGTTTTTTGAACATAATTTTAAATTTATGGAATGTAAAGATAACGATTTATTCTATCCAATAGTGTACCATTATGGTAGTTAATGTGAATTTTATCATAAAAAAATAGTGCCCTTTGAATGCAATAAAACAGAATTAATTAAGTTTATGACTTCTTAACAACCAAAATACTTTTGTATGAAACATCTTAACAAAACCCTATTTTTTTTATTAGCCTTACCCATTTCTCTTGTAGCTCAGGAGTTAAAACCAACCGATTTAATTCCGTTTGACGCCAATGTCAAAACAGGAAAATTAAAAAACGGTTTAACGTATTACATTCGTAAAAATGCAAAACCCGAAAACAAAGTCGATTTGCGATTGGTAATTAATGCCGGTTCTATTCTAGAAAGCGACGAGCAACAAGGATTAGCGCACTTTATGGAACACATGTGTTTTAATGGAACCAAGCGTTTTCCTAAAAACAAATTGGTCGATTATTTACAGAGTATCGGTGTAAAATTTGGTCAACATTTAAACGCGTATACTAGTTTTGATGAAACCGTTTATTTTTTACCGATTCCATCTGATAGTCCGGAAAAGTTAGAAAACGGATTCAATATTATTGAAGATTGGGCATTTAACGCCAACTTAACTCCAGAAGAAATCGATAAAGAAAGAGGCGTTGTTCTTGAAGAATACCGTTTGGGTTTAGGTGCCGACAAAAGAATGATGGATCGTTATCTGCCAAAAATGATGTACAATTCTCATTATGCCGAACGTTTGCCAATTGGTAAAAAAGAGATTCTAGAAAATTTCACTTACGATAAAATCGTGTCTTTTTATAAAGATTGGTACCGTCCAGATTTAATGGCAGTAATTGTTGTTGGTGATATTGATGTAGCTCAAATGGAACAAAAAATCAAAGACCATTTTGAAAAGTATCAAAATCCGAAAAATGAAAAACCTCGAAAAATATTTGATGTTCCAAATCATAAAGAAACATTTGTTTCTGTAGAAAGTGATAAAGAAGCTTCTGATGCGCAAGTACAATTATTGTACAAAGACAGTGGTTTGCCACAAAAAACAGTGACTATTAAAGACTACAGAGATGATTTAGTAAAAGGATTATTTACAGGAATGATTAACAATCGTTTGAAAGAACTGACCAATATGCCAAATCCGCCTTTTGTTTTTGGATTCTCGTATCACGGTGGGACTTTTGCCAGAACTAAAGAAGGCTATCAATCGTTTGCCATGGTTTCTGAAGACAAACAATTAGAAGCATTGAAAGTCTTAGTGACAGAAAATGAAAGAGCGAAAAAATTTGGTTTTACTCAAAATGAATTAGACAGAGCAAAATCGGAAGTAATTGCCAATTACGAAAGAGCTTTTAACGAAAAAGACAAAACCAATTCAGAAAATTTTGTTTCCGAATACCAATCGTATTTCTTAGAAGGTGCGCCAACCCCAGGTATTAAATGGGAATTTGATGCTGTGAAAAAAATGATTCCAACCATAACTTTGGCTGAAACGAATAGTATCATTAAAGACTATGTTAAGGAGGATAACCGAGTTATTGTAATTACTGGTCCAGAAAAAGATGGGTTGAAAAAAATTACGGAAGCGGAAGTTTTAAACGCATTAAAAGTGAATGACGATATTACAAGTTATAAAGAAGAAGTGCTTGCTTCAAGTTTATTGCGAAATAAAGTCACACCTGGAACTATTGTAAAGAAAGAAAACGATGCTAAAATTGGAACTACTACGTTGTTTTTATCCAATGGAGCTAAAGTAACGTACAAAAAAACCGATTTCAAAAATGATGAAATCATGATGGAAGCCATTAGTTTTGGAGGTTCTAATTTGTATTCGAATGACGATATGAAGAAAACGCAATTTGCCAACAACGGATTGACAGAAGCTGGATTTTCAGGTTTGAAAACAAATGACATCAATAAATTTATGGCAGGAAAAATCGCCAATGTGAGTCCGTATATCAGCAACACCACAGAAGGTTTACGTGGAAATACAACGCCAAAAGATTTGGAATATCTTTTCCAAATGACGCATGCTTATTTTACTGATTTAAATAAAGACGAAGAAGCGTTTCAAGGTTTCAAACAAAAACAATCGGCCTTTTTTGACAACATGGTTTCGCAACCTACTTTTTATTTTCAACAGGAGTTTTATACTCACTTAAATAAAGAAAATCCACGATTCAACGGATTGGTTCCGAACGCGAAAACGTGGGCAGAAACCGATTATAATTTGGCGTATACTAAATACAAAGAGCGATTTGCAAATGCTGGTGATTTCGAATTCTTTTTTGTAGGAAATGTAGATGATAAAGTAATGGAAGAGTATGCAACAAAATATTTAGCGTCATTACCTTCTTCTGATAAAAAAGAAAAAGCAGTCGATTTGGGTTACCGAATGTTAAAAGGTGATATCAAAAAAATTGTCAATAAAGGAACCGATCCTAAAAGTACTGTAACTATTATGTTTTATGGAGAAGCACCATATACTCAAGAAGAAGCAGGAAGTTTAAGAGCTTTAGGGGAAGTTTTGACAATTAAATTAATCGAGCAATTGCGAGAAAATGAAAGTGGTGTGTATGGAATTAGCGCTAGAGGAAGTATGAATAAAGTGCCTTATAGTTCGTATAGTTTTACTATTGGTTTCCCATGTGGACCGGATAACGCCGAAAAATTAACGGCTTCTGCTTTAAACGAATTAAAGAAAATAATTGACAACGGACCAGAAGAAAAAGACGTTACTAAGTTCAAAGAAGCAGAGCTTTTGGAGTATAAAAAACAGATAAAAGAAAACAGGTATTGGATGAGTAATTTCACTAGATCGTATACAAACGGAATAAGTGCAAGTGAAATTTTAGATACTGAAAGTAAGATAAAATCGGTTACAGCAAAACAAATACAAGATGTTGCTAAAAAATACCTTTCGAAAGATAAGGTAATCGGAATCTTAATGCCAGAAACAAAATAAGAAAGCCATTCAGAATTAGAAAAGCCCAACACATGTTGGGTTTTTTTATTTATAGCAAATCGGAATAATTTCGCCTTTTGCCAAGCAATATTTTTCAACCAATTCAGCTGTCATTTTTGAGGTGTAATCTTCTTCTACCACTTTAAAACCAATACTTCGTAACTTGTCAAAATAATCGCGTCCGTATATGCGAACGTGATCGTATTGTCCGAAAATTTTGGCTCTCTCTTTTTGATCGGTAATCGAATCGTCAGAGAAAGTGGTGGCACGATTCAAATCTTGAGGAATCTGAAAAATGCCCATTCCGCCTGGTTTTAATACGCGATATAATTCTTGCATGGCTTTGGTGTCATCCGGAATGTGTTCTAAAACGTGGTTGCAGAATATGATATCATACTGATTGTCTTCAAACGGCAAGTTGCAAATATCGGCTTTTACATCAGCCAACGGCGACAGTAAATCGGTGGTCGTATATTCGATATTGGTTTGCTTTTTAAAGCGTTTGTAAAATTCTTGTTCGGGTGCGAAATGCAATACTTTTTTGGTCGATTTTGAAGTGAAAAAATCGGTTTCGTTTTGCAAATACAACCATAACAAACGGTGTCTTTCTAACGACAAAGTGCTCGGAGAAAGTACGTTGTTGCGTTGATTTCCGTAGCCATAAGGCAAAAACATGCGAAAACTTTTTCCGTCGATGGGATCAGTAAATCGATTGCCTTTTAAAAGCATTGCCAAAATGGGACGCACCACAATACTCAAACGAATGAGTATTGGTCT
>JAZKGN010000157.1:15329-23290 GCA_040385945.1 Bacteroidota bacterium
CCGTCTTTGAGTTGTTTGATGTTTTTCGTTCCCATGTTGATCATTGGTTCGATAGCAACGACCATTCCTTCTACGAATAGTTTTCCTCTTCCTTTTTTGCCGTAATTGGGCATTTCAGGATCTTCGTGCATTTTTCTTCCCAAACCATGTCCAACCAATTCACGAACCACACCATAACCATTATTTTCGCAATGTTTTTGGATGGCATTTCCAACGTCTTCTACACGGTTGCCCAATTTGAATTCGCGGATACCAATATATAAACTTTCTTTAGTAACCTGAAGTAATCGTTTCACATCGGGTGCTACTTCGCCAATTTCAAAACTGTAAGCATGATCGCCATAAAAACCGTTTTTCAAAACACCGCAATCAACCGAAATGACATCGCCTTCTACTAAAGGTTTGTTATTCGGAATTCCGTGTACGACTTGCGCATTCGGACTCATACACAATGAGTTCGGAAAATCATATAGTCCAAGAAATCCCGGAACACCACCATGATCTCTGATGAATTCTTCGGCAATTTTGTCTAATTGTAATGTGGTTACACCAGGTTTGATGACTTTTGCCACTTCACCTAATGTTTTAGAAACCAATAAAGCACTATGGCGCATCAATTCGATTTCTTCTCGTGTTTTTGGGATAATCATCGTTCTAAATTTTCAGAGTGCAAAAATAGTGTTTTTATAATAAAGAATGACAGGTCATTGCCGCTGGTTTTTCAATTCCCATTAATTCCAAAATAGTGGGAGCAATGTCGCCCAAAACACCATTGTTGATATTTTTTAGTTCTTTATCGACTAAAATAATCGGCACCGGATTGGTAGTATGAGCAGTATTTGGAGAACCATCAGGGTTGATCATTGTTTCACAGTTTCCGTGATCGGCAATGACAATGGTGGTGTAATTGTTGGCTAGTGCGGTTTCTATGACTTCTGTAACACAAGCATCAACGGCTTCACAGGCTTTGATGGCAGCTGCCATAATTCCGGTGTGACCTACCATATCGCCATTGGCAAAATTTAAGCATACAAAATCTACATCGCCTTTTTGTAATTCTGGAATCAATGCATCTTTTAATTCATAAGCACTCATTTCGGGTTGTAAGTCGTAAGTAGCAACTTTAGGAGAGTTGCGCAAAATGCGGGTTTCTCCTTCAAAAGGTTCTTCGCGACCTCCAGAAAAGAAAAAAGTAACGTGCGGATATTTCTCGGTTTCTGCAATACGGATTTGCTTTTTATGGTTTTTTTCTAATACTTCGCCCAGTGTTTCAGTGAGATTGTCTTTGTCGAAAACACGATAAATGTTGTTGAACGTATCGTCGTAATTGGTCATCGTCACATAATACAGATTCATCTTGTGCATGTTCAATTCCAGATGGTCTTTTTGCGAAAGCACTTCCGTAAGCTGTCGTCCGCGATCAGTTCGGAAGTTGAAGAAAATAACTACATCGCCTTCCTTTATTGTAGCAATCGGTTCGTTTTTGTCATTGGTCATCACAATAGGCGGAAGAAATTCGTCGGTAATAGTTGCAGCGTAATTTTCTTCGATGCTTTTTACGGCGTTTGTTGAATGTGTTCCTGTTGCATGCACCAATAAATCATAGGCTTGCTTAACACGCTCCCAACGTTTATCCCGATCCATCGCAAAGTAACGTCCGATTACTGAAGCCAGTTTAACCGAGGTTCCTTTGATATGATTGGAGATGTCTTGGATAAAACCAGCACCAGATTTGGGATCAACATCGCGACCATCAGTAAAGGCATGAATAAAAACCTTCTCTAAACCGAAATCATGAGCAGCATCAACAAGACCTTTTAAGTGATTGATATGCGAATGTACGCCACCATCTGAAACCAATCCGAGAAAATGTACTGCTTTGTCATATTCTTTGGCGTAATGAAAAGCATCGGCAATTGCTTTTTCCTTGTTGAATGTTTTATTTTCAACAGCGAGATTTATTTTTGCCAAATCTTGGTAAACGATTCTTCCGGCTCCTAAGTTCATGTGACCAACTTCTGAGTTACCCATTTGACCTTCGGGTAAACCCACATTTAATCCATCGGTTCGCAATTGTGCGTTTGGATATTTCGAATATAAACTGTTTATAAATGGAACATTTGCGTTGTCAATAGCTGAAACTTTTGGGTCGGGCGATTTCCCCCAACCGTCCAATATCATTAAAATTACTTTCTTATTCATTGCCTTTATTTTAGACAAAGATAACGCATTTTGAAAATGTTTTTGCTATTTGATAAGAAGGTTTATCGGAGCGAATTGTAATCAATAAAATAACGAATACTGATAGAAAAGGTGTGAGTTAGGTTGTCGTTATTAACCAGATTTCGGATGTTGGTAACGTAGTCGGTACTGAATTCTCTTTCAAAATTAACCGAGTTGTTTCGATATAAAACCGAAATCTGACTTCCAGGAGCAAACCACCACGAGTAGGACAAGTCGAAATTCCACGTGTTGAAATTCGAATTTTTATTAATTAAATAAGTAGTATTGTCGATTAGCGAACCATCATCTTGCAAGGTAAGAATGTCATTGTTTAAAGCATAAGAAGCATAATGACGCACCGATAAATTAAAGTTCATCGTATTATTTATGGTGTATTTTCCAATCAAAGAGTTAGAAAAAGTGGTTCGGTTTCTACGGGTAAAAACAACATCGGCATTGTCGTTGGCAATCCAACCTATATTATTGTCTTGTTTGCTGAAATTGAACTCGTAGATAAACGAAAGTTTATTGGTAAAACGGTAACGTGGCGAAAACAAAAAGCCATAACTAACGCGTTCTTTATCAGTAAAAAGGGTTAGAGAAGGGCGTAGGTCAATAGCAAATTTTCGAGCATAATTGGACGAAAAAGTAAACGAAGTTCCCATATTTGCTGGAATGGTTACAAATTTTTCTTCGTTGTTGTTTTGGGCTTCATAGAAATCGTACATTTCTATTGGTTTTATGGTGAAAGCCAATCCGTAATAATCATTTCGCTGTTTAGTGGTAAGATTAAAATTTATGGTGTTGTACGCATTTTGCACTCTTCCAGTGTAATTGTCGAATTCAGAATACAAATTAAAATTTACAGAAAAAGCATTTAAATTGCCAACTGGATTTAATATTCGGTAACTCGAATTGGCATACATACTATGAAAATGAGTCAGAAAATTAATACCTAAATCGTTGTTGTCATAGTCTTTAGATACATATTGTCCACCAGTAGAAAATCGATAATTACCGCTTGTTTCTTTTAAATTTAATGAAGTAGAATAACCGTTTTTATTGTTGTTATTTCCATACTCATTGATGTAACTGTACTTGTAATCACCACTCAAATTGTAGGTGTTTTTCTTCGTATTTAAATCGAATAATGCGGCAGAAACATTGGCGTCTCTAAACTCTCCATTACGAGTTACATTGGTGTTTACGAAAGAAACAGACGAATTTTTTCGAAAACGCTGATCCAAAACAAATACATTATAATTGGCTAAAGGTTCAACTACTTCTTGTCGTTCTTCTCCAGTAACTGTGTTTCGTATATCGGCAAATGTTTTTTTAGTAAGAGCGTTGAGAACACCAATTCCGAGTCCGTTTTTGGTTCGTCCAGAAATTTTTAAAGCATTTAATAAATTAACGAATTCTGGTGATTTTGTCACTTCTTCGTCGATAGATGTTTCCGGTTCTGTCGAAGGATTGCCTCCAATTCGACGCGAATAAAGCAAATTACCTTTGCTAAAAAGTTCCGTTCCTTCGGTAAAAAAAGGACGGTTCTCACTGAATTGCTGTTCGAACGGACCCAAATTTAATTCGACTTTATCAAATGCTGTTTGTCCAAAATCGGGGACTAAAATCGCATCCAAAGTAAACGCATCATTGATACCGTATTTAATGTCCAAACCACCTTTTAATTCGCCTTTTGTTTGCTCAGCATCGCTATTCAAATAAAAGGAAGAATACGGAATTAAAAACAAACGCGTAGGTGTTTTTATGTTTTCAATACCTTCTAAAATACCCGCTTGATTGGCTTCGGTGGCGATTTTGTTGTTGATTAAATTCCATGTAAATTGGTGACGTAAACCTCGTATTTCTCTATAAAAATTCAATCCCCAAGTTTGCTTTTTATCAGCAGAAAAACGCAAAGCTGCATACGGAATTTCCATTTCGACTACCCAACCATCGTCGGTTATCATCGCTCGGCTATCCCAAATGGCGTTCCATGAATAGTCCTCTCCTTTTTGATTGGTGTAAAGCACATCTTGTTGTACTCCAGCAGCACTTACAAAAAATCGAAATTCTTGCTGACCATCATTGTATCCATTTAAAAAAACACCAAAATGATCTGCGTTTCCAAAGTTATCTCTTGTGGTTAATTCGCGGGTAATTTTATCGGGTTCGTTGTCGTGTAAAATGGCGGCAACATATATGGCATCATTTGTGTAGACTATTCTTACTTCCGATTTCTTTTCTGGTAATTCAAATTTACCGTTATCGGGATTAAGCATAACAAAGGCGGTCGCAATTTGAGCTGATTTCCATATTTCTTCGTCAAATTTACCATCAATCACAATGTTCTCTTTACAGAAAGTAGTGACTAAAGTCTTTTTCTCCATTTGAGAAAAACAGTTGAATGTGAGGAGAATAAGTAGAATAGAAAAATGCAGCTTGTGGGCCATTCGCTTACTTTTTAATGCAAATATATATTTTATTGCATTTAATGCAACTAAAAACGTTAAAACTGTTTTGTTGAAATAGCACGTTTTTTTGTTAACGTCGTAAGAAAAAGAACATGAAATACCACCAATTATGTATTATAACGTTAAATAAACCGCCTTTAACGAACATTTATGATGAAAAACAATTTAGTGAAAGTGATTTTTCATTATCATTGCACTCCCCAATCGCTATTAATTAATAACCTATTATTATGATTTACAGAATATTATTAGTTTTTTCTTTATTTATTTTTACTTCTTTTACTAACAAAAAAACCAATACCAATGCAACTTATGCCTTTGTAACTGTGTCTTCTGATGTAAAAAAAGAAGCTACAGAGGAAAGTGTATACAACTCGTTGGACGCCAATTCATTTGATATGCCAACTATGGAATGCTTTGTAAAAGGGTTGAAAGGTTTTAATCGTCTAAAAGAAATGGGTAAAGTAAATAAGGAATTCTTGACCATTGTTGATTATAGTTTGCCTTCTACTGTAAAACGATTATGGATAATTGACACTAAACAGAATAAAATTATTTTGAATTCGTTGGTTGCCCACGGGAAAAATTCAGGCGAAAATTTTGCTACTAGTTTTTCA
This sequence comes from Bacteroidota bacterium, assembly GCA_040385945.1. Lineage (GTDB taxonomy): Bacteria > Bacteroidota > Bacteroidia > Flavobacteriales > Flavobacteriaceae > Flavobacterium. The sequence continues at coordinate 20,644 of JAZKGN010000157.1, forward strand.
AATAAAAGCGAATCCAATAAAAGCAGTTTAGGGTTTTTTATTACAGGTGAAACGTATATTGGAAAGCACGGTTTATCGTTAAAATTAGACGGACTGGAAAATGGCATCAACGATATGGCAAGAACTCGTGCGATAGTGATGCATGCAGCAGATTATGTTTCGGAAGCTTTTGCTAAAGTACATCACCGTCTAGGTTTAAGTCACGGTTGTCCTGCTTTACCGCCAAGTTTAAACAATAAAATTATTGCAACTATAAAAGGGAAATCGTGTTTGTTTATTTATCATCCTTCGATGATAGACAACACCACTTCAAAATTTGTAGCGTAATTTAGAATACAAATCGGCGTCCAAGCAATAAATATCTTCTCTAAACTGAAGAACTCCTTTGTTTTCCCAAGCAGTCCAATACAGTTGATGTATAAAAATATCGTCGTTAACTTTAATGACAATCGTTTTCAATTCGGGTTTTGGGAAGGTTTTTTTCTCAATCACTAACTTCGGATTTTTAGCCAATAATTTCGCATTTTTCTTAGCTAATGCTATTTCTTTTTCCTTTTGCAGTTTGTAGTAGTATTTGATATCGGTGGTATCGGAAACTCTTTGCATCGACCATTTTGTTGTATCATTTAAAATGTAGACTGCCATTTCTAATGGTTTTTCCAAACGAACACAACCCGAACTCAACGATCTGTAATTGAAGGCAAACAATTCTCTGTGGTTGGTGTCGTGCAGATATACTGAATGCTTGTTAGGAAAGTTAATTTTCATAACGCCCAATGAGTTATTTCGCCCGGGCTTTTGAACGTATCGGTATTTGTAAGCATCAACTCTTTTCCATGACCACGGACTCACTTCTTCGTTTTTGTTGTTTAAAATTACAAGTCCTTTCTTTTTAAAAACACCTTTGTCTTTTTCGGCTTCTGGATAAATGTCTTCCTTTAAAATTGTGGGTGGAACAGTCCAATTCGGATTCAAATTGATGTTGGAAATTTTTGATTCAAGAATTGGTGTTTTTCGCGTGTCTTTTCCAACGACCACTTTTTGTTGTTGCATGGTGTCGTTATCTTTAACCGCCACTATACTGTAATCGGGAATGTTGATAAGCAAGTAGCTATTGCCAAAATCTCGGGCAAACCATCTCCAACGTTCTAGGTTTACAATAATTTGTTCCATTCGTTGGCTTTTGTAATAATTTAATGCATCGATAGTACTTCTTCCAATGACAGCATCTGGCTTTAAACCGTGTCTGGCTTGAAAAACACGAATGGCTTCTTGAGTATTTTTATCATAAACAGTAGATAAAATTGTGTCTTTGATTTTCATGTCTTTCCAATACATCAATCGTTTTTTGATGATAGGAATGTAGATGCTTTTTTTGTTGGGAAGAATACGTTGTCTTAAATCAATAAGACCAATTTTACTGTCATCTGGGAATTGTTTTAACAGTTGTAAAGCCGATTTTAATTTTTTATAAATAGGATGTTTTGGTTTGCAGTTTTCGATATTTTGTTCAAAATTAGAATGATCAAAACAATCAAAAAGCAGTGTATTTACATCTAGGTTTTTTTCTTTAACATCCCAATCGTTGTAGAGTTTTTTTGGGTTTAATTTTCCAGAACTGATGTGTTTGATATACAATTGCGTGTTGGAAGTCAGTAGTAAATCGTAGGAAACTAAAGTCGAATCGGTTAAGGTTTCGTATTGTTTTTCAAAAGATTTTAATTCTTCCAAATGATAATCGTTTGGCTCCAATCCTTCGTTTTCGGAGTTTTCGATTTCCTTTAAAATGTAATCGCGATTTTCTTTTGCTTCCCAAACGGTTTCATTAGCATAGTGATTGTAAAAGGCTTTTAAATCGGGATTGTTGTACTTATTAATTAGTAGTGTGTCGATTTTTATTTTGGTATCCGAAAAGAACGAAACGTCAATAATAGAAGCGTTCGCAGAAGAAACGACAGTAGTATTATTTCTTTTGCAACCCATTAAAACGATAAACAATAGTAAAAAGTAGTTTTTAATCATAGGCACTACACCAACTTTTTAAACATTATATAATGTAATCCAATATCTGGAATTAAAAAAGGCTCTCCCATTTTTTGATAGTTTAGTTTTTCATAAAACCCAACTGCCAATTCACGTGCATTGAACCAAATTAATTCTCCATTTTGTTTGCGAACATAGTCTTCTGTCTGCAAGACCAATAATTCGCCAATTCCCTTTTTTTGAAAATCAGTCAACACCGCCATGCCTCTAATTTGGAATGGATTATTCTCTTGAAAATTAGTGTTTTTATTTTGATAAACCGACACAACACCTGTTAATTTTTCATTGCTAAAAGCGCCAAAATGTTTGGTTGTTGGTAAGTCGTCACCGTCAAAAAAGCAACTTTCTATTGGTTTGCCTTGTCTTAAAACCGGATGGCGAACACTATAAGTGGATGTAAAAGGAATTTCTTTAATTTCTATCATCTAGATTGAATTGTAAAAAAGATAACAATTTAATACTAAAACTATTACCATAATTAAAAAACTGTAAAATAAAATAGATGTCATTTTTTTAAAAAAAAATTTGCATCCAATAAAACTAATGTTCTATATTTGCACTCACAAAAATGCGGAAGTAGCTCAGTTGGTAGAGCTCCAGCCTT
>JAZKGN010000158.1:0-3308 GCA_040385945.1 Bacteroidota bacterium
TCTTCTATGAAACGAAGAGGCGGAATGGGAGCCAATCTCGCTATCGGAATATTATTGGCTTTTGCCTTTGTATTTCTAGATAAGATTTTTGGCGTTTTGGCCGAAAAATCGGCAGCTCCACCTATTATCGCTGTATGGATTCCGAATTTTGTTTTTGGAATATTAGCTATATTCCTGCTTCGAAATGCCAAGCGATAACCTTAAAAGTTACCTTCATCTTCATGTGATTGTTTTCATCTGGGGATTTACCGCTATTTTAGGCAAACTAATCTCTTTAGAAGCCTTAGATTTGGTTTGGTTTCGGATGTTTTTTGCAGTAATCTTTATGGTTACTTTTATTCTTTACAAGAAAGAGCCTTTAAAAATACCTTTACGAACCTTTGTTGGTTTTATGATTTTGGGAATCATTATTGCCGCACATTGGTTTACTTTTTACGAAGCAATAAAAGTGTCTAACATATCGATTACATTGGCGTGCTTGTCAACAGGTGCTTTTTTTGCGTCCTTATTAGAACCTATTTTTTACAATAGAAAAATCATTTGGTATGAAGTTTTTTTCGGACTTTTAGTCATTGTAGGTTTGGTTATTATTTTTAATGTCGAATCACGTTTTAAAAACGGAATGCTATTGGCGTTGTTGTCTGCTTTTTTATCGGCATTATTTTCGGTGATTAATGGTAAATACGCAAAAGAATTTAATTCGAATGTCATCTCAATTTATGAATTAGGTGGTGGTTTGTTTTTTTTGACATTGTATCTTTTGTTCACCGAAAAAATCACAACAGCATTTTTTACAATTTCCACCAATGACTTTTTATGGTTGTTGATTTTAGCATCAGTTTGTACAGCGTATGCTTTTTCAGCTTCGGTAAAAGTGATGAAATTTTTGAGTCCATATACTGTCATGCTCACCATTAATTTAGAACCTATTTACGGAATTCTTCTCGCCGTACTCATTTTTAAAGATTCCGAAAATATGAATTCGTTATTCTACGTTGGAGCGCTTATTATACTTAGCACAGTGGTTATTAATGGTATATTAAAAAACAAAAAAGTGAATAACTAATGCTATAAAAACTACAAATTATAGCTTATTATCTTATATTTGTCGTTCCGAAATATCGGAGTTAGTAACTAAATTATCGACTAATAATATGGAGTATTTAGATTTTGAACTTCCAATAAAAGAGCTTGAAGATCAGTTGGATAAATGTCAAATAATCGGACAAGAATCCGATGTAGATGTAACCAACACCTGCAAACAAATTGAAAAAAAACTAGAAGAAACCAAGCGAAAAATATATAAAAATTTAACGGCTTGGCAACGTGTTCAACTTTCAAGACATCCCAATCGTCCGTATACAATGGATCATGTTAATGCCTTGTGTGGCGATACTTTTTTAGAACTTTTTGGAGACAGAGGTTTTAAAGATGACAAAGCGATGATCGGTGGTTTGGGTAAAATTGATGGACAATCATTTATGATTGTCGGACAACAAAAAGGATTCAACACCAAAACTCGTCAGTATAGAAATTTCGGAATGGCTAACCCAGAAGGCTATCGCAAAGCGTTACGATTGATGAAAATGGCTGAAAAGTTCGGAATTCCTGTTGTAACTTTTATTGATACACCTGGAGCTTATCCTGGTTTAGAAGCTGAAGAAAGAGGTCAAGGAGAAGCGATTGCTAGAAATATTTTAGAAATGTGCCGATTGAAAGTGCCTATTATCTGTGTGATTGTAGGGGAAGGAGCTTCTGGTGGAGCATTAGGAATAGGCGTTGGAGACAGAGTTTTAATGATGGAAAACACTTGGTATTCTGTTATTTCTCCAGAATCGTGTTCGTCTATTTTATGGAAAAGTTGGGAATACAAAGAACAAGCTGCTGAAGCTTTGAAATTGACTTCCACCGATATGAAAAAACAAAAGTTAGTCGATGATGTTATTCCGGAACCTCTTGGTGGAGCACATTATGACAGAGAAACGACGTTCAAAACAGTCGAACAATACATCACAAAAGCCTATAACGAATTAAAAGATTTATCAACAACCGAGCTAGTGTCGCAGAGGATGGATAAATACAGCAAGATGGGCGAATATAAAGAGTAAATTCTTACAAATCATAAAAAATCCGAAGCCCAACAGTTTCGGATTTTTTTATGCTTGTTAACAAAAAACAATTACTTATCAACACTATTTAGTAATAACTAAACTTTAAAAAAAGTACGGAATACGCTACTTTCGCTCCATGGAAAATCTCAGAAATATAAACCCTATAAAAGTAGAAAAAACTACGATTATCAATTTAGAAAAAGGAAAACTACCGCCACAAGCCCTAGATTTGGAAGAAGCGGTTCTTGGTGCGATGATGATTGATAAAAAAGGGGTTGATGAGGTAATCGATATTTTACAAGCAGATGCGTTTTACAAAGATGCACACAAGCATATTTTTGAAGCTATTTTTCAGTTATTCACAGATTCTCAGCCTATTGACTTATTAACAGTTTCGTCACAGTTAAAAAAGAATGCAAAGCTAGACCTTGCTGGTGGCGATTTTTACCTCATTCAACTCACCCAAAAGATATCGTCTTCGGCACATATCGAGTTTCACTCGAGAATTATTTTACAGAAATACATCCAACGTAGTCTGATAAAAATATCTTCTGAAATTATAGAAGAATCGTACGACGAAACTACTGACGTTTTTGATTTACTAGACAAAGCCGAATCGAAACTGTACGAAGTAACACAAGGCAATATCAAACGAAGTTCTGAAACTGCGCAAAGTTTGGTAATTCAAGCCAAAAAACGAATTGAAGAAATTGCCAACAAAGAAGGACTTAGTGGTATCGCTACTGGTTTTGAAAAGTTAGACAAAATCACTTCGGGTTGGCAGCCTTCCGATTTGATTATTATAGCCGCGCGTCCGGGTATGGGTAAAACAGCATTTGTACTTTCGATGGCTAGAAATATTGCTATCGATTTCGGACATCCAGTGGCGTTGTTTTCGTTAGAGATGTCCTCCGTGCAATTAATAACTCGTTTGATTTCTTCCGAAACAGGTTTGTCTTCTGAAAAATTACGAACAGGAAAACTAGAAAAACACGAGTGGGAACAGTTGAGTATCAAAGTAAAGAATTTAGAGAAAGCACCGTTGTTCATCGACGATTCTCCTTCACTTTCTATATTTGATTTACGTGCTAAAGCGCGTCGTTTGGCATCGCAACACGGCATAAAACTAATCATTGTCGATTACCTTCAATTGATGACGGCTGGTGGAAGCAACGGAAAAGGTGGCGGAAACAGAGA
>JAZKGN010000159.1:0-3380 GCA_040385945.1 Bacteroidota bacterium
CTCTGTGAAGTCTCACGCTTGCAGTATATTTACCTGTACGTTTAACTACACCACTTGTGATGAATTTTCTATCAATTGACTGACCTGCTTTTTCTAAAGCTTCAGCGATATCGATATTGGTAACTGAACCAAATAATTTTTCTCCACCTGCTTTTGAAGTAATTTTAATTTCTAATGCTTTTAAGGCATCAGCTACTTTTTTAGCATCATCAACAATCTTCGCTTCTTTGTGCGCTTTTTGTTTTAAGTTTTCAGCTAATACTTTTTTTGCAGAAGGTGTTGCTAATGCAGCAAACCCTTGTGGGATTAAGAAATTACGACCATATCCGTTTTTCACTGATACTACGTCATCTTTAAATCCTAAATTTTGAACGTCTTGTTTTAAGATCAATTCCATGTTGTTGTCCTTTATTAGAGAAGTTAGGTTCCGATTAACGGGAAACCAACAACTATTGTTTTAAATTATTTTAATAAATCGGCCACGTATGGCATTAAAGCTAAGTGACGTGCTCTTTTAACAGCAACTGACACTTTTCTTTGGTATTTTAATGAAGTTCCTGTTAAACGACGAGGAAGAATTTTTCCTTGCTCATTAACAAATTTCAATAAAAAGTCTGCATCTTTATAATCAATGTACTTGATTCCAGATTTTTTGAAACGACAATACTTTTTAGTTTTGTTAGTTTCAATGTTCAAAGGCGTTAAATATCTAATATCTCCGTCTTTTTTTCCTGAGGCTGATTGTTGTAGTGTTGCCATGATTACGCTTTTGCTGCTTTAAGTTTTGCTCTTCTTCTTTCTGCCCATGAAATAGCATGTTTATCTAGACTTACAGTCAAGAAACGCATTACTCTTTCGTCTCTTCTAAATTCAGTTTCAAAAGCAATAAGTACTTCTGGAGTTACTTGAAATTCGAATAAATGGTAAAAACCACTTTTCTTGTTTTGGATTTCGTAAGCTAATTTTTTCAAGCCCCAATCCTCTTTGGATACCATTTGTGCTCCTCTGGAAGTAAGAAAATCTTCGAATTTGCTTACTGTTTCCTTTACCTGAACATCAGATAAAACGGGATTTAAAATGAAAACAGTTTCATAATGATTCATAAATAATAATTTTGATTAAATAAAATTGGGTGCAAAAGTAAACATTAATTTTAAATATACAAGCGAAAAGCAATTTTAATCGCTAAAACGCAAAAAAAGCCGATTAAAATTAGTTTTTCTAGAAAAAACATTTTACATTCGTCGAACCAAATCTATAATGAAATAAATTATGAAACTAAATTGTGTAGTTGTTGATGACAGTTCTCTTCAGAGAATGGTTATTGCAAAGTTAGTAAATAATCATCCAAATCTACATTTAGTGGGTGATTTTTCTAATGCAATTGAAGCGAAAAATTGTATGACGGTACATACCGTTGATTTAATTTTTCTTGACGTAGAAATGCCCGTTATTAGTGGCTTCGATTTTATCGATGGTTTAAAAGCCAAGCCTCAAGTAATTTTCATTACTTCGAAAGCAGAATATGCCCTAAAAGCTTTTGATTATGATGCAACGGATTACCTACAAAAACCTATTGTATTAGAGCGTTTTAACGCGTCTGTTAAAAGAGCCCTTGACTTACACATGCTAAGACAAGACAATCACGAAGACGACGGTGATCACATCTTTATTAAGAGTAACTTGAAAAAACTTAAAGTGTTCACCAACAAAATCAAATGGATTGAAGCGTATGGTGATTATGTAAAAGTGGTTACTGAAGAAGATACAAATCTGGTTCTTTCTACTATGAAATCTTTTGAAAACGATCTGTCGAAAGACAAATTCATCAGAGTTCACAAATCGTACATTATCAATATTGATAAGGTAGAACGATTTAACAGTAAATTTGCTGAAATTGGAGTGACTAAAATTCCGTTAAGCAGAAACAAGAAAGAAGATTTAGTAAAAGCATTAGCTATTGCTTAATTAAAATCGACATTCAAAGCAATTTTAATCGCTTTGTATTGTGGAATAACATCAAAACTATTCAGAATTTTCTGGATAGTTTTTTTTGTGCCTGTTATGGATTGATTTTGTGGAATTTTAATCAATATCGTCCGAATGAATTCATTTCGAATTCGGTTTATCGCTGGCTCTTCAGGTCCGAGTACCGGAATCGACAGATTTTGTTGCATTACTTGATACAACCAAAAGGAACCTTCTTTTAATTTTTCGAAATCGCGGTGTTTCAATGTTATTTTTATCAACCTAAAATACGGTGGATACTTATAAATTTGACGTTCGTACAATTGCTCTTTGTACATGCCTTCGTAATCATTGTGCGTTACTTGTTGTATCACATTGTGATTGGGATTGTACGTTTGAATGATGACTTTTCCTCGTTTTTCAGACCTTCCAGCTCTTCCAGAAACTTGTGTCATCATTTGAAAACTTCTTTCAAAAGCTCTAAAATCAGGTTGATACAACATGTTGTCGGCATTCATGATTCCGACTAAAGACACATTATCAAAATCCAAACCTTTTGCCAGCATTTGGGTTCCGACTAAAATATCAATCTCTCTGTTTTTAAAACTATCAATCAGATTTTCAAAACTGTATTTTCCACGTGTGGTATCTTGATCCATTCGTTTGATGTTTTTAGACGGAAACAATTCGGCCAATTCCAACTCAATTTGTTCGGTGCCAAATCCTTTTGTGGTAAGCTGCGAACTCGAGCAACTGTGACAATTGGTAGGTTTTGCAATCGAATGACCACAATAGTGACAACGCAATTGATTTTTAAACTTATGATACGTCAAACTCACATCGCAATTCGGACATTGCGGTACGTGACCACAAGTAAGACATTCCATTACAGGTGAAAATCCTCTTCTGTTTTGAAACAATATGATTTGTTCATCCAATGAAAGCGCTTCGGTAATAGCATCGATTAAAACCGTGCTAAAATGGCCTTTCATTCGTTTGCGGAAATAACTGTCTTTCAAATCGACCAATTCGACTTCGGGCATGGCTACATTTCCGAAACGCTGTTTTAAAGTCACCCAACCAAATTTTCCCGATTGAGCATTAAAAAACGTTTCAATACTTGGTGTTGCCGAACCTAACAGTACTTTTGCTTGATGTGCTTGCGCTAAAACGATAGCCGCATCTCGAGCGTGATATCGTGGCGAAGGATCTTGCTGTTTGAATGTTTGTTCGTGCTCTTCATCAATAATTAGCAATCCTAAATTAGAAAAGGGTAAAAACAAAGCCGACCTCGCTCCTATTACAATTTTGGCTTTATCGGAATTTTGCAAGACTTGATTCCACACTTCAACGCGTTCGTTATTCGAATATTTCGAATGAAAAACCGCTACTTGATTACCAAAATATTGCGT
>JAZKGN010000160.1:0-15256 GCA_040385945.1 Bacteroidota bacterium
GATTGATTTTTGTTTAACATAACAATTCGTTTTTTGATTAATGATTGATAAAATGGATTGGTAATCGATAAGCAGTTTTGATGAGTAACTACTTTTAAAAGTGCTTTTTGATACACTTTTTTATCTTCTATAAGTTGAATAGCCTCGCTGTCGGCTATGTATTCTAAATTTTGAATGATGGCTTTTTTATAGAGCCAAATAAAGGGATTGAACCAAAACAAAACACAGAACAGTTTGACAAGTAAAACATCAAAGGAATGTTTTTGTTTGCTGTGTACTTTTTCGTGCAACAGTATGCTTTCCATTTCGTTTTGGGTGTACAAACTCGAATTAAAAACAATAAAATTAAAGAAAGAAAATGGCGCAATGTTTTCTTGTAAGTCAACTATAGCAAAGGTTTCTTGCTTTTCAATTGTTTGATTGTGCAATAATTTAAATAGTGAAAGAACATTGAAAAGTATTTTTAAAACCAAAATCAAAACCACAACAACATAACCAAAAGCAACGACTTGCATCCAATCTATCGATTCTACTAGTGTAGGAACAGTTTGAGTTGCATTTGAATTTGAGTTATTGGACAACGCCACCAAATCGGCTGTCGTAATTTTAGGTCTTTCAACAAAAACTATTTTTTTAATAAAGTACAAGGGTAAGGCTACCGAAGTGATTAATCCGGCCAATAAAAACCAGCGATTACTCGTGAAAAACGTTTCTTTTCGCAACAAAAAGTGATACGACAAGAAAAACGCAGCGATCAAACCGCTTGATTTTAAAAGGTATATAAATAGTTCTTGCATTTTGGTTGGTTTACTTGGTTGATATAATCATTTTATAAACAGGTACGCCTTTTACCTCTTCATCCTTTTCATTCAGCAATTTTATAGTTTTAATTTTTGTAATATCGATGCTTTCTAGTGTAAGTCTCGGATTTTTTTGTGGAACACCATTGAAAATTAAAATCGGAGAATTTTCAGTAAATTTTACAATTGGAGAACGTGGAATTTTCATATTACAGCGTTCAAATATCACCACTTCATCTCCATTTTGTAATGTTATTATACTTGGCGCCTCAAGTTTGGCAACTAGATTTGGATCTCTTGTGCTCCAATTGGTTGTAATAACATATACTTCGTTTTTATCTCTAGCGGCATATCGTTGCAGTGATTTTGCATCCGTTAAAACTTCAATTTTTGCTAAGCCTTTTGGGTCAAGTTCGTTTACAGTAGCCTTGTCATATCTTTGACCATCTACATATATCAGCGCATCGTCTTTAATCGACTCAATCGTTGTGATTTTATTTTCATTCACCGCATCAAGTGGTTTTTGAATCATGTCTGGATTGTCATAAAAACCGATTTGGTTTTTTCCGTCTTTCGATATTACAATTTTGAGGAATATTGGACGTATTGGGACAGTTCTGTCTTGTTGTGTTGTTCCTTTATTTCCTTTATTGTCATTGAAAGTCAATTTGATTTTAATGATTTCACCAGCTTCATTTCGCTTGATATCCGTAGCTGAAAAATCGATATTGAATTCTTTTTTTAACTCTTCCGCATTGATTTTAAATTCGTTGTCGGAAGATATTTTATCAAATACGTAGGCAGCATTTCCTTCTTTATTTTCATTTTCATTTACAGATGCAATTACAGTCTCTGTTTTTTGAACAACATTTCCTTTTGAATCGATTACTTTCATAGAAGGAATTGTTTTAGTTTCCATTTCTTTGGCTTCGACTTTTACCTGAAATAAAAAGACAAAAGCGATTAATGCCGGAATTATCATGGCATATTTTGTAGCATTTCTTTTGTGGGATTGATTTTTGTTTAGCATAACGATACGTTTTTTGATTAATGATTGATAAAAATTATTGGTTATTGGAAGGCAGTTTTGATGAGAAACTACTTTGAGTAAGGCGTGTTGATACGATTTTTTGTCATCCAATTGTTCAATGGCTTTTTGATCGGCGATGTATTCTAGATTTTGAGTAATGGCTTTTTTGTACAACCATATAAAAGGATTGATCCAAAATAGCGAACAAAATAATTCAGCCACTAACACGTCAATTGAATGTTTTTCACGACTGTGGATTTTTTCATGTGATAAAATACTTTGCAATTCGGAATTAGAATACAACTCGGAGTTGTAAACGATATAATTAAAGAATGAAAATGGTGCTGTATTTTTTTTGAAATCAACCAATTTGAATTGGTCTTTTTGGATGATTTTTTGTCCATACAACATTCGATAGAGCAAAATAAAATTAATAAGAATTTTAATTGCCAACACACTTGCGATAATTGCATAGCTAATTCCAATAAATTGCATCCAATCAAAAGGTGCTGCGACTGGTATATACTCCATTTTTACAGGTGATTGTGTTGCTTGTTCCACCAACACATGCGGAATGATTTTAGGTGTTTCTACAAGAACTATTCTTTTAATAAAGTACAAGGGTAATGCTACCGAAGTGATTAATCCAGCCAATAAAAACCAACGATTGCTCGTAAAAAACGTTTCTTTTCGCAACAAAAAATGATACGATAGAAAGAAAGCAGCAATTAAACCACTCGATTTTAAAAGATATATGAATAGTTCTTCCATCTTCTTTTATTTACGGTTTTCTATGATTTCCAATATTTCACGTAATTCTTTTGCCGAAATTTTGTCTTCTTGCGCAAAGAACGAAACCATATTTTTATACGAACTGTTGAAATAATTGTCAATAGCCGTTGTCATAAATGTTTTTCTGTAATCTTCAAGAGCAATAATAGGATAGTACTGGTGTGTATTTCCGTAGGCATTGTGGCCTACATATCCTTTTTCTTCCAAATTTCTTATGATAGTTGAAAGTGTGTTGTAATGAGGTTGTTCTTCTGTTATTTCTGCCATGACATCTTTTACGAAAGCTTTTTTCAACTTCCATAAAATGTGCATAATTTCTTCTTCTTTGTTCGTCAATTTTTGCATGGTACTTTTTTTAAAATCCACCCTTACATTAAGGCAAGGGCGGAATTATTTATCTACGTATAATCTAACTCAATCCAAATCTATAACTATATTTTTAGTTACACAACTATTTTTATAGTTATTTAACTAAATTTTAAGTTTTTTATCTTTGTGCTCATGACAGCAACCATTTACAACAGAAATAATTTCCATAAATACACCTTTTGTATCTTTAAAGAAGTGGATGTTGTCGCAATTGAAAGTCTGATGTTACATTACAAAAGCAAATCGGGGAGTTGTTATTATTTTGTTGAAGAGGGCGTATATCGTTTGTCAAATCACTGGGGAAGAGCTGCCAATTGCAGATGGAGATTGGCTAGCGAAGAGAAAACTAAACCTCGAACTAAATTAGGTTTTGCAAAATGGACCGAATTCTATCCCGATAATGAAGTAGATAAATTGTATTTTATGGTTGCCGATTTCGATACGCAATCGGTGCAATTTTACCATAAAGAAAGTGAAAATTATACGTCAGCTGTAATATTGCGAACTGCCAACGAAACAATGAAACGCATCAAACAAATCAGATTACTCTTTGAGGAAACCGCTTGGACAAAGTATTTAAAAGAAGAAAATGTTGCTGTTTTACGAAAAGAAATCATCCAAAAACTAGTCGATTCGAATTCCTCTTTTCAAGAAATAAGAAGTCAATATCTCTAGTCAAAAGTTTATTCGCTACTCGCTATTCTCTTTTCCTCAGCCACCAATCGCATAACCCAAAAACCTAACACGGTTCCAATCACACCAATAGTTCCCATAAATGCCCAGTTCATTTGGTAACCAAAATTATCAATAATTACCATTCCGACTTTGGCACTTAAAATATGAGCCAAGCTAAAACACATGGTAAAAATTGCCATGTATCTTCCTTCATGGCCTTTTGGTGCGCGACTCAAAGCAAACGAATTTGAAAACGGAAACGAAAACATTTCGGCAAACGTCATGAACAACATCATAATGACTAAAATACCAACCCAAGTGTTAATTAGTAATAAAAACAAGCTGATTCCCATGAGTAAACATCCAATAGAAACTACTTTCACTTTATTCATCTTGTTGCGTTCTACATAGCTCACAATTGGCATTTCCATAAAGAAAATAATAATACCATTTAAGGTCAATAATAAACCTGTTTCAAATTCTGATAAATCGAATTGCTCTTTATAGTATAATGGCATTGTTGTAAAAAGCTGGAAGAATAAGATACCTGTAATTACACAAGTTACTAAGAAAATCCAAAATGGTTTGTCTTTAAAAACAGACACTCGGTTCGATTCTAATAACAGCTTTTCTTCTTTTGATTCGGCTGGTTTTTTCTTTTCTTTTACCAGCATAGCGAAGATTAAAATCGCTAAAATACACGTGCCACCATCTGCCCAAAACAAGCCTTTGTAACCGATATTCATGATGATTAATCCGCCTAAAGCTGGTCCAGTTGCGAATCCGAGATTGATTGCCAATCGCACTAATGTCAACGCACGCGTTCTGTTTTCGGGTTTGGCATACGCGCCAAGCGATACAAACATTGCTGGTCGAAACATATCGGCAACAAGCATAATGGTAAACATGCTAAAACACAAGCCTTCAAAACTGGTCACAAATTGTAAAGCAAAAAATAACATTCCGCTTACCAATAAACTGAAAATCATTATTTTATAAAAACCAATTTTATCCGAAAGTTTTCCGCCAAGCCAAGAACCAGCCATCGAACCTATTCCAAACCACACCATAATCCAACCGACTTGACTGTACGAAAAATGCAAATCTTCTTTCAAATATTTAGATAGAAATGGCAATACCATCGTTCCAGCACGATTGATAAAAGTGATGAGCGTTAGTATCCAAATTTCTCTAGAAAAGCCTTTGAAATTATCGATATATCGGCGAAAAGCGTTTTTTAACATGAAAAGTAAGTCTGTTGTGCAAAGGTAAAAAACTTTGTGGCTTTGTTACTTTGTTGTAATGTAACTTTTAAACTATTTTTGCCAGATGCAATTTTTCAATTTACATACACACCATTTTACGAATAATGAAGCCATTTTAGAATTGGTGAATCAATATCCATGGGAATTTGATGTAATGATTCCGAACTATTCTATCGGCATTCATCCGTGGCACATTGATGAAAATCGTTTGGCTTCCGATTTAAAAAACATAGAAGAAAAATTACAGTTAAATGAATGTTTAGCTCTTGGTGAATGCGGATTGGACAAACGCATTAAAGTGCCTTTTGCATTGCAAATAACTGTTTTTGAAAAGCAAATTGCTTTGGCAGAAAAGTATCAAAAACCATTGGTTTTACATTTAGTTGGCGCTTTTCAGGAATTGATTGAGATTAAAAATCGGTTACGAATTTCGGTTCCGATTATCATTCACGGATTTTCAAAAAACGAGCAAGTTGCCAAGCAATTGATTGATAACGGATTTTATCTGTCTTTCGGAAAGTATTTATTGCGAAACCCAGAGTTAAAAGCCGTTTTTCAATCGGTGCCGAATGACAAATTCTTTTTAGAAACTGATACTATTGAAGAATCATTGGAAGACGTATATCATTTAGCAGCAAATTATAAAAATATAAACATTGAAGATTTGAAAGTAGTTGTAAATTCGAATTTTGCAACTGTTTTCAAATCCAATCATCCACAAATCTAACAATCCAAATTATGGCAAAGTGGCAAGAAAGAGCAGCACTCTTATTTAAAGAAGAAGGTTTAGAGAATTTAAAAAACGCCAATGTTTTAGTAGTTGGAGTAGGTGGCGTTGGTTCGTTTGCCGCCGAGTTTTTAGCGCGTGCTGGCGTTGGAAACCTCACAATTGTTGATGGTGATGTGGTCGATATTACGAACATCAACCGACAATTACCTGCGTTGCATTCAACAGTTGGGATGTCGAAAATTGATGTGGTGGGAGACCGATTGTTGGATATCAATCCGGAATTAAATCTCACGAAAGTGCAAGAATTTTTATCACCAGAACGCGCTTTTGAAATCGTTGAAGAAAAATACGACTACGTTTTGGATTGCATCGACAGCGTAACGCCAAAGTTGAATTTGATTGTTGGCGCCAAGCGAAAAAGAGTCAAAATTATATCAAGCATGGGCGCTGGTGGAAAAATGGAAGCGGCAAAAGTAAAGGTCGCCGACATTACCAACACGGTAAATTGTATGTTTGCAAAAACCATCCGAAGACGATTAAAAGAATACAAAATCGATAAGTTGAAAGTTGTCTTTTCATCTGAAATACAAGACGAAAGCAGTTTGAAAATGACTGATGGCTCCAACTATAAAAAGTCGTTTTACGGTACCAACAGTTACATGCCAGGTCTTTTTGGATTGTATGCCGCGGAAACCGTTATTCGCCACTTATTAAAGAAAACTAAGTAACTCAGTCTCTCAGCAACTCAGACACTCAAAAAAAAAATGATACAAACAGTAATTTTCGATATGGACGGCGTAATCATTGATACAGAACCTGTTCATCATTATGCGTACCACCAACATTTTAAGCAATTGGGAATTGACATTTCGCCCGAAATGTATGCTTCGTTTACGGGCAATTCGACCAAAAATATATTTGAAAAATTAAAGCTGGAATTCCAACTTGAAGACGATGTGCCGACTTTGGTTCAAACCAAGCGAAATCTTTTTAACGATGCTTTTGACAGTAAAGAAGACTTGTATTTGTTGGATGGAGTGGAAGATTTAATTAAAGAGTTGTATGCTAAAAAAATGCAATTGGTGGTAGCATCCTCAGCTTCGAATGTTACGATTCATCGCATTTTTAACCGATTTGATTTGCACAAATACTTTTCGCATATTGTGTCTGGAGAAGATTTTCCAAAGTCGAAACCACATCCTGCTATTTTTGAACATGCAGCTTTTTTAGCGCAAACACCTGTTGAAAATTGTGTCGTAATTGAAGACAGTACGAACGGAATTGTAGCTGCAAATGCAGCTGGAATTTATTGTATAGGTTACGATAGTTTTCATTCGAAATTGCAAGATTATTCCTTAGCCGATAAGGTGATTAGCGATTTTAAGGAATTGAATTTCGACGTAATACGAAACATCAAAGCATAAAAAAAGCCAGTATAACTGACTTTTGATTTTATTTGTGGTAAAAGTTATTTTTTTACTTCTACTTCAACGTCTTTGCTTTCTACTTCAATACCGTCACTGTTTACTTTTACAGTAGTACCGTCTTCTTTTTTCACTACAGTGTCTTTTACGATTACCGTTTCTTTTTCAATGGTATTGGTTTCAATAGTTTCAGTTGTTTTTTCTTCTTCCTTTTTACAAGATACAAATACCATAATCGAAAAGAGCAACACACATACATTTGTACATTTCATAATAAATAATTTTAAGTTATTGGTAAAGTTACTCTTAAACAATGGTTTAAACTATTTTTAAATCCTATTTTTTGGTTTATCCAACTGCTTCCTTGTATACTTTTAAGCATTTTTCACGCGCATTCTTGTGATCTACTATAGGTGCTGGATACTCAAACGATTCTAATTCTGGAATCCATTTTTTGATGTACAACAACTCTTTATCAAACTTTTTAATTTGTTCAGTCGGATTGAAAATTCGGAAATAAGGTGCAGCATCAACGCCACTTCCGGCTGCCCATTGCCAATTGCCGACATTGCTTGCTTGTTCGTAATCTAATAGTTTCGTTGCAAAATACGTTTCGCCCCAACGCCAGTCGATTAGTAAGTGTTTGCATAAAAAACTAGCCACAATCATTCGGACACGGTTGTGCATGTGTCCAGTAGCGTTGAGCTCTCGCATTCCAGCATCTACAAAAGGATAACCAGTTTTTCCTTCACACCATTTTTCGAACAATTCTTCGTTATTTTCCCAACGAATGGCATCGTATTTTGGTCGGAAACTCGAATGTGTAGTGTGCGGAAAATGCCATAAAATTTGCATAAAGAATTCCCGCCAAATCAATTCTTTAAAAAACGTTTCGTTATTACTTTCGATGGCTTTTGCTACCATTTTTCGGATGGATACTGCTCCGAAACGCAAATAAATTCCAAGGTAAGAGGTTTTGTTTAATGCAGGAAAATTACGAGTGGCTTGGTAATTGTCAATTAGATTATCGGAGATGTCATATGGATTTACTTTAATTGAAGACGATTCAAATCCGATGTCAGACAAACTCATAAATGGATAAGAGTGTGTTGTTATATTTTTTAAATAATCTTCTGAATTGCAAAAGGTTAAAGGTGTTTTTTTAAAGTTTTCTTTCCATTTATTCGAGTAAGGAGTGTAGACAACATAAGGCGTTCCATCGTCTTTTACCACCTCACTTTTTTCAAAAATAACTTGGTCTTTACTTGTTTTGAATTCGATGTTATTTTCTTTAAAAAGTAGAAACAATTCCAAATCGCGTTTTCGAGCGTAAGGTTCATAATCGTGATTGGTAAACACTGCTTTGATGTTATTTTCTGAAATTAGTTTCTGATACACTTCTGACGGTTTTCCATAAAAAACTGCCAATGATTTTCCGATGGCTTGCAATTGATTTTGCATTTTTTCCAATTGTTTGTGAATGAAAGTCACACGTGCATCGTCTTTTGGCAATTGCGATAAAATCGAATCATCAAAAATAAAAATCGGTAAAACAGCATCATCACTCTGCAAAGCATGAAACAAGCCAACATTGTCATCCAAACGTAAATCGCGGCGAAACCAAAATAGTGTCATACTGAATTTGTTAATTTACTAATAAGGTCGACATTCCGCCATCGACATGAAAAATTTGTCCCGATATCCAACTGCTTTTTTCGCTTAGAAGAAAATGTGCTATTTGCGCCATATCTTCCGATGTTCCGAAGCGTTTTAACGGATGTCTTTCGGCCGATTTTTCTCTTTTAACATCATTATTTAAAAACTTATCAGCCAAAGGCGTATCGGTTAAAGAAGGTGCAATTACGTTGACTCTAATCTTCGGAGCATATTCGGCTGCCAACGCTTTAGCAAAACCTTCAACGGCTCCTTTTGCTGCGGCAACACTCGTATGAAAAGGCATTCCCATACTTGCAGCAACCGAACTAAACAATACAATACTCGATTGATTGGAAGCTGTTAAATTAGGTAAAATAGCTTGAATCACTTTTACAATTCCGATAAAATTGATTTGCAAATCGCTTTCAAAAGCGTCGGGTTTTATTCCTTTAAAAGGACGCAAATTAATGCTCCCTGGGCAATAGACCAATCCGTCAATTTGGTCGGGTAATTTAGTTGTATCTAAAGTGTCTGTTGTAACATCGAACGGAATGTATGTTACATTCATATCGACGATGTTATCGTTGGTTCTAGAGGCAATAAATACATGGTTGTCGTATTGCATTTCTTTGGCTATAGCAAGTCCAATTCCGTAGGAACCTCCAATTAAAAGTATATTTTTCATATTTTATCCTTCAAATTCACCAAACAGTTCTATGAGTTTTTTTCGTCGGTATTCAAATATTTCATTTAATTTTGGTTTGACTAAAATCGGATGCATCCATTGTCCTAAAATACCAAAAGGAACTTTATAATCGACAATATCTTCCATTTCTACTCCACCTTCTATTTCTTTAAAAAAGTGCTTGTGATGCCATAAGGCGTAAGGACCAAAACGTTGTTCATCGACAAAGTATTTTTTATCTACAACATGCGTAATTTCGGTCACCCATTTCATAGGAATTCCCAGAAGAGGAGTTACGATATACTGAATTATTTGCCCTGCAAAAATACTGCGTTCATCTCCGGATAGGGTTTTAAATTTCATATCAGTGGGTGTGATAACTTCTAGGTTTTTAGGGTCTGAAAAAAAATCCCATGCCTTTTCAATACTTATTGGCACTAGTTGTTTGGAATGTAATTGGTATATTTTCATCATTGAATTTTGAATGGTAAAGATATAAATTGTTTAATCATTTTTAATATTTCTTAAACAATAAATAAGATGATTTAAGTTTAAATTAACATTTCAAAAAAATACAATTTGTAATTTTGACCAACTTAAAAATCAAACTCATGAAAAAAATTATTTATCTATTGGCAATGATTATTGCTACTTATGCTGTTGAAGCACAAGTGAAGACACCACAACCTAGTCCGAAATCTGTTCTAAATCAAGTAGTTGGTTTAACAGATGTAACGATAGATTATTCAAGACCAAGTGCAAAAGGAAGAACTATTTTTGGTGATTTAGTACCTTTTGGAAAAGTTTGGAGAACAGGAGCTAACGCCAATTCTACAGTATCATTTAGTGATGATGTTGTAATAAATGGTATCACTCTTAAAAAAGGGAAATACGCTATTTTCACTACGCCAAAAGCAGATATGTGGGAAGTGATTTTTTACACAACTACCGACAATTGGGGAACTCCAGAAAACTGGGACGAGAAGAAAGTAGCAGTTCAAACGAATGTTGATCCAATTCAATTAAGTCACAATGTAGATACATTTACCATCGGAATTAACAACATTACCAATGACAGCGCAACGATTGATATCGCTTGGGAAAAAACAATGGTTTCTGTGAAGTTTGAAGTTCCAAGTCAAAAAATGGCAATGGCTAGTATTGAAAAAGCATTAGCTGGTCCAACTGCAGGCGATTATTTTTCATCAGCTCAATATTTCTTCCAATCAAATGGTGATTTAAATAAAGCATTAGAGTATGTGAATAAAGCAGTTTCGATGACAAAACCAGGAGCTGATACTCCGTTTTGGTATTTGAGACAAAAATCGCTAATCCAAGCAAAATTAGGTGATAAATCAGGTGCAATTGCAACCGCTAAATTATCATTAGAAGGTGCTGAAAAAGCAAAGAATGACGATTACGTTAAAATGAATAACGACAGTATTAGAGAATGGAGTAAAAAATAATTTTACTCATTCTAATAAAAACCACGAATTCAATTGTTGAATTCGTGGTTTTTTTATGCAGTTATTTTTTTCTTTTGATTGCTCATAAACTGAAAGAGTAAGGCAAAAATCAAGGTAAGCATAGCGCCAATAAAGTTCAGCCATAAATAACCTAATTTTTCTTGTCCACTTGGTTGACTGAAAATGGCGTAATAAAAAATAAAGAAGATAATGGACTGACTCAAACATGCCGATAAAAACATGGCATTCGCTTTGGCATATTTGACATAAAATCCGACTAAGAAAATACCCAAAACAGTTCCGTAAAAGATAGAACCTATAATGTTTACCAACTGAATTAAGTTTTCAAATAACGCACTTATACAGGCAAATCCAATCGCAATTATTCCCCAAAGTAAAGTGAAAAATTTTGTGGCATTTACATAATGCTTGTCCGATTTTTTTTCTTTGAGATTGCGTCGGTAAATATCAATCGATGTGGTTGATGCCAAAGCTGTTAAACCCGATGCCGAAGACGACATGGCCGCCGAAAGTATTACAGCAAGTAACAATCCGATCAATCCTTTTGGGAGATAATTCAATATAAAATAAAGAAATACATAATCTTTATCGTTGGTTTCCGCTTTGCTATCGGCTTTGCTGATTAACGTTTTGGCTTGTTCACGTAAATCTTTTTCTTTTCCAGACAAAGCGACCAAACGGTTTCTCAAAATCGGATTGTCATAATTTTGATTCAAGTGATCCATGTACAACAAATTGTACTCTTTCTTTTCTTCTGTAAGCGCTATCAATTGCTTTTCTAATTGATGGTATTGATCAGCATATTGCGATTTTTCGATGATTTCTTTGTTCACAGGATTGAAATTCAGTGGTACATCATTGAATTGAAAAAACACAAAAACCATAACACCTGTCAGTAATATAAAAAACTGCATCGGCACTTTTAGAAATCCGTTCATGATCAATCCCATTTGACTTTCACGAATTGATTTCCCCGATAAATAGCGTCCCACTTGCGATTGATCGGTTCCGAAATACGACAGCATCAAGAAAAATCCACCTGTAATTCCCGACCAAAAGGTGTAACGACTTTCTGGATCTATAGAAAAATCGAGGATGTTCATTTTATCATTAGCTCCTGCAATGTGCATCGCATTGGTAAACGTCATGTCGTTCGGAAGCATGTATAAAATCAAAAAGAAAGTAATAAACATGCCACTCATAATCACAAACATCTGTTGTTTTTGCGTCACGTTTACGGCTTTTGTTCCTCCGGTAAAAGTGTATATAATTACTAATATGCCGATGATGATATTTAGCATGGTTAAATTCCAACCCAACAAGGTCGATAAAATAATCGAAGGCGCATAAATGGTCAATCCGGTTCCCAAACCACGTTGCACTAAAAATAGGATTGAAGCCAACGAACGCGTTTTTAAGTCAAAACGATTTTCAAGGTATTCGTAGGCGGTAAAGACTTTTAATCGGTTGTAAATCGGAATAAAAGTCACGCAAATCACTACCATCGCTATCGGCAATCCGAAATAAAATTGCACAAAACCCATTCCGTCATGATACGCTTGTCCTGGAGTAGAAAGAAAGGTGATGGCACTGGCTTGCGTTGCCATGACTGATAATCCAACCGTCCACCAATTGGTTTCTTGGTTGCCCAAAATGTACTCTTCTACATTTTTGCTACCTTTCGTTTTATAAACACCATACACTACTATAGATAGCAACGTAACACAAAGTATGATCCAATCGATTTGTTGCATGGCTTACGAAAAAAATTGCATTAATATAAAAAAGATGATAATGTAAACGGCATTGATTACCAAAAGCCATGAATAACTGGTTTTCCAACGATTTCCTTTTTCCATAATTAGTTTCCTATTGCAATCATGTTAGCTAATAAACGGTAGGCACCTGCAACGCCTTCTGGGAGTTCTCTAAAGAAACTTAAACCCGTATAAATGTAATTTCCTTGACCGTATTTTGCGACCAATAAAGCGCCGTTTTTAGGTTTTTCTCCTTTGTCGTTTGACGAAAGTATAGCAGTGAAATTTTTGTCCCATTCGCTCGGATAATACAATCCTTGCTCTTGTTTCCATCCTTTAAAATCATCGGATGTAATTTTGTTTGGATAGTTCAACAACGGATGATTGGGTGCTAAAAAGCGCACTTCAGCATTTTCTTCTGTGACTCTATCACGTGACATTTTTAATGGATATGGAGAAAAATCTTTGGCTACGATATCGTCTGTCGTGTTGTATTGTACAATCATGGTTTTGCCATTTTTTACAAAATCAAGCAGAATAGCTTGTTTAAAAGCCAAACTGTTCACCACATTGTAGGCTCGTATTCCGGTCATTACCACATCAAAATTCAGTAGCTTTTCGGTCGAAATTTCTTCTGGTTTTACAAGTGTGACTTCGTATCCCATTTGCATCAAGCTTTTTGGTACTTCATCGCCAGCTCCCATGATGTAAGCAATCTTTTCGTTCTTGGTTTTGATATTTAACTTTATCGCTTTTGCTTCAGCAGGTTTCAAAACCATTTGCTTTGAAATGTGAGGGTAATTGATGTCGATTTTTTCTTTGTCGTAGGTTTTTCCGTCAATCGTTACAATACTTCTGAAAGTAATTTCATTGGCTGTTTTTGATGGTACTACAGAAAAAGTAACGGTTTGTTCTTCTCCTTTTCTAGATAGTGAAAACGGAATCTCACTCGGCGAAACTGTCCAGTTATTTGGCATATCCAAGCTAACAGTTCCTTTGCAATTTTCTTTTCCAGCAACAACTTTTACACTGATGTTTTTAGGTTTATCCGAATTAAAAACATACACTTTCTCAGCAATAGTAGAAGTAACTACCGGAATCACATCAAACGGTTGGTACACTTCACCTTTAACATCGTCATTGTATTTGTAGATAATGTTGCGTTCAAACGGAATAAGTACACCGTTTATTTCAATTGTAAAAGTTGCATTTATGGTTCGGATGACATCGGGTTTGCCAATGTTTTCTTGATTGTCGACACGATACATACCCACAGTTCCTTTTTGATTCAACCAATATGGCGCTGTGAAATCGGAGTTTTCAGGTAAAATCACTTCAAATTCGTAGGTGACTGCTTTGTTGTTTTCAAGTTTTTTAGTTTCAAAAGGGACAGTAGCATTGGGTAACGCAATCGATTTTAAGAACATATCAACGGAACTTCTGTTGATGGTTTCCACTTTTAAATCAACTTCAGAACCGCTTATTCCTTCTTGTGTTGAAGCGACAGCTTCTAAAAATAATCCGGCACACGAAGCAATGATTTTCTTAATTTCTTCCGATTTGATGGTTTTCCAATGTGTGTCATCCAATTTCTGAATCAATCCATAGGCTTTTACTAATTGCGGAATACTCGCAGACGGATTGTTATAATCAAAATTGGTTTGAACGTTGGTCAAGATATCTCCAATAGCTTTACCATTTTTTACACGATTCCAAGTCGTATCAATTCCTTCAAAAATATTGTTTTTGTCTTGTAATGCGGTTCCTTTTAGAAATTCTAAATATTCGTTTTCTTCACCACGAGTTCCGGTGCTACCAAATCCTTGTGATTGATGGCGGCTTCGACTTAAAGCGGCAATTTCTTGGTTTGATTTTCCGATGGAAGCGTAATAAACTCCAATTTGAAGTTGTGCTAAATTGGATTTATCGGCTTTTTCGAATTTCTCTCGGCTTCCATAAAACCACCATGAAGTATTAAAAAAAATACGTTTGGGTTGCCAAGTTGATACTAATTTTAATTGCTCTGGATATAGGTTTGGATCGTTTACTTTATCGAAAGCTTCGATGCCCAACATGGCAGAAGCGGTGTGGTGTCCGTGTGTTGTTCCAGGTGAACGATGATCAAAACGATTGATGATTACGTCGGGTTGGAATTTTCGAATTGCCCAAACCACATCGCTTAACACTTGGTCTTTATCCCAAATTCCCAAGGTTTCGTCAGGTGTTTTAGAATACCCAAAATCGTTGGCTCTTGAAAAAAATTGTTCACCTCCGTCTATTTTTCGGGCTTCAATAAGTTCTTGTGTTCGGATAACACCAAGCAATTCGCGTAATTCGGGTCCAATTAAATTCTGACCACCATCACCTCGAGTGAGCGATAAATACCCAGTTCGCGCTTTTTTTTCATTGGACAAATACGAAATCAATCGTGTGTTTTCGTCATCGGGATGTGCCGCAATGTATAAAACCGAACCTAAAAAATTGAGTTTCTGAATTTGGTTGTAAATTTCTGCAGCATTTGGTTTTTGAGGTTGTTGTGCAACTAATTGATATCCAATTAAAAATAGAAGTAGTGGAGTAATTTTT
>JAZKGN010000161.1:0-2893 GCA_040385945.1 Bacteroidota bacterium
CTGTTTTTGGTGCAGTCTTTCTAGGTTCGAGTCCTAGTAGACCAACAAAAAAGCCTCTCAATATTGAGAGGCTTTTTTGTTTCATTCAATTATGGGCTTAATTATATTTTAAATGTAACAACAGGCCGCTTGGAATGGTTTACCAGATCTTCGCTGATGCTTCCGTTAAAGAAGTGCGCAATTCCTTTTCTTCCGTGAGTACTTACGCCAATCAAATCGGCATTGATGTGATTGGAAAAGTTCAATATCCCATTTTCAACATTCACGTCGTTGTAAATATTGATGGTGTAATTGCTAATATCGAAATTAGAGACAAATTTTTTCATGATGTCCAGCGCAATATGAGTCGGCTTAAAGCTGCTTGGCGTATTGATCATGGCTAATTCAAGCTCGGCGCCAAATTTGTTTGCAAAATCGACAACCTTGGCAAACGGCTTTTTGATTTCATCTGAAAAGTCAGCCGCAAAGACAAACTTATTTACATTGAATTCTCCAGCGTCTTTTTTGATGATAAGAACAGGCACCTCTGAATTTCGAACTACCTTTTCCGCATTGGAACCAATAAACATTTCTTTAAATCCACTAGCTCCGTGAGAACCCATTACGACTAAATCGATATTATTTTTTTCGCTTACTTTCAGTATTCCGTCAAACGCCAATTCAAATTGTATAATTTCAGAAACTGGAATTCCGTCCAACGTTGGGTCATCCATTAATTCTTCCAGTTTATTGATAGCAGAATTTTTAAAAAGCATTATCTCAGGTAAAGCATGACCACTTCCTAATGCGTCGCCAGCTTGATTCGGTAACTCTAACATGTGTAATAAAACGATTTCTCCACCATTTTTTTTGGCAATCTGTGAAGCAACTTTAAGGGCGTAGTAAGCATGATCTGAAAAGTCCGTAGGTACTAAGATTTTTTTCATAATAAAAGTAATTTTGGTTGGATTTTAATATATTAAAGGTATAATTTTTTTTGAAAAAAACAACATTTTTTGGTTTTAAAAAAAATAACTATATTTGCACCGTTATTTACCATTGAAAACTAAATAATGAGGGAAGCACTGCTTCCCTCTTTTTATACAACTATGACATTTAAGGATAAAGTTTCGAATTTATTGGAAGAAGGACTAGAGCAAAATCCTTCGCTGTTTCTTGTGGATTTAACTATAACAGAAACATTTAAAGTCATAATAACATTGGATGGAGATAATGGTGTAAATTTGCAGGACTGTATTGATATCAGTCGCGCGATCGACACTAATTTAGACCGCGAAGAGCAGGATTACTCGTTAGAAGTGGCTTCCGCCGGAGTTTCGTCACCATTAAAAATGGTGAGGCAATATCGAAAGAATATTGGAAGGACTCTGAAAGTAAAAACAGCTACAGAAACTATTGAAGCGAAATTAGAAAACGCCAACGATGAAAGCATATTACTTTCATGGACGGCAAGAGAACCAAAGAAAATCGGAAAAGGAAAAGAAACGGTAGAACACAAACGCGAGATTCCTTATTCCGATATAAAAGAAGCAATTGTTACAATAATATTTAATTAAATTAGGCATGGAAAATATTGCATTAATCGAATCATTTTCGGAGTTTAAAGACGATAAACTTATTGATCGAGTAACGCTTATGGCGATTTTGGAAGATGTATTTAGAAACGCATTAAAAAAGAAGTACGGTTCTGATGACAACTTTGATATCATTATCAATCCTGATAAAGGTGATATGGAAATTTGGAGAAACCGTGTGGTAGTAGCGGATGATGAAGTAGAAGATGAAAACTCGGAAATTGCGCTTTCTGAAGCTCAAAAAATCGAACCTGACTTCGAAGTTGGAGAAGATGTTTCAGAGGAAGTAAAGTTGATCGATTTGGGAAGAAGAGCTATCTTAGCGCTACGCCAAAATTTGATTTCGAAAATCCACGAACACGATAACACAAATCTTTACAAGCAATTTAAAGATTTGATTGGAGAAATTTATACCGCGGAAGTACACCACGTTCGTCCAAGAGTTGTAATTTTGATCGATGACGAAGGAAATGAGATTGTTTTACCAAAAGAAAAACAAATTCCATCTGACTTTTTCCGCAAAGGGGACAACGTTCGCGGAATCATTGAAAGCGTTGAATTGAAAGGAAATAAACCACAAATCATCATGTCGAGAACGGCAGATAAATTTTTGGAAAAATTATTTGAACAGGAAATCCCGGAAGTTTTTGACGGTTTGATTATGATCAAAAACGTAGTAAGGATTCCTGGTGAAAAAGCGAAAGTGGCCGTTGATTCCTATGATGACAGGATCGATCCTGTTGGAGCATGCGTAGGTATGAAAGGTTCAAGGATACACGGAATCGTTCGTGAGCTTGGAAACGAAAACATTGACGTTATCAATTATACAACCAATTTACAATTATACATCACAAGAGCATTAAGCCCTGCAAAAGTATCTTCAGTTAAAATTGACGAAGAGAAAAAAAGAGCCGAAGTATTCTTGAAGCTAGAGGAAGTTTCTAAAGCGATTGGACGTGGCGGACACAACATCAAACTAGCCGGACTTTTGACGGGTTATGAATTAGACGTAATCAGGGAAGGAATCGCCGCGGAGGAAGACGATGTTGAATTAACCGAGTTCTCTGATGAAATCGATGGATGGGTAATAGATGAATTTGCTAAAATCGGATTGGATACCGCTAGAAGCATCTTGAATCAGGATGTTGCCGATTTAGTGAGAAGAACCGATTTAGAGGAAGAAACCATTTTAGAAGTAATCAGAATATTAAAAGAAGAGTTTCAAGACTAACTCTTCGATAACGCAAAATAGATAACATTAACTAGATTTTATGTCTGAAGGAAATATTAGAATTAATAAAGTTTTAAGGGAATTAAAT
>JAZKGN010000162.1:0-18501 GCA_040385945.1 Bacteroidota bacterium
AATTCTTTTGTAGTAGCCATATTTTATAAGTACTTAACTGGATTTGTATTTTCTTCTGATAAAACGACTGCAAAATTAGTAATTTTTTCTTTAAGAAAGTCAACAATATAATTTTTTGTGAATCTTTCGCTTTCATAGTGACCAATATCGGCTAAAAGCAACTGATTTTCAGCTTCGTAAAAGTTGTGGTACTTCAAATCGGCTGTTAAAAAAGCATCGGCTCCAGCCTGAATCGCATTCTTAATAGCAAAACTTCCTGAGCCTCCTAAAACAGCGACTTTCTGTATTGATTTGTCTAAGAAAGCACTATGTCTGACACTACCACATTGCATTTTTTTGTTTACGAAGGATAAAAATTCGGCTTCAGGCATTGGTTTTTCTAACTCGCCAATCATTCCCAATCCGATATTTTGATGCGTATTTTGTAAGTCGTAAATTTCGTACGCCACTTCTTCATAGATGTGATTGGTGAATAACGCTTTTAGTATTTTTGATTGCAATTGCTTTTCAAAAACCACTTCGATTTTGATTTCATTGGTTTGGGTCAATTCGCCTTTGTTACCGACAGTTGGATTGCTGTTTTCATTTCCTTGATAGGTGCTAAAACCCTCCGAATTGAAACTGCAGTTGTCGTAATTTCCAATAGTTCCAGCACCGACTTCAAATAAAGCACTTCTAACTTTTTCAGCATTTTCTGGAGTTGTATAGGTAATTAACTTTTGGATGAATTGCTGTTTTGGAACCAAGATTTTAGTGTTCTTCAATCCGAGTGCATCGCTAAAAATTTTATTGACTCCGTTTTTATGATTGTCCAATGCTGTGTGAACGGCATAAATGGCGATGTCGTTTTTGATGGCTTTTATCACGCTGCGTTCGACATAATTTTTGCCAGTAATTTTCTTCAAACCAGAGAAAATAATAGGGTGGAAGCACACCACCAAATTGCATTTTTTGGCAATAGCTTCGTCGATAACATTCTCTAAAGCATCGTGACAAACCAAAACTCCTGTGGCTTCATTTTCTTGATTGCCGACGAGCAAACCTACGTTGTCAAAATCTTCTGCATAAGCTAAAGGTGCCATTGCTTCTAGGATTGTTGTGATTTCTTTTATTTTCATATTTTTAAGTCAAAAGTCTATAATCAGGTCGACCATTCGTTCAATATTTCTTTAATCGTCCAAACACCATTTACATTTTCAAAAAGCAAAAAGCCGCCATTATTGTGTTCGATATTGCGATAAAAAACCACTTTTACCAAGCAATTATTAGTGCCAAAAAAAATAGGTTTACTTACAATCATTAATCGCTGATTGTTATCGTTGAATCGCTTGGATACTTTTTGAAATTCTTCGTGCGACAAGCAATTGTTGACTTTACTTTTTAGGTACTTGTTTTCAGTTGCAAAAATGGTAGTCAGTTCTTTCGACCAATCTTCGTTTAAAGTAATGTCAATCTGGCTTTTAATTGTTGTTGAATATTTTTTAAGTACCGCGTTTTTCTGAATCACTTCATTCACTTCTTCGTTATTGGGTGCTTTGTTGCAATACAAACTCAGAAACTGCAATCGGTTTTTTACAATTACTTTTTCGTTTTGATAGTATTTGGATAAGATGACTTTAAGAATGGCAGCTTCCTTATTTTCTTGAGCAAAAGCAAAAGAACAGAAGCATAATAAAACTACTATAAACGGTGTTGTTAATTTCATTTTTGTAACCACGAATTCGCTAATTTTTATACGGTTGTTATGGAATAAAATACAGCCAAAGATAAAATTTAAATTGTTTCTTTTCGTTAAAAAGAATTTAAAATACGTCTTGAATTCGTTCCAAAATAATTACTTTCGTAGGATGATTCTTTTGCGGTATTTACTTTTTCCTTTTGCTGTTTTGTATGGACTTATAACTGGTCTGCGGAATTTTCTATTCGATAAAGGGATTTTACAATCGCATTCTTTTTCGGTTCCCATTATTGCTGTTGGAAATTTGAATGTGGGTGGAACAGGGAAAACACCTCAAATAGAATATTTAATCCGGTTGCTTTCGTCAAAATACAACGTCGCCACACTCAGCAGAGGTTACAAGCGAAAGTCGAGTGGATTTATCTTAGCGGATGCTCATTCGACCGCCGAATTGTTAGGTGACGAACCTTTTCAAATGCATTTGAAATTCCCGAGTATTAAAGTCGCAGTTGATGCTGACAGAAAAAATGGCATTGAAAAATTAATGGATTTGACTAAAAAGCCAGACGTTATTTTATTGGATGATGCTTTCCAACACCGAAAGGTAAAAGCGGGTTTTTACATTTTATTGACGGCGTATAATGATTTGTTTTGTGATGATTTTATGTTGCCAACAGGTATGTTGCGTGAGCCAAGAAGTGGTGCAGAAAGAGCTGATTTGATTATTGTCACCAAATGTCTGGCATCACTTACGGAAACGGAACAAGAAAGTATACGAAAGCGAATAGGTTTGAATGTTCCTGTCTATTTCAGCGCTATCAACTATGACGATAAAGTATATAATGAAACCGAAACCAAAACGGTAAACGAAGTACAAACAACTGCTAAATTATTGTTGGCCGGAATTGCAAATCCGAAGCCGTTTTTCACTTATTTGCAATCGAAAGATGACGAACAAATGGTGTTTTCCGATCACCATCATTTTAGTGCATCCGACATAAAAAACATTCAAGACAAAGCAAAAAATAAGCTAACAGTAACAACTGAAAAAGATTATGTTCGTCTAAAAGAGTACCATTTGAACTCGTTGTTTTATCTGCCAATACAAAGTAATTTCATTCCAAATTCGGTCAACTCAAGTGCCGATTTTGATAAAACCATTTTAAATTATGTGGGAACAAGTTCAGGAAACCGTTAATTATATACAAGAAAAAACAGCCAATTTCGCTCCAGAGTACGGCGTGATTTTAGGCTCAGGTTTGGGTAGCTTTACCGATGACATTCAAATTGAATTTACTTTGCCTTATGCCGAGATTCCGAATTTTCCGGTTTCTACTGTGCAAGGTCATAAAGGAGCGTTGGTTTTCGGAACAATCGGAACCAAAAAAGTAGTTGCCATGCAAGGTCGTTTTCATTTTTATGAAGGCTACGATATGAAACAAGTTACTTTTCCGGTAAGGGTAATGAAATACATTGGCGTTAGCAAATTGGTGGTTTCCAATGCTTCTGGTGGCGTCAATTCGAAGTACAAAGTAGGGTCGATAGTGATTATAAAAGACCATATTAATATGATGCCCGAACATCCGCTTCACGGAAAAAATGACGAGCGTTTTGGTCCACGTTTTTTAAACATGAGCGAACCATATAGCAAAGCAATGATGGCAAAAGCGAAAGAACTTGCTGCAACATTAGATATTGAAGTACAAGATGGCGTGTATCTTGGTTTGCAAGGACCAACTTATGAAACATTGTCGGAATACCGAATGGTGAAAATTTTATGCGCCGATTGTGTCGGAATGTCAACCGTTCCCGAAGTAATTGTAGCGTGTCATATGAGTATGGAAGTGTTCGGAATTTCGGTCATTACCGATATGGGCAATGAAGAAAGTATTGAAGAAGTTACACATGCCGAAGTATTAAAAGCTGCTCAAAACGCCGAACCAAAAGTGCGACAATTAATTAAAGAATTGATTCTTTCGTATTAAGTCGACAAATAACGCGCAATGATTTGGTAAAACTTTTCAGGTTCGAAAGGTTTCGTCAAAACATCGGTCATTCCGTAGGAAATAAGCATTTCACGATTTTCGTTCAACGATATAGCGGTAAGTGCTACGATTGGAATTTTCGTATTAAATTCGCGTATCTGTTGCGTTGCAATGGTTCCGTTAATACCTGGTAAATGAACGTCCATTAGTATTAAATCGAAGTCGTTTTCGTTTTTCATCAGCTCGACAGAATCTTCGCCATTGTCTACAATAAAGCACGACATCTTTTTGTTTTCGAGCATTTTTTTGGTAATCATCTGGTTGATTTTGTTGTCTTCAACCAAGAGGATTTTTTTGTCAAAAACAACTTCTTCATTAAAATTTTGTTTTTCAATCGGAAGTAAAACTGTATTCGAAACTTCAAAAGGTAATTCAAACGAAAAGGTTGAACCCAAGCCTACTTTACTGTTTAAATAAATATTTCCGCCAAGCAATTCGATTAATTTCTTCACGATTGCCAATCCCAAACCAGTGCCACCGTACTTTCTGTTGATTTCGATAGAGCCTTGCGAAAAACTTTCAAAAATAGTTTCGAGTTTGTCTTCTGGAATTCCGATACCATTGTCGGCGACTTTAAACGAGATTGAAATTTTACCATCTTCGTCCAAAGTATTCATTCGAGCCACCACATTAACATAGCCTTTTTTGGTAAATTTCAAGGAATTGTTAATCAAGTTCATGAAGATTTGCGACAGCTTTGTAGGATCGCCGATTAAGTTGTTCGGAATCGATTCATCGACTTCAATCGTGAATGTGTTTTTGTTTTCGAGTGCAACTTCTTTGAGCGAATTCTGAATGTTGTGCAGCAATAATTTTAAATTAAAATTGATTTTTTCAATCGGAATGTTCTGCGATTCAATTCGGTTAATCTCTAAAATATCGTTAATCAAAGCAATCAAATAATTGCCCGAAAATTGTAATGAATTGAGGTAATTCATCTGACTTTTATTCGGATTTTCTTCCAAAAGCAAATGCGTAATTCCGTTGATAGCATTCAATGGTGTACGCAACTCGTGACTTACGGTTGATAAAAACTCCGATCTTGATTTGGTGGCTTTTTCGGCTTTTTCTTTGGCAATTTCCAACTCTTTGTTTTTCTCTTGTAGCAACGAATTGGAACGGTTTCTAATGATGTTGTTTTTATACAACGACAAACTCAACAACGATAAAATCGATATCAAAGCAATGGCTAAAATACTTACCAATTTTGAAAATGTTTTGGCTTTGGCTTTCGATTTGTTTTCTTTATCCAGTTGTTCAATCGATTTTAAACGTTCGATATTTTTAAACGTATTAAAGTCATCCACGCCAATTTTTAACGCATTTAATTCTTCAATAGAATCTTTTAACGTAAGATGCTGTTTGAGTAATTCGTTGGTTTTTTTGAAATCCAATTGCTTTTCATACACTTTGCTTAACGCCAAAACTATTTTTGCTTTTTCCTCAATGTCATTGTTGGATGTGCTAATCGTGTAGGCTTTGTCTAAGTAGTTCTTAGCTAAATTAATTCGGTTTTTATCCAACTCGATAACACCAACATGGTACAACGCTTCGGCTTTTGTTTTGTAAGTATCCGAAGTGTCTTTTTTGGAAATGATCTCGTTGAAGAGTTGCATTGCCATAGTTGTTTTTCCTTTTTGCTTATAAACGATTCCTTTTTGAAGGTTGATAAGTTCAATAGCACTCGGAATTTTTATCGTTTGATAAATCGATTTTGCTTTGTCAAAGTTGGTTTCTGCCATCGAAAAATTATTCTTTTCCATATAACACAAACCCAAGTTGTAAAAGGTGTACGCCTGATTTGCAGAAGGTGGTATTGTGGCGTAATAGGCAATACTTTTTTGATATTTATCGATGGCATCATCATTTCTCTTTAGATCAAAATAAATGGTGGCTAAGTTCGAATAACTATTGGCTAATTGCTCTTTATTGTTGGAACGAATAGCATAATCAATCGCTTTCTGAGAGTAAACAAGACATTCTTTGTAGGCATTGTTTTTTTTGTGAAATTTTACCAATTCAATATAGTAGCCAACACTATCAATTTTGTTGATAGCACTTCGCTGTGAAAATAGAAGCATTGGAAAGAGTAAAAAAACAAGTACAAACTGTCTCATGTCGTAATGTCTATGACCTTTTAGAAGTCTAAAGTAAAGAAATTATTTAGAAATTAAAACTATCAAGTCAATTATTCTCGATGAATAACCAATTTCATTGTCGTACCAACCTACTACTTTTACCATTTTGTCAATTACCGAAGTCAGTTGCGAATCAAAGAGACAGGAATTTCGATTGCCAATAATATCTACAGAAACAATAGGATCTTCGGTATAATCTACAATTCCTTTTAGATGAGTTTGCGATGCCGTTTTAAAAGCAGCGTTGATTTCGTCAATCGTGACTTCTCTTTTTACATTAAACGTAATGTCCGTTAAGGAACCATCAGGAACCGGAACACGAATACCACAACCACCAATTTTTCCTGCCATTTCTGGGAAGATTTTTGTCAGCGCTTTTGCAGCTCCAGTAGTTGTAGGAACAATCGATTGACTTGCACCTCGTGCTCTTCGTAAATCTTTGTGCGGTTGGTCGTGCAGACTTTGATCGGTCGTATACGAGTGAACCGTTGTGATGTAGGCTTGCTCTATGCCACACAAATCGTTGATGATTTTCATCATAGGAGCAGCGTTGTTCGTTGTACAACTGGCGTTGGAAATGATGGTTTCAGTACCATCCAAAATGTGTTCATTGACACCTAAGACTACGGTTTTAATTTCGGCAACTTCTGATGGAGCGGAAAGAATTACCTTTTTAGCTCCGGCTATAATGTGTTGGTTGATTTCGTCAAAGGTTTTGAATTTTCCAGTCGATTCAATTACGATATCAATATCTAAATTTGCCCAATTGAGATTGGAGATGTTCTTCTCATGGAAAAACAAATACGATTTTTGAGCAACAATAATACCTTGCTCATCAAAGGTAACGTCGTGAGGCAATATGCCGTGAATGCTATCGTATTTTATCAGATGTGCCATGGTTTTGTTGTCGGCAATATCATTGATAGCAACCACTTCAATTGTAGGATGATTGAGTAGCAATCGGAAAACACTTCTTCCAATTCGTCCAAATCCGTTGATGGCAATTTTTGTTTTACTCATTGGGTTCGATATGAATTAATACATGACCTAATTGGGGAATTTCTTTTCGTAAAGTATCTTTTAAATGATGCGAAATATCGTGCCCTTCCTTAACCGAAATAGTAGCGTCAACCGTGGCATGAAGGTCGACGTGGTATTTCATTCCGGCTTTTCGGATGAAACATTTTTCGGTATCAATAACGCCTTCCACTTGATGGGAAACCTGACGAATGTTTAAAATCAAATCGTCGTATAAATGTTCGTCCATGATTTCGCCAAGTGCCGGACGAAATATCAAATAACTGTTGTACAAGATGAATCCTGAGGCAAACAGCGCTGCCCAATCATCAGCCGATTCGTAGCCTTTTCCTAAATACAACGCAATGGAGATTCCGATAAACGCTGCTACCGAAGTAATGGCATCGCTACGATGGTGCCAAGCATCGGCTTTTAAGGACGAGCTATTGGTTTCCTTGCTTCTTTTTATAACTAATCGAAAAGAGACTTCTTTCCAGATAATGATAATTCCGAGTACGATTAATGTCCACGATTTTGGTAAATCGTGCGGTGTTTGAATGTTGATGATGCTTTCGTAAGCAATTATGGTGGCAGAAGTAATTAAAAAACCGACGACCAAAAAAGTGATTAAAGGTTCGGCACGACCATGACCATACGGGTGATTTTCGTCGGCAGGTTTGTTCGAATATTTGATTCCGAATAACACCAAAAAAGAAGCAAAAATATCAGTAGTCGATTCGATTGCATCGGCAATTAGCGCGTAAGAGTTTCCGAAAAAACCAGCCAACCCTTTAGCAATGGCTAAAATGGTGTTTCCAATCAAACTGAAATAAGTGGCATTTATGGCAGTTTGTTCGTGGGTTATTTCAGATTGTATGTTCATTGGGGATTACAGAATATGCTTTTGAGCGTGGTAACTGGAGCGAACCAAAGCGCCGCTTTCTACGTGACGAAAACCCATTTCTTTTCCGATTTTTTCATATTTCTCAAATTGCTCTGGAGTAACGAAAAACTTAACAGGTAAGTGTTTTTTGCTTGGTTGTAAATATTGTCCAATAGTCACAATATCAACATCATTATCGCGCAAATCTTGCATGGTTTGAATGACTTCTTCTTCGGTTTCACCCAATCCGAGCATAATACCCGATTTGGTTCTTTTGATTCCTTTTTCTTTTAGGTATTTCAAAACCGCTAAACTTCGGTCGTATTTGGCTTGGATTCGGACTTCACGAGTCAAACGGCGAACGGTTTCTACATTGTGAGAAACGACTTCGGGATTGGCTTCGATGATGCGATCGATATTGCGTTCAACACCTTGAAAATCCGGAATTAAAGTTTCCAAAGTAGTTTCTGGATTCATTCGTCGGATGGCTTGAATGGTTTCGTACCAAATAATCGAACCCATATCTTTTATATCATCTCTATCTACACTGGTAATTACCGCGTGTTTGATTTTCATGATTTTGATGGAACGCGCTACTTTTTCTGGCTCATCCCAATCGACCGTTTCTGGACGACCCGTTTTTACACCACAAAATCCGCAGGAACGCGTACAAACATTACCTAAAATCATGAACGTTGCAGTACCTTCACCCCAGCATTCACCCATGTTTGGGCAACTTCCAGAGGTGCAAATGGTGTTTAGTTTGTATTTGTCAACTAAGCCACGAAGTTCAGTGTATTTTTGACCAATTGGCAGTTTTACTTTCAGCCATTTTGGTTTTCCAATAGGTAAGGTATTTTCAGCAACAGATTCCATAAATTGCAATTTTGAACTGCAAAGATACGAATATTGCATTAGCAATTTCGATTAGGAAAGGTGGTTTTTTATTAAAAAAAGCCTAATTTTTTCCTTTAAAATCGATTAAGAGTGAGTCCGAATAGAAAGAAATTTACCCCAAAAGCTTCCGTGTTTTTGGTTGCTCCATTATAGATGTAATTTATAAACGGAGTTATTTTTAAGGAGTG
Organism: Bacteroidota bacterium; assembly: GCA_040385945.1. Taxonomy (GTDB): domain Bacteria; phylum Bacteroidota; class Bacteroidia; order Flavobacteriales; family Flavobacteriaceae; genus Flavobacterium. Next base: position 8,847 of record JAZKGN010000162.1, read on the forward strand.
TCCCAATTTAAACTCACGCGAAGCTTCCACACTCAGATTTACAATCGAAGGTCTGTCATAATCACCTGCAGAATAATACTGTGCCTTATTGTTCAAAACGGTTCCAATCACAGGATCAAATTCAATACCCATAAAAAACGGAAAAACAAATCCCATTTCAAAATAGGTAGTATAGTTTTGCTTTGGATTTTCACCCTCATCATCATACCGGTAATCGTTTCCAGCGATTAATGTACTGATAGTGGCATGGAAAGGGAATTCGGTTTCGGTATAATCAAAATTCAATTCAGTTGACACGGTTTGAACGCTATTGGTTCCGTAATTAAAAAAGGAATTATCGATGCCTTCTTCTTTCGATACGGATGGCCAATAAAAATCCCAAAGCTGAAGCGAAATGTGTTTGTTAAAATTGTATTTGATGAACAAATCAAATTCCTGATAACCTTTGGGTGCTGTTTCACCATCGTCATAATAATACTCCTTTTTGAAATTGGTTGTGCCCCAAATCCCGAAAGCCCATTTGTCGTTTGGCGCATATTCAATGGTGGGTTGTACTACTGGATAATCGCCACCCCACGATTGACCACGCCAAATATAGCGGTTGATCAAGTCGACAGTAAAGGTTAGTTTATGTTCTTTTTCATTAGATACAGAGTCATTAGTACTAGCATTTTCTTGAGCAAAAGTTACAGCACAAAAAAACAAGGTACATAAAAGGTAGGTTTTAGGTTTGTTTTTCATTTAAATACAGGTTAATAAGGTCGAATAATTGCTCTCTATTTAAAGGCTTGGTAATGTAATTGGTAAAACCAGCTCCGAAGATTTTTTCTTTATCTTCGGCCGATGAATACGCAGTTTGAGCAATTATAGGTAGATTTGGTCGGATGGGTCTTATGAGTTCTAAAGCTTCAAATCCGTTCATTATGGGCATTTTAATATCCATTAAAACGAGATCGATGTTGGGATTGTTTAAGCAAATTTCTACAGCTTCCTTACCATTAATTGCTCTAATGATTTGGAAGTTTTTTTGCTTCATTATTTTTTCAAAAAGAATATAATTAATGTTGTCGTCTTCAGCTATTAAAATCAATCCTTCAGTTTTATCAACAACTGTTATTTCATTGATTACTTGATGTACAATAATGGCTTCTATTTTGTTGTATTCTAACGGAATGGTGAACGAAAATTCAGAACCTTTACCCAAATCTGATTTTAATGTAATGGTTCCGTTAAGCATTTCTACGTAGGCTTTTGATATCGATAATCCCAATCCTAAACCGCCTTCTTTTATTGATAAATCGCTGTCAATTCTCTTGAATCGGTCAAAAATATGTTTCTGATCGTAATCGTCTATCCCGAGTCCAGTGTCGGTTATAGTGAATACAATTTGCTCCTTCGCAGTATCAATGGTATAGCCAAAAGTGACTGTTCCTTTATCGGTAAATTTGATGGCATTGGTGATTAAATTGATTATAATTTGTTTCAATTTAATTCCGTCGGTAATGATGTTGTATTCGACTGGGTTTTGGGCTGGGAGTATGCTAAATTCGATTTTTTTGGTTTTCGGAATGGTAACTTTTATGGTTTCGTACAATTCATTGATACACGATTCTAAATTTAGAGAGGTATAATTCGGTTCAATTAGATTGGAATCGATTTTTGACATTTCAATCAAATCATCGATTATGGATACTAGGTTTTTCCCGCTTAAATCAATGACTTTAAGGTATTCTTTTTTCTCTTCTTCTGATAAATTGGTGTTCAACAGTAATTCTGTAAATCCATTTATGGCATTCATCGGAGTTCTGATTTCATGCGATAAATTAGCTAAAAAAATGACGATTTTAATCGATCGCCTTCTTCCGCTTTTATTTTGGCATTGATGAGTTCTTTTTTTTGCTTGTTATTTTCTTCAAAAAGATTTCCGATATAGCTAAATTCACCAGAAGTTCGTTTTAATTTTTTAACAGCATCTTTATCTCCTGACAGTAATACTTTGGTAATTAAATCTAATGGATAGTAAACTAGCTTTCGTATGTAATAAAAATTGAATAGCAAACTAATTACAAAAGTGGCAATGATAAGGAAAAGAATGTTGAGTGTTTTTTCAAAATAAATATCAAAACGTCGGCTAAAATTTAAATTAATAACCGAATTACCATTATGATCAAGTAAATTAATACTTGCAAGAATTTTATGGTTAACACTACTAATTTCTCTTTTTGAACCGTTAATTTCAATTGTGGAATTGGTTAAAGTTTCCAATTCTTTGATAAACGAAGCGTCAATAAGTCGGATTACAAAAAAATAACCAGATGACTTTGTTTTGTTTTTTAAAGGATCATCAGAAGGATGTATAGATGCTCCCGTTACTTCAATAATTCCCTCGGGAATTCTCATGTAAAATTTGTCAATCCCTTTTTTTTCAATTACATCCATAGCAGCTTTCGGAATAAAATCGATTGATTTTACTTTTGAATTTGCAACGCGCATGATGAATTTTTCATTTACATCATAAGCTCCTAAATAGTCTACTTTGTAGATATTGATTTCATTTCCGATAGTTTCTTTAAACCAAATCGAATCTTTTGTTTTTGTAAAATCGACAAATTCATCCCAATTACTGTCATTATTGATAGCAACTGTGATGTGTTTGGAATCTAATGAAAGTAACTTTGAAACTTCATTATCGAATTGCTCTGTAGAGTTTTTAAAAACTTCTCTCTCTACTTTTTTGGTGTAATAATAAAGGGAAAAATAAAGTGCAATAAAGATGATACTAGTAGAAATGATTAGTAATAATATTTTGGGATACGTCTTCTTAACTGTCATTTATTTAGTATTCTAAACTTTTTTTACGAAGGTAGATATATTAATTTACATCCTAGTCAAATAAAAGCATTACTCGATGAAATCCATGTCTCTATTATGGGTTTCGCTACTAGTTAAGGTGGCATAAATTCCCAAAGTAAAAACAATTATTCCGACAATCGCTGCCGATACAATGACACCGTTATTCACTTTAAAAAAGTCGAAACCAATGAGCATTACAGGTAACAATCCTCGCACCATATTCGGAACCGTTGTAGTTGCTGTGCTTCGAATATTAGTCCCAAATTGTTCGGCAGCAACGGTGACAAACATAGCCCAATACCCTGTTCCTAATCCGAGCCAAACACAGTAAAAATAGTACATGGTTTCGGTTTTGGCAGCTCCAGAAAGCAGTAATACAACTCCTACTATTGTGAAAAGCATCATATAAAAAATGGCTTTTTTTCGAGAACGTAACGCATGCGAAATAAATCCACTTGCAAAATCACCGACTGAAATTCCGATGTACGCCCACATAATAGCTTTTCCGGGAATCAAATTAGAGATGCCAAAAGCTGGCGCAAATTGGTTTGCCATCATGGCTAATATACCTATGCAAAACCACGTAGGTAAACCAATTGCGATGCACTTTAAGTATTTTATCAATCGTGTTTTATTGGTAAAAAAAGATAGGAAATTTCCTTTTGAAATGGCTGCTTGTTTTTCGATATTGGCATACAGACTGCTTTCTAGAACACTAACTCTAAGAAGCAATAAAAGCAATCCCAATCCGCCGCCAATATAATACGCAATAGTCCAATCGCCAGCCAATTCCACTGTAAGTTGTGCCACAACAGCTCCGAGTAAACCAAAACCAGCAACGATAGAAGTACCAATAGCGCGAAGTTCTTTTGGCAGACTTTCGGCTACCAATGTAATTCCGGCTCCGAGTTCACCAGCAAGACCAACTCCTGCTATGAACCGTAAAATAGCATACAACATTCCTTTATCTTCCATCGGAATTTGAGGTAAAAACCCACACGCTATATTCGCCACCGAATACACTAAAATAGAACCAAATAAAACAGACAATCGTCCTTTTTTATCACCTAGAATTCCCCATAAAATTCCTCCAACTAACAATCCAAACATTTGGTATCGAATAATCATGGTGCCAATTATATCTACATCTAATCCTAACGTATTTAAGCTAGGCACTCGAACAATACCAAATAACAATAAGTCGTAGATGTCAACAAAATAGCCTAATGCAGCTACAATAACAGGAAAACCAAGTAGGTGTTTTATTTTTTCTTTGGTAGTAAAGTGTTGCATTTTACATTTTTAGATGGCTAAAAATAGCAATTTTTTGCAATAAAAAACCCTGCTAAGTTATATAAACGAAACAGGGTTTGTAGATTAGGCGTATACTTGAATTTAATTCATCTGGATTTTAATTGGTAATGTGTATTGTGTTCTTACGTATTGACCATTTTTGATGCCTGGTTTCCATTTGGTTTTTAATGATTTTAAAACCCTAACGGCTTCTTTATCCAAACCGTATCCTGGATTTCGCAACACCTTAATGTCGGTCATACTTCCGTCTTTTTCTATTACGAAAGAAACGTTTACACTAATGGTTTCTACATCATCGATGACTGGTCTTTCGAAATTGTCACCCACATATTGGTAGAATTTTTTAATACCACCAGGATATACAGGTTGTTCGTCTAATAACGGACTTAATACAGGACCGGTTTCAACAGGAATAGTTGTTAAACCTTCTCCCGTTCCGCCGCCACTTGTACCTGTTTCGCCAGTTGTTTCGCCAGTTCCAGTTCCTTCTCCAACGGTTCCATTTGGGGTACTTGTTGGTGTCGTCGGAATATTTGAATCCGCTTGGGCTGTTGTGGTAACAATAGGCGTGAATATTCTCGGAATTATAATAGGCTCGCTATACGGAATTGTATTTGGTTTCGTTGTTGGATTATTTGGTTCTAGTATAACATCTACAACGTGTATTCCGCCGTCATCAATTACGTCGGGTATGGTTGGTGTTGGATTCGTAGAAAAGGAACTCAAAAACAATCCCAATCCAGAAATGGAACCGATAAATAATAAAGCAACAAAAAAGGCGGTGAGTGTGGTTCTTGGACTTTCGCTACGCAATTGGTAGGCGCCATAAGCTTTGTTTTTGCCTTCAAAGACAAGATCAATCCATTTTTTTTCAAAGATACTTACGTTTGACATGATAATTGGTTTTAGTTGTTAAAGTATCGATGTTACATAAGCGGCGTCTTTTATTTGATAACGCAAATAGTGTTCGGAATATTGTGCGTTTTTACTTAAAAATAAAAAGCCGCTGGAATTTACCAACGGCTTTTTTATTTATTTTAGAAATGACTATCGAATAACTAATTTTTGAGTTATCTTTTCTGTAGTATCCAAAACGAATTCAACAATATAAGTTCCTGTTGAAAGGTCTTGAGTGTTTAATTCTATATCCGTTCCGTTCGTTTTTGTGTTCAGTAAAGAACGACCTTGTATATCATAAATCGTAATTTCTGAAATGCTGTCTGCTGAACTGATGTGTATAAAATCAGTCGCCGGATTTGGATATATTTTTATTTTTTCAGTCGTAAAATTTTCATTTCCAAGCATGGCCGATCTGAAACTTCCGGCTGTAAGAAATATAGCTGATTCCAAAGCATTGTCGCCAACATTAGCAATAGCAAATTTAACGTGATAGGTTTGACCTGAAGTAACTGTGCTGAAAGCCGTAAAATCAGTTGATCTTGCATTAAATTGGTATTGTGTGCCTCCTGTATTATTAACGTAATACTGGCAATATTCACAAGGACCATTGTTAGTAGTGCCGTTGTTTAAATTATTGATACTTACTGGAAGCGACGTTCCTGGAATGGATGCAATATTTATAGCATTATTACTAAATGGACCTGTAATACCAGGACCGCTAAGGAATAAACCAAATACATCATTAAAGGATGTGTTCACATAAGTTGGGTATTCTTCTGAAGCAAAAATATATTCAAAAAGCACCGAATCGAAGTTTGGAACAAAGTCGAACTCTACAATACAAACATTTCGTACAGTGGTAGTCGTAATTAGAGCCAAATCAGGATCACCACTTACTGGAAGGCTGGTAACATTGCTTGCGCCGGCTTGGTTATTAGGTCCAGTTGCAACAATTGCCTTTCCCGTACAAAGAATTAATCCATCACTGCTTCCAAGACCAGCACTTCCGTTGGAATATCTTCCTACTTGATCGCGAAGCATTTGTGCGTTAGCAAGAGTTCCATTGAATTTAACATTAGAAATGGAAGTGTTTTGCCCCATGAATGTATTGAGAATTAACTCTTGAGGAGTTTCAGTATTGCTAACTGCTAATTGCGAATGCACTGAAAGACCAACCGAAAATAATAGTATAGAAAGTAGTGTTTTTTTCATGTGATTTATTTTGTCGAAAGATAGTGATTTTTTTAAAAAATAAAACAATTATCGTTTATTCTGAATAATTTCAGCCAATAATTTTTTAGCGCGTAACAGTTTGATTTTCACATTACTCAACGGCTCTTCCAATTGGTCGGCAATTTCTTGATAACTCATTTCTTGAAAATACCGCAGTTGAATAACTTCTTGGTAATGTGGTTTTAATTCTTTGATGAATTGAAGCAATTGCGAAAGGTTTTGTACCGTAATCAATTCGTCTTCTGCCGATGGCGAACTGTCGGCAACATTGTAGGCTTGTTGGTCTTCTTCGTCGGTAATTTCAACAAATAAGGTCGATTTTTTCTTGCGCAACATATCGATGTGTACGTTTTTTGCAATGGCAATCAGCCACGTGTTGAATTGAAATTCGGGATTGTACGTCGCGATTTTATCAAAGGCTTTCGAGAAGGTTTCTATCGTAATGTCTTCGGCATCGGTTTCATTTTCGGTACGTTTGAGCATAAATCCGTACACTTCATTCCAATAATGATCTAGCAAATAGGTAAATGCTACCTGGTCGCCTTTTTTTGCATTATTGATGTGTTGAATTATTTCCAATGTACTGGTTTTGAAAAGGTATTGGTGATAAAAACATTTACGTGGGTAAAGATAAGCGCCATTTCGAGGAATGGATACCAATACATGACATCTTTTTCTTTTAATTTTCCGGAAGCAAATCCCATCGAAATCCACGAAAACAGGTAACGGAAACCAATCAAACTCAATACAATAATCCACTGGTATTGAAAGGCCAACAGGACAATTGGAAGTACAAAAAACAACAATTGCGATGCAAAAAATAAGGCCAATTGACTTCTGTCAAACGGTTTGTAATTTTTTGCTGTAGAGACATGTCTTCTTTTTTGGGCAAACCAATCTTTGAAAGACGTTTTTGGTTGCGAATAGGTAAAGCTATCTGGAGTGTAACAAACCGTGGTGTTTTTTTTAGTCGCTGCTTGATTGATGAACAAATCATCATCGCCAGAGCGGATTTTCATGTGTTCGATAAAACCATTGGTTTTGAAAAACTCTTCGCGTTTGTATGCTAAATTTCGTCCAACGCCCATGTACGGTTTTCCTAATTTTGCCCAGCCAAAATACTGTGTGGCGGTGAGCAAGGTTTCGTAACGGATGAGTTTATTAAGGAACGAATTTTTAATTTTATCATAACCGCCATAGCCCAAAACAATGGTTTTTTGTTGGGTAAATTGCGAGCTCATTTCTTTTATCCATTCGGTTGAGGTTGGATAACAATCGGCGTCAGTAAAAAGCAAATATTCGTTTTTCGCTGCTTTGATTCCGAGTGTCAAGGCGAATTTTTTGTTTCCCCAAAAAGCTTCAATATTCTCGACTTTTACCAATTTGATGTTGGCATATTGTTTTTCAAAAGCTTCAAAAATTTCTAAAGTGTCATCGCTCGAGGCATCGTCAATCAATACAATTTCGAAATCGGGATAATTTTGTTCGGCCAAAAGAGGAACAAATTGTTTTACATTTTCTTCTTCATTTTTAGCACAAACGATAACCGAAATCGGAATTCTTTTTTGTGTAGAAGTTTGCGGTTTGGCAAACGAAAATTTACCAAAAAACACTACATAATATAGAAATTGAACTAAAACAACGGCAATAAATAAACAGAAAATGATTAGTAACATAATGGCTTTCAATCTTTAAAAACGAGTGCAAAAGTACGAAATGAATTTTAGATTTTTGTCTTTTTGGAAGGTATTTATCTCGGACATTTTTTCATTTCAGTAGCGACAGCTTTTGCATCTGGTTTAGCTGTTTTTTCTAATTCGGAAATGATGTTTTGATAATTTTTAGCGTCGCGATTTTGAGATAATTTCTTTTGCGCTTCTACCGATGTAATAGCAATTTTAAAGGCAATAACACCTCGAGCTTCTCGCATGGTTTGTTCGGAAAGGTTTTCTACACGAACCGGATTTTCGGAATCTGCTTCGTATTTGTCAACCAAATTTTTTAAAGACAAAACGGTTTCGTCGTAATTCAAAATCGTTATTTTTCCGTAAACGTGAACAGCGAGGTAATTCCAAGTAGGTACATTTTCATGGTCGTACCAAGACGACGAAATGTACGAATGTGCTCCAGAAAAAACGGCTAAAACTTCTTCACCATTGGTAAAATTTTCACCTTGCGGATTTAATTTCGAAACGTGTCCAACAAGAAATTGTTCACCACTTTCATTCGTTTCTAATAGCAACGGAATGTGTGTTGCCCAAAGTTTTCCGTTGGTTTGATTGATCAAAATAGCAAATCCGTTTTCGTGGATGAAATTTTGAATTTCGGCTTGGTTTTCGTTTTTATATAAGTCAGGAATGTACATAGCAATTGGTTTAAATCACATTTACTTCAGCCTCAATGGCAATTCCGAATTCCTTTAAAATAGTTGCTTGAATATCTTTGGAAACAGCCAAAATTTCTTGTCCAGTAGCATTACCATAATTGACTAAAACCAACGCTTGATTTTTATGAATTCCGGCGTCACCAAAACGTTTTCCTTTAAAACCAGCTTTTTCAATCAGCCAACCTGCGGGAACTTTTACTTCCGTTTCGGAAATAATATAATGAGGCATTTCGGGATGTAAGGTGTGAACTTTTTCAAAATCGGTTTTTGAAATAATCGGATTTTTGAAGAAACTTCCGCTGTTGCCCAACTCCTTCGGATCGGGTAATTTACTTTGACGAATCGCAATTACGGCGTTGCTTACGTCTTTTAAAGTCGGTGTTGTAACGTTTTGCTTTTCCAATTCTTTAGTAATATCACCATAAGAAACGGTAATTTTATGATTGCGTTTGGTCAATTTAAAAACCACCGAAGTAATAATAAACTGGTCTTTTATTTCGTGCTTGAAAATGCTTTCGCGATAGCCAAAATTGCAATCGGCTTTAGTAAACGTTTTCATTTCTTGCGTTTGGATGTTCATCGCGTCACAAGAAACAAAAGTGTCTTTGATTTCGGCTCCGTACGCACCAATGTTTTGCACAGGTGTTGTGCCTACATTTCCCGGAATGAGTGACATGTTTTCCAAACCACCAAAATTTTGATCAATCGTCCACAGTACAAATTCGTGCCAATTTTCACCAGCCTGACTTTCTACCCAAACAAAATCGTCGTCGTCTTTGATGATTTTTTTTCCTTTTAAATCGATGTGAATCACCAATGCATCAATATCTTGTGTCAGTAACATATTGCTTCCGCCACCTAAAATAAATTTTTTGTTCGACGCATGGTTTTGTAGTATCGTTTGTAAATCGGCAATCGAATGTACCGCTACAAATTGCTTGGCTTTGGCTTCGATACCAAAGGTGTTGT
>JAZKGN010000162.1:18601-20723 GCA_040385945.1 Bacteroidota bacterium
ATCGAATGTACCGCTACAAATTGCTTGGCTTTGGCTTCGATACCAAAGGTGTTGTGTTTTTTTAAAGAGAAATTATTGTGGATTTGCATAAATAATTTTTAATTCTTAATTGAACTATTCTTCCGTTTCTAAAGCGCGTTTCAAAAAGTCATTCATAGGTTTTAACGCTATCAATTTTTGCGCTATTTTTTTACTAAAATCGGGCGAGGTAAATAGTTTGTCGTCTATTTTTTGAGAAGCCGTATAACTTTTTAACTTTAAAAATTCAATAGCTGGATGATTCGGATCAAAGTCTTTTGGAGCTTTTTTCAACATATTGTTTTCGTCACGAGTCATTTCGCCAAACTCATTTTTGAACGATTTGTTATTTACAATAGCATTCAAATCGTCGTGAAAAAACTCGATTTCCTTACGAATTAATTTTAGTTCATTGGGCTCTGGACACCAAACGCCACCAGCGATAAATGAGTTTCCTTTTTCAAAGTGAATGTAATAACCCGGACTATTTTTACGGTTTTTGTTTTGAGTAAACCAAACGCCCATATTGGTTTTATAAGGTGATTTATCTTTCGAAAAACGAATGTCACGATTGATTCTAAAAGTACAATTTTTGACTTCCAAAGGCTCCAACGATTTGTCTAAAGGTTTCATTTCTGCCAAGACTGAAGCGATGTAATTATGGTAATCCTTCTTATAATTTTCATACCGTTTTTTGTTGGCATGCATCCATTCGGTGTTGTTATTGGCCACTAAATCGGCTAAAAAATCTAATGCTTCTTTTGCTATCATTTCCTTCTATTTTTTAACTTCGTACTTTCCACTTTGTACTTATAAATGTTTTCGCAGTTCTTCTTCCGAAGTAAACCCAATATTTCGCCACACTTCTTTTCCGTCTTCATAGACTATAATTACGGGCAATCCATCCAATTTCATGGTTTCTAAAATGGTTTTATTTTCGTCGGCATTCAATCGAACAAGTTTTGTCGTTCCTTTCAATTCGGCTTGCAATTTCAGCATATAAGGCTCCATTATTTTACAAGGTTCACACCATTTTGCGTAAAAATTAACGATGGTTTTTTGGTTTGATTTTAGCATCTCATCGTATTCTTGAGAACACATTCCGATGATTTTACTGCTTGGTTTGGCTCCGCCCTGTTCGCCTTCGGCTCGAGTTGACATTCCAGCTGCATTCCATTTCATAATGCCACCATCCAAATTATAGATTTCTTTAAAACCCAATTCGGCTAATTTATTGGCTGCTTGACCGCTTCTTCCGCCTACTTTGCAATACACAAAAACAGGTTTTGATTTATCGAGTTTTTCTACGTTGGAAACAAAAGCATCGTCATTCCAATTGCAATTTTTTGCGTTGTCAATATGTTCAACAGAAAATTCTTCTGGCGATCGAACATCCAAAAGTTGTGGGTTTTCAGTCGTCTTTAAATTTTCGGAAAAGGTGGCAACATCTACAGTGTGGATTGCTTTTGGTGATTGTCCTTGGCAGCTTATAAAAAGAAAAGCCGCTAGGAGTAAGGATGCAAATTTTAATTTCATTTTTACTTCGTATAGTGAGTGTGCTAAGATACAAATTTAGGTTGTTTTATGAACGGACTAAAAATGAAACATCTTATAACTCTGATGTGTTGTTTTTACAATCGTTTCGGTGCGTTCGGCGTGAGTATCGGTTATGAACAACTGTCCGAATTCGTCATTGTTTACCATGGCTACAATTTTACTCACGCGACTTTCATCCAATTTGTCGAAAATATCATCAAAAAGTAAGATGGGTTTTTCGCCACTTTGCTTTTTTACGAATTCAAATTGCGCCAATTTTAAAGCAATTAAAAACGATTTTTGTTGTCCTTGAGAGCCAAATTTTTTAATTGGAAAATGATCAATCTCAAATAATAAATCATCTTTGTGAACACCAACTGAAGTGTACTGCAGCGCACGATCTTTAGCCAAATTTTCTTCCAACAGCGCTAAAGTAGTCTTGTCAAACAAATGACTTTCATATACCAATTGTACGGTTTCTGCAGAATTTGTAATTGCTTGATGGTGTTTGTTAAATATCGGAATAAAGTCATTTAGAAACTGCTTTCTCTTTTCAAAAATGGCTTGT
>JAZKGN010000163.1:0-20285 GCA_040385945.1 Bacteroidota bacterium
TCAAAAAGCGACGCAGCAGTTACAATTCGTACTTTATTTATAGGAGTATAAGGCATTTGTGGTTCCATTATAATGTATTGCTATTTTTGAGCGTGCAATTTACGAATTTAAAAAAAATTTAAGCGATTTATCTTTTGTAAAAATTTGAGGCACTATCTTTGTTAAAGAGAGCATGAAAAATAGTCAATAGACGTTAATAAAAATACTATGAAAAAAATCACATTAATTGCCTTATTGGCATACTCATTTACAAGTTGTGCCGAAATGCAACAAATTTCAAATCAACTTCCTGGAGTTTTAAACCAAGGAAATGTTGATATTGCTGCCGGACTAAAAGAAGCGTTGAACAACGGAATTGACAAACAAGTGGTTAAACTGACTGCTATGGATGGGTTTTACAAAAACGAAATGGTTAAGATTCTTTTGCCTGACGAACTTAAAAAAGTGGACAAAACTTTGCGAAGCATCGGAATGAGTTCATTAGCAGATGAAGGCCTGAAAGTACTAAATCGTGCTGCAGAAGATGCTGTTAAAGAAGCTACTCCAATATTTGTTGGTGCCATTAAAGGCATGAGTTTTACCGATGCTAAAAACATTTTATTGGGTAATGAAAGCGCGGCAACTTCTTACTTACAATCGAGTACTAGTACTGCTTTGTACGGAAAATTCAATCCAGTAATAAAAAATTCTTTTGCGAAAGTGGGTGCCGATAAAGTTTGGGCAACCATTATCACGAAGTACAATTCGCTTCCTTTAGTGAAAAAAGTGAATCCCGATTTGACCGATTATACAACCAATAAAGCTTTAGAAGGTGTTTTTAAAATGGTAGCTGTAGAAGAAAAAAACATCCGAACGGATTTAAAATCACGTACTTCCGATTTGTTAAAAAAAGTATTTGCACTACAAGATAAGTAATCGCTTACAAATAGGTAAAATTTTAGTAATCAATAACATAAGTATAACAAATTCTTAACATCACTACTTCTAAAATGACCTTATCTTTGTAGTGTAATAAATGAGGATTTATTATTTTGTTTGGTTAGTTATAAAAATAGTCAATGTCTGCAAAGGCATTGGCTTTTTTTATTCTGCCAAACGTTCGTGGAGTTTTTTGAAATAAGAAAACGCTTTTAAAAGTCGACTTCCATACCAAGAAAACATTTCACCATCTACAAAAATGGTTTTGGCATGATGGGTAAAACGTCCTAATTCAAAAGCATGCTCGTCTTTAAAAGGAAACGGTTCGGACGACAAAAACACATAATCTGGATCACCTTGAATTCTCATTTTTTGAATGATAATTTCAGGATAACGTTCGTCGCGATTTTGGTAGATGTTTTCGAATTTGTTTAGTTGTAACATTTCGTTGATAAACGTTCCTTTTCCAGCTACCATGTACGGATTCGCCCAAATAAAATAAGCTACTTTTTTTGGCGCAATGTCTTTAGTGAAGGTTTGAAATTCTTGGTAGGCAAAATCTATTTTATCGATCCATTTTTGTGCTTCGGTGCGTTTGTTAAAGAGCTGTCCAAATTGGGAAATCATTTCAAAATTGTCTTCAATCGTAACAATATCGGTGACCCAAACCGGACAAATTTTACGCAATTCTTCTACAATTTCTTGCGTATTTTCTTCTTTATTGGCGATGATAATATCGGGTTGCAGTGCTTTAATTGTATCGTACTTCACATTTTTAGTTCCGCCTACAATCGTTTTTGTAGCTTTAAAATGAAAAGGATGTACACAAAATTTCGTGATACCAACGATACTTTCTTCCAAACCCAAATCGTATAACAATTCGGTTTGTGATGGCACCAATGAAATGATTCTTTTTGGTGTTTCTTGAAAAGTGTGAAGGGTTCCGAATTGGTCTTTAAGTGTTTTCATTGTTAACCGCAAGAATTACTTTGCGTTTAAAATTTGCTGCATTTCTTGTTGGATTTTCAATGCTTCGGCTTTGGCTTTTTCGGCAAAATCCATTCCGTTAGAAGCATAAATAATCCCTCTTGATGAATTCACTAGTAAACCTACATTGTCATTCATTCCGTATTTACACACTTCTTGCAAACTTCCGCCTTGAGCGCCAACACCTGGAACCAATAAAAAACTATCTGGAATTATTTTACGGATTTCAGAAAAATACTCGGCTTTAGTAGCACCTACAACATACATCAGATTTTGAGAATTTTTCCAAGTTTTTGAAGTCTCAATGACTACTTTATATAATTCTCTTCCGTCTACATTCTTTGTTTGAAAATCGAAAGCACCTTCATTGGAAGTCAGTGCCAACATAATTGCATGCTTGTTCTCAAAAGCCAAAAAAGGCTCTACCGAATCTTTCCCCATATAAGGTGCAACGGTTACACTATCAAAATTCAAATCTTCCAAAAAAGCCTTGGCATACATCGTCGAAGTATTGCCTATATCGCCACGTTTGGCATCAGCAATAGTGAAAATTTCAGGATGATTTTGATTGATGTAATCGATGGTTTTTTGCAACGATTGCCATCCCTTTAAACCATACGCTTCATAAAAAGCAGTGTTGGGTTTGTAGGAAACACACAGTTCATGTGTGGCATCGATAATGGCTTTATTGAATTCGAAAATAGGATCTTCGGTTTCCAGTAAATGAGTTGGAATTTTAGTCAAATCAACATCCAATCCAATACAGAGAAAGGATTTTTTTTGCTGAATTTGTTGGATGAGTTGCTGTGTTGTCACTTTTTGTTTGTGTTGTTGCGCAAAATTACAAACTACAAATCAATAATTATCTAAATTGTATAACATTATTTGAAAATAGTATAACATTAAAATGCGTTGTCTAAAATAGATTTGTACAACTACAACTTTATTTTAATTAGAAATGTAAATGACTGCTACCAAAACCCACACTCACGCAATGAATTTACTATTCTTAATTGCAATAGTGTTCTCGTTGTATGTGTTAAAACCAATTGTAGTTCCGTTATTAATTGCAGCCATCTTAAGCGTTGCGATATTTCCATTAGTGTTATTTTTTGAAGTAAAACTGAAATTTAATCGGTTGTTTTCGTCTTTAATTTCGATTACATTATTACTGATTGTAATTACTTCTTTGGTTGTTTTTATTGGTTATCAGTTATCGGATATTCTTACAAAAGGTGATACTTATATTGAAAAACTTACTCAGTTATACCAAAATTGCATGCATGAATTTGAGTTGCGATTGGGAATTAAAAAAAATGAATTATCTGGTTCACGATTTAATTTAGGCAAATCAATAAAAGACAATTTTGATACTATTGCGCAATTCATCACCGCTTCTGGTAGTGTTTTTGGAGATTTGATTTTAATTCCGCTTTACATGTTTTTCTTTTTGTTGTATCGAAAATTTTTTAAAAGCTTCATATTTAAAGTGTTTGTAAAAGAGGGAAATAGCAATAAGATTAAAACCATTCTAACCAAACTTTACGATGTGCAGCTTAACTATTTGTTCGGATTGATAACCGTAATGGGAATTGTAGGTATAATGAATAGTTTGGGATTGCTTTTACTCGGAATTGAAAATCCGATTTTCTATGGTTTTTTAGCTGCCTTTTTGCTCTTGATTCCATACATCGGAATATTAATTGGTTCTTTAATTCCAGCATTAATTGCCTTAGTAACGAAAGATTCTGCATGGTACTCAGTAGGTGTTATTGGAATTTTTATGTTCATTCAGTTTTTAGAAGGTAACTTTATAACACCAAAAATTACAGGTTCAAAAGTAAGTATTAACTCGTTGGTGGCGATTCTTTCGTTGATTGTCTTTTCGATGTTGTGGGGAATTGCCGGAATGATACTCGCCTTACCAATTACAGCCAGTTTAAAAATTTTATTTGATTCACAACCCCACTTAAAACCGTATGGCTTTTTATTGGGAGAACCCAACGATTTGTATTTGAATAGCACCGCTAGAGTTCGGCTAAAAAAATGGAAAAAAATCAGAATGGCAAAGATAAAGTCGAGCGATTCGTTTTAAAAAATTGCAACAAAATTATTTCTAACAAGCATCACTATTTTTTTAATAACTTTACAAAAAACACCTAAAACGGATGAAAGTAAATTTAAAATTTGATTATAATCAACTAACAAAAAAGGTCATCGAAGACAAATTAACCGAATTAGGGTACAAATTTGACGTCGTTGCTTTTGGCGAATTTGATTTTTTAGAATCGGTGCCTGAAGATAAAATTGCCGAAATCACAGCTATTTTTAATGAGTACGGAATTGAAGTAGTAGAAAGCCAAAAAAGCGTATTGGTTCAGAAAATAAAAGACATCATTATCGAAATGGTGCATCGCGAAGAACCATTAACTGTGAAAAGTTCGGTATACATCGCCGAAAAATTGAATCACAGCTACAATTATATTTCCAATGTCTTTTCGGATGTGACGTTCACTTCGATTGAAAATTTTATCATTATTCAAAAAATCGAATTGACCAAGCAACTCATTATTAACGACCAATTGAGTTTGACTGAAATTGCCTATCGATTAAATTACTCTAGCGTTGCGCATTTGAGTACACAATTTAAAAATACAACCGGAATTACACCTTCGGCATTTCAGCGAATTATAACTAAACGAAGAGCCATATCCAATAACAATAACTTCTAATCCAAAAAAACATGACTAAAGATTTTATACATATTACACTTGCCGATGATGATGAAGACGATCGTTTGTTCTTTACAGATGCCTTCAGCGAAATAAAAATAAACACTCGTGTGAACACCTTTAATGATGGTGTGGAATTGATGGACTATTTGAATGATGACGATTCTGTTTTGCCTAACGTTTTATTTTTGGATTTAAACATGCCACGTAAAAATGGTATCGAATGTTTGTTAGAAATTAAAAAGAACGACAAATTCAAAGACATTGCCATAGCTATTTATTCGACGTCATCTTCTGAAGATCATATCGAAGAAACGTTTGTAAATGGCGCCAATATTTACATTAAAAAACCAAACGACTTTAACACGTTAAAAAAAGTACTTTCAGAGGTCATTACTCTAAACTGGCAATACCATACTTCTGGTTTGAATAAAGATAATTTCTTACTCCGAATTTAAAATGAAATCGCTACAAATTTATAAGTCACCAACATTTCTTAAAATACTATTCGTACTTTCAATAGCTGTCATCTTTTTTATTGGAGGCGTTACCTTTAAACACTTAACCGCGCTAAAAAAATCGGCTACTTCTGTCAGCAATAGCTTTGAAGTAAATATGGAACTCGAAAGATTGATTTCGTATTTAAAAGATGCCGAAACTGGTCAACGAGGTTATCTTATTACCAAAGACACATCGTTTTTAACGCCTTATTACAATTCGAAAGAGTTAATAAAACAATCGTTTAATACAATTTCTAAATTATCCAAAAACAATCCCATACAACAAAACAACTTACGAAAACTTTTATTTTACATCAATAAGAAACAAAACTACCTTTCCAAATCGATTTATCAAGTGCAGCAAGACAAATTTAGTCAAGCTGATATTCGCGAAAACTTATTGCAAGGAAAAGAGGTTATGGATTCTGTTCGACTCAAAACAGAGCACATGATTAAAATTGAAGGCGACATTTTACACAACCGACAAGAATTGTATCAAACCAACATAAGCTATACACCTTTGTTTATCTATCTTACTTTGTTAATTACACTCACTTTAATTACCATTGCTTTTATTAAGATGAACAAGGATTTGATTTTTCTTAAAAAATCGAACAATGAATTATTGGTCGTTAATGAAACCAGTAATTTGGCCGAAATTGTAGGTAATTTTGGAAGCTGGAGGTACAATTTAGAATCAAATAAATATACCTTTTCTGATAATGAATACCGATTATTAGGTTTTGAACCTAATGCATTTGAAGCCTCTCCAAAAGAAATAGAAAAATTTGTTTATCCAGAAGATTTGGAGTCGTACAGAGAACGAAGTAATGCCTTAGTCAACAACAATGAACTTCCTGCATTTACCTACAGAGTTACTAGGAAAGATGGCGAAATACGCTATTTTAAAAATTTGGGACGAATCGTAGAAAATCAATCGGGATCCAAAATTTTTATTGGTACCACAAGTGATGTTACCGACGAAGTTTTTGCCAACAAATTCATGGAAGAACGAAACCGTGAACTCGAAGCCAACAACAAAGAGTTGACTGCTTTTAACTATGTAGCAAGTCACGATTTACAAGAACCGCTTAGAAAAATCGAAACATTTATCTCGCGATTGATAGACAAAGATTATGCTAGTTTGTCGGAAGACGGACAGCAATACCTTACCCGAATTCAATCGTCTGCCAGTAGAATGCGAATTCTAATTGATGATTTGTTGCAATTTTCAAGAACCACTAAAACTGAAAAAGTATTTGAGAACGCCGACTTAGACAATTTGCTCGAAAATGCCAAACAAGATTTAGGTCAAATAATTGAAGACAAAAAAGCGACTATTGAAAACGATGAACTTCCTAAGTTGCGTGTCATTCCGTTTCAAATTCAGCAATTGTTTGTTAATCTATTAGGAAATTCATTAAAGTATTCTAAAGACGATGTTGCACCAGCTATTAATATAAAAAGTTCCTTAGTAGTTTCGCAAGACGAAGAATTTTTGCCTAAAAACAAAGATAAATATTATAAGATTTCTTTTGAGGATAACGGAATTGGCTTCGAACAAGAATATGCCAACAAGATATTTATACTGTTTAACCGACTACACAAAAGAAACGAATACGACGGCACCGGAATTGGTCTCGCTATTTGTAAAAAAATTGTTGAAAATCACAATGGTTACATTTTTGCATATGGGCAACCCAACATCGGAACTAAGATTACCATTTACCTTCCTGTTCAATAAAGTATAAAAACATGACATCATTCAAATTGTTTATTGAAGTGCTCAAAGACACGTATGATGGCTTTTTTGAAAATAAAATTTTAAAAATGAGCGCTTCTTTGGCGTTCACCACCGTGTTTTCAATGGCTCCGTTGTTGTTGGTCGTGTTGTTTTTGTGTGATATTTTTTTTAGCCGAGAAGCTTTAGAAGGCGCTATTTTTAGTCAAACCAATGCTTTTCTTGGCACCAACGGAGCGCAGCAATTGCAACTTATGATTAAAGGTTTAAGCGAATCCAAAGGAAGTAGCTTTGCAGGTTGGATTGGGTTTATTACGTTAATTATTGGTGCCACATCGGTCTTTGCAGAAATTCAAGATTCGATAAATACTATTTGGCGAATTCGCCCAAAAATCGCTTCGGGTTTTTGGCTGTATCTCAAATCACGTTTGTTATCGTTTGGTGTTATTGGTAGTTTGGGCTTTATTTTATTGGTATCCTTGGGACTTTCAGCCATTTTAGATTATGTCAACCAAGAATTGTTTTCCAACTTTTCTACCTTGGGTGTTTATCTAATGAATATTGCGGGAATTCTTTTTACAACAGTCATTATCACTTTGTTATTTGGCTCTATTTTTACGATACTTCCCGATGCTAAAATTTCGTGGAAGCAAGTTAGGGTTGCCTCCTTTACCACAGCAATACTTTTTATGGCAGGAAAATTTTTGATTTCGTATTACATTTCGAATTCTAATGTTTCATCCATGTATGGAACTGCAGGTTCGTTGGTGGTTTTGATGTTGTGGGTATATTACTCGTCGGTGATTTTATATTTAGGCGCCGAATTTTCGAAATGTTATGCTGTAAAATTTGCAGCACCAATTGAACTTTCAGAATTTGCTGAAATTGTCCAAAAGGTTGAAATTCCAACCGATTCACATACCATTCAAAAAGCCGACGAAGAAAGTAAAGTAATCAAACAAGCAGATGAAACCGAAGTCAAAAAAATAATCACCAACGAGAAAAAATAATACTATTTTCTATCTAATAATTCAAAAAAAGCTCCCTATTCATGGGAGTTTTTTGCTTATATAAGCAAATCGGTAAATTCTATAACGATTTCAAAACATGTTGTAATAATCAACAACGCAATCCTTTGCAATTTTGTAATATCAAAACACAAAAAAAAATTGCTATGAAAAATGTATTGAAAATTGCAACGGTATTTGTTTTAACACTAGGAACATCTAGTGTTTTACAAGCTCAAGAAACAGTCACGACAAGCAATTCAAGTGGACCGAGTTTCGGAATAAAAGGTGGTGTTAACATGTCTAATTTGTATGTTAAAGATGTAGATGATGAAAATGTGCTTTTGGGATTTAATGTAGGTATGTTTGTCGAATTGCCTGTTACTTCTAGTATCTCTTTGCAACCCGAACTTAGTTTTTCTACCAAAGGTTCCGAAGTAACGTACAGCAATGTATTTGCAGAAGGAACAAGTAAATTTAGACTTACTTATATTGAAGCGCCTTTGTTATTAAGAGCAAATATTACTAATAATTTCAATATTCATTTTGGACCTTATGTAGCCTACTTGGTCGACTCTAAAATTACAAATGAGTCTTCTACAGGTGCAACCTCAGAAGAAGATATTAATGAAGATGATTTAAACCGATTTGATTTTGGATTGGCAGCTGGAATCGGACTCCAATTTGGAGGTGTCGGAATTGGCGCCAGATACAATTATGGTCTAACTACTGTAGGAAAAGAAAGAACCGTTTTGGGTGAGACATACACATCTCCTGATGGAAAAAACAGTGTACTAAGTATTTTTGCAACCATAAAATTATAACTAATGACAAATAATTACAACATGCAAAATTATTTATATCCCATAGCTGTGATATTGGTTATTCTATGGGGATTAGGGTTTTTTATTTTCAACACAGGAAATGCTATTCATCTGTTGTTTTTTATAGCAGTAATCGCCATCATTGTACGATTAATAAAAGGAAATGAAATATAGTTTACGGTAACGTAAAAAAAGAAAATAATTAATTTATGGGTTAAATTAATTGGGTTAAGTTAAGTTTAGGGAGAAACGGCGAAATAGTTCTATTTCGCCGTTTCTATTTATTAAAAAACTTCGTTTTCTTTCAGTTTTTCAGTATTGTTTACCAATTGAAGTTCGTCAATTAGCTTCTGAATTTTACCATTCATCACGCCATCCATATCAAAAATATCCATACCAATTCGGTGGTCGGTTACTCTTCCTTGTGCGTAATTGTAGGTGCGAATTTTAGCCGAACGGTCGCCCGAACTTACTTGAGAGGTACGTTTAGTTGCATCTTCTGCTTCTTTCTTCGCCAATTCTTGTTCGTACAAACGCGAACGTAAAACCGTTAACGCTTTGTCTTTATTTTTATGCTGTGATTTTTGATCCTGACATTGTGCTACCAAACCTGACGGAATGTGCGTTAAACGAACAGCCGATTTGGTCGTATTTACCGATTGTCCACCTGGACCCGACGAACAGAAAAAATCAACACGGACATCGTTCATATCAATCTGAATATCAAATTCTTCTGCTTCTGGTAACACCATTACCGTTGCTGCCGATGTATGCACACGACCTTGCGTTTCGGTTTGTGGTACACGTTGCACACGGTGCACACCAGCTTCAAACTTTAAAGTTCCGTACACATCTTCACCAGTAACTTCAAAAATAACTTCTTTAAAACCTCCAGACGTTCCTTCGTTCATATCCACAGTCGATGTTCTCCAACCGCGATTTTCACAATATTTAGTATACATTCGGTACAAATCGCCTGCAAAAATAGACGCTTCATCGCCTCCTGTTCCGGCACGGATTTCAACCATTACGTTCTTCGCGTCTTCTGGATCTTTCGGAATCAATAGAAACTTAATTTCTTCTTCCAATTGTGGCAAACGCTCTTTGGCTTCGTCCAACTGCATTTTGGCCATTTCAACCATTTCAGCATCCGAACCATCAGCCAAAATTTCATTCGCTTCTTTGATATTTCCATCAAGAGTTACATACTCGTCACGTTTTTCCATCAACGCTTTCAATCCTTTGTATTCCTGATTTAATTGCACATAACGTTTCTGATCGGCAATCACATCGGGTTGAATAATCAAATCCGAAATCTCGTCGAAACGCTGTTTTACATATTGAAGTCTATCTAACATCTTGTTTTCTTTCTTTTTAAAAGTGTGCAAATTTAAGCAAAATATTGCAATTTTTTCTTAAAATTTTCTGAAGCTATTTCCGGCTATCTGTTCCAATCTTTTTATTTCGTCAGTTCGAGTTCGCTATAAAAGCGAGTATCGACCCGAGGCCTTCTGGCCGAACTGAGCGTAAGCTAGAACACGAAATAAAAAGGATTTCCACTTCTATCCGGGCTAGTTACCCACTTTATTAGTATAATTGCATTCTGAAAGCTATAAACAAATGGAATACAAAATCTATCCTCCAAAAGAAGCACTGGCAAAAAAGATCAAATACTTTTGGTCGTTAGAAGATTTTGAAACTACAAGTCCACATTCAAAAGAGCGTGTTTTCCCAGATGGTTGTATCGAACTCATTTTTCATTATGGTGACCATTTCAAGAAAATATATCAAAACGGCACCAACACGCAACAACCCAAAAGTTTTATTCACGGACAAATAACGAGCTATATCGAATTGGAAGCAACAGGTAAAATTGGTGTTTTCAGTGCGCGATTTAAACCCAACGGATTGCAATCATTCATCGATTTTGATGTAGCACAACTCACCGACACTACCATGACTGTTGCCGAAGTATGGAAAGAAAAAGGAAAAGAACTTGTGACAACTATTCTCAAAGCAACCTCTAATGAAATGAGAGTTGAAATTTTAGAACGCTTTTTGGAAACCAAATTAAAGGAATCAAAAAAGAATGATGAAACCATCGACTTTTGTGTAGATGCGATAGTAAACTCAAATGGTACCATTGCCATCGAAAAACTAACCGATGAATTAGATATTAGCAAAAGACAACTGGAGCGGAAATTTCAAGCAATAGTCGGACTAAACTTAAAAATGTTTTCTCGAATTACTCGATTTAATTTTGCCTTGCAACTTATCGAGAAAAAAGAGTTTGATGGTTTTACAAAAGTAGCTTACGACGGCGGTTTTTATGATCAGGCACATTTTATAAAAGACTTTAAAGACCTCACTGGATTAAATCCAAAGCAGTATTTTTCTGAAAATCTCGAAATGGTCAAATTCTTTAATTTATAAATGTCCCTTTTTTACAATTATACTAATTGACTATCCTCTTTATTTGTCTATTACAAACTTTTAAAAAAATAACAATGAAAAATTCCAACACATTACTATGCATTATTTTTATATCTATATTTGTAATTAGTTGTAAAAAGGAAAAACAAATTGAAGTTTTTGGAATAAAATCCAAGATGAAATATCTTCAACTCGAGAAAGCCAAATGGTTTATGCACAGTTGGGAAAATCTGTCAAAGGAATCTAATTTCAGAGAAATCTGGACCATGAAAAATGACAGTACTTATATGGCAAAAAGTTTTGTTACTGTTGGTAAAGACACTGTCTTTTCTGAAGAAGTTGAAGTAATCGAACGTAACGACAGTTTGTTTTATAACGTTGTGGCAAAAGGACAAAACAGCGACAAATCGGTTGCTTTTTACATGACCAAAGCCGATGATAATGAAGTGGTTTTTGAAAATCCGAAACATGATTTTCCAACAAAAATAAAATATACCAAAATAACAAATGACAGTATTGTTGCCACCATTTCTGGAATCCAAAATGGAAAAGAAAGCAGCGAGTCATTTCCAATGAAAAAAAGTAACTAATAATGATTAAACCAACTTTCCTATTTTTTGTTTTGTGTGTTGTGGTATTGCAATCATGCAATAAATACGATGCCAATGGTAAATTGATAAAAGAATACGAAGAATTGGATAAAGCCAAATGGTTATTAGGCAATTGGGAAAAGAAAGATTCGCTAGGCACTTTAACCGAATCGTGGCAAATTTTAGATGACAGTACCTATGTTGGGCAATCGATTTATATTACCTCTAAAGAAGATACTGTTCATAAAGAAACGATTGAACTCATGCAAAATGGTGATTTTTTACTTTATAGTGCTACAGTAAAAGGCGAAAATAAAGACGAGCCCACTCAATTTCAATTGAGAGAAAACATAGATAGCTTGTTGGTTTTTGAAAATCCGAAACACAATTATCCTCAAAAAATACGCTACCAACTCAATATTGATAAGAGCGTATTTATCACCATTTCGGGAACACAAAACGGAAAAACTAGTTCAGAAAGTTATTTGATGCAAAAGAAAGAGTAACTAAAATTTCCTCTATTTTATAAAAAACAAAAAACCTTGTCTTTAAAAGCAAGGTTTTTTTTATGTGTAGATGATAGAAAATCAACTTGTTAAAAAATATTATTTATATTTAGTCTAAATAAACTTTTTTATTTCAAATCTCGTATTTATATTTGCACCGTTAAATCAATCTTATTTTTAATTATTCTAAATAAATGCACAAATACGTACCCCTTTCGATCCTCGCACTTTTACTTAGTGCCTCAAGCTTTTCACAAGAATCTTCTAATAACGACGAATTCTATATTGAAAACGATACTGTAAAAAAAATGAAAAAAGGAGGTCTACTCCAAGAAGTAGTCATCAATGGAAATCACAAAAATCAAGCTACTGTAGTACGTTCTGGTATCAAACCAATGGATTTACCACAAAGTATCCAAGTAATTGGAGCTACAGTAATTGAACAACAACAAGCTGTTCGACTAAGTGATGTTATTAAAAATGCCAACGGTGTGTATGTTGGTACAGCTCGTGGTGGTGCACAAGAATCATTTTTCTCAAGAGGTTATGATATGTCTGCCAACAACATGTTTAAAAACGGATTCCGATTTAATGGCGGTTCGATTCCTGAAGTTTCTTCTTTAGAAAAAGTCGAAATTTTAAAAGGAAGTTCAGCACTTCTATACGGAAATGTGGCTCCAGGTGGCATCTTAAATATGGTTACAAAAACACCATCGTTTAAAAAAGGTGGCGAAATTGCCATGCAAGCTGGAAGTTATGCTTTTTACAAACCGTCAGTTGATATCTATGGTCCTTTAAGCAAAAGCATCGCTTACCGCTTTAATGGCTCTTACGAAAATTCAGAAAGTTTTCGTGATGTGGTAAAAAAGGAACGTTATTATATTAATCCGTCTTTCCTTTTTAAAGTGAGCCCTAAAACTGAAATTATTTTACAAGGAGATTATCTTAATGATGATTGGACGCCCGATTTTGGTACAGGTTCTATTGGAAGAGAAGTTGCAGACATTCCAAGAGATCGTTATTTGGGAGCCAAATGGTCAAATGGAAATACACAACAAACAACTATTTCTGCATTAATAAACCACCAATTTAATACCCATTGGAAATTAAATTTCAATACTTCTTTCCAAAATTACAATAGAGTTTCTGAAGGAACAGAACGCGTTTTACCAGCAACTAATGGTGATTGGTTTCGTCCTTTAGGAAAAAACAAAGCGGTGGAACAAATTATTAGTCAGCAAATTAGCCTACAAGGAAATTTCACAACTGGAAAAATAAAGCACCAATTATTTACCGGAATTGATGCTGAAAATTCTGATGGAGATGCCTATACTTATACTTTTAGCGAAACATTCAATTCAAATCCAATAACATATGATTTAATTAATATTTTTAATTTCGACTTTGATAATCAACGAGATGACATTCCTGTTGCAACCAATACTCGAATTGTAAAAACAGAAACCAATCGCTACGGAATTTATGCACAAGATTTAATTTCAATAGGAAATAAAGTAAAAGTTTTAGCCGGAATTCGTTACTCTACACAAGAAACAAAACCTGAAACCTATAATGTAGGACCGGGAACTACTGATCCTGTACTTATAAGAAATGACCGTGCTTTTTCACCAAAAATTGGTGTCGTTTACCAACCAAACAAAAGCATCTCGTTATTTACAAGTTACTCAAATTCGTTTACACCAAATACAGGAACTGATATTTATTTTCAAGCATTAGAACCATCAATTATTGATCAGTATGAAGTTGGAGTGAAGAAAGACTTTTGGAATGGCGTTTTAAGCACCAACTTTACTGTATATCAAATTGTAAATAGTAATTTATCTCAAATTGCCGAATTTAAAGCCGATGGAACAGTAAATAATGATACACAGTTTAGATCCCTTAGCGGTGAAACTACAAGTAAAGGATTTGAAGTTGATATTACAGTTAAACCAATTGAAACGCTAAGTATTATGGCAGGTTACAGTTTCAATAACATGGAATACACCAAAACAACTGGTTTATCAGGAAGTTTTATAGAAGGTGACCGATTGGTGAGAACACCAGAAAACACAGCAAACTTAAGTGCTTTTTACACTGTTCCATCTGGAAAATTAAAAGGATTTTCAATGGGAACTATAGCGAATTATATTGGTGCACGACTTGGCGGTTTTAATAATACTGTTGGTCAGGCTGCTTCTCTCGGAGGAGACAGAACCATTCCGTTGGAAGGTTACGCTACCATCGATTTTTCAGTAGGATACAATTACAAAAAATTCTCTATCTTATGTAAATTGTCTAACATCACCAACGAATTGAATTATACTGTTCATGAAAATTACAGTGTGAATCCAATTGCTCCAAGACAAGTAATGACTTCGTTAAAATACAAATTCTAACAACTATGATATCACCATTAAAAGCCAGAAACTTACACCGCGATTTGGGTTATTTTTACATCGGACTCATTATATCTTTTGCCTTTTCAGGGATTTTAATGAACCACAGAGAGCACTGGCATCCCGAAAAATATACGGTAGAAACCAAAGCGATTACGGTTAGTATTCCGAAAGACACCGAAATTACCGAAAAGTATGCAGAAGAACTAGGTAAGCAACTGGGGATTGATGATAAGATTCGCCGTCACAAAGTAAAAGATGATGAATTAAAAATTTCATTTGAGAAGAATGATGTGGAAATTGATTTAAAAACTGGGAAAGGCGAAATCGTATCTTTTATAAAAACACCTATCATTAGTCAGACAATGAAACTACATAAAAGCACCTCGAATTGGTGGATTTATTACAGCGACATTTTTGGCATCTCGTTAATTACCATAGCATTTACTGGCGCGATTATGATTCCGGCCGGAAAATTTACCTTTAAACGACGCGGATGGAAACTGGCATTAGCCGGATTAATTGTTCCGTTGTTGATTTTGTTTTTTGTTTAAATAATAAAGCTCCGACAAAATCGGAGCTTTTTTTATGTAGCATAATTTTTAAACGCATACATCCAAATCATCCGTGACAATCTGATGTTAAAGGAAACTAACGTTAAAATGACCACGCCAATTATAAGTAAAATCCGCTGATCAAAAGCTTCAGCAAAAAACAAAGAAGCTATCAAATACGTTAGCATTGCCTCTCCTACTGTAATCGCATAATTGACAAACATAGCACCGAAGAAATAACCAGGTTCTTTCTCAAACTTGGTATGACATTCACTACAATGCGTATGCATTTTTGGAAATCCCAAGCTAAAAAAGAAACTTTTGTCGGCAAAGACATCTCCTTTATGACAATTGGGACATTTGTTGTTGAGTATTTGATAAAGACTTTTCATCATCGTATTATTTTTATACAAAGGTAAATGGTTTATAGATAGAAAATATTTTATAAATTCGCTTTTACTATTCCAATAAAGACATGAGCAAAATTCCGGTATACGAAATTCAGAACTTTAATTACAATGTTGCCAACAGCGAATTGTATGTGAATTCTTTTAAAGAGCATTTAAAAGCACATCATTTTATTGAAAAACCTCACCGTCATAATTTTTATTTATTGGTCTTATTTACGCATGGAAGTGGAACACATGAAATCGATTTTAATCAATATGAAGTAAAAAAAGGAAGTCTTTTTATTCTGCAACCGGGGCAAATTCACCATTGGAACTTATCAGATGATAGTGATGGTTATATTGTTTTTTATTCGCAAGAAGTGTATAATTTGTATTTCGGAAACAAACAAATTGAAGACTATGCCTTTTTTCAATCGGCTGAATCCAAGCCTGAAATCGTCTTAAATGAGAAGGAGTTGCTGGAAATCGATGGCTATTTTTCTAAAATGCACGAAGAAAGCCAAGGGTTCAAAAGCAAACGCATAGATAAAATTTTGAACTTGCTAGATACTATCAACATAGAATTATCTAGACGCTACATTTCAGAAGACCATCACGAATCGCATTTGTACAATTACAAAATAAAAGAGTTCAAAAAAATATTGGAACAGCATTTCATTTTTGAAAAATCGCCGTCCTTTTACGCTTCCAAAATGAACATCAGTTTGAAACATCTCAACCGAATTTGCAAAATCATTTTAAACAAAACAGCCACTGAAATCATTACCTATCGTGTCGTTCTAGAAGCCAAACGACTTTTAATCCATCCCAACAAATCGATTAGCCAAATTGCCGATGAGTTACAGTTTATCAATTACTCTTATTTTGCCAAATTGTTTAAAAAACAAACCGGCATTTCGCCAAGTGATTTCAGAAACAAGCTGCAATAAAAAACCCATCTATTTCTAGACAGGTTTTTCTTTATTCTTTGTTCTTTGCTCTATTTTCTATTTTTTCAAAGGAATATTCTGCAAAATTTCTAAAACGTATTTGTAAAACTTCTGAGACGACTTAATTGAAGCTCTTTCATCTGGAGAGTGTGCTCCGTGAATCGTTGGTCCGAAAGAAATCATGTCCATTCCAGGATAATTGGTTCCTAAAATTCCACATTCTAAACCAGCATGACACGCCACTACTTTTGGTTTTTCACCGTTTTGTTTTTCGTAGATATTGACTAAAACGTCTAATATTTCTGAATTGACATTAGGCGTCCAACCTGGATAACTCCCACCAAAAGTAACTTCGCAACCAAACAATTCGTAAGCAGAACGCAAGGCATTTGCCAAATCAAACTTCGAACTTTCTACAGACGAACGCGTCAAATTCTGAATCGAAATTTCGCCATCTTTTACAATTACGCGAGCGATATTATTAGAGGTTTCTACCAAGTCTTCCATATCGGCAGACATTCTGTAAACACCATTGTGAGCTGCATAAATCGAACGAAGCAAACCTTCTTGAACGCCCAAATCCATTACTTTAGAAGGCAAATCGCTTTTTACGATTTCTATCTCCAACTTCGGTTCGGTCGTTTTGAATTCGAATTTGATATCACCGATAATTTCCTGCATATCAAACACAAATGCTTCGTCATACATGGAAGCCACAATTACTTTTGCTACACTTTCACGCGGAATCGCATTGCGCAAACTTCCTCCTGAAATTTCAGCAATCTGTAGACCAAAATTCTCAAATCCATCAAACAGCAAACGGTTCATGATTTTGTTGGCGTTACCCAAACCTTTGTGAATATCCATTCCCGAATGTCCACCATTCAAACCTTTAACAGTAATCGTATAGCCTACAGAACCTTCTGGAGTTGCCTCTTCTTTGTAACTTCTATTGGCTGTAACATCAACACCTCCGGCACAACCGATATCAATTTCGTCATCTTCTTCGGTATCCATATTCAACAAAATTTCACCTTTTAGAACGCCACCTTTTAAGTTCAATGCTCCTGTCATACCAGTTTCTTCATCAATCGTAAAAAGCGCATCAATAGCTGGATGAGCAATATCTTTACTTTCTAAAATAGCCATCATCATCGCTACTCCTAATCCGTTGTCGGCACCAAGCGTTGTTCCGCGTGCGCGTACCCAATCGCCATCGACATACATGTCAATTCCTTGCGTATCAAAATCGAAATTGGTATCGTTATTTTTTTGGTGTACCATATCCAAATGCCCTTGAAGAACAATTGGTTTGCGGTTTTCCATTCCGGCTGTTGCAGGTTTACGAATGATTACATTGCGGATTTCGTCTTCAAACGTTTCCAAACCGAGATTGGTTCCGAAATTCTTCATGAATTCGATTACACGATCTTCTTTTTTGGATGGACGAGGCACTGCGTTTAAATCGGCGAACTTATTCCAAAGTGCTTTTGGCTCTAGGTTTCTAATTTCTTGGCTCATTTTTTTTAAAGTTACTAAGTTACTGAGTTTCTGAGTTTTTAAAAAGCTTCGTTACTCAGCAACCCAGTTACTCAGCTTCTCAGCCACTCAGAAAAGCAAAGTTACAAAGTTTAATTGCTTTGCAAATTGATTTGTGATTATATTTACATATTAAAAATTGCTTGTGAAACGCAAATTCATTCTACCTGTATTTTTACTTTTTCAGATTGTTTTCCTGAAGGTATTTGCTTTTTTTCCAGAAGTGGTGGAACGTTTTTACAGCAATGGCTTGTATCCATTCATATCCAAAATTTCACGAACTGTTTTGGGTTCGATTCCGTTTTCTGTTGGCGATATTCTTTACGGAATTGCGATTGTTTATCTGATGTTTTCTATTTGGAAGACAAGAAAATCATGGCGCTTGCAATGGAAAGTCACTTTACTTAGAATAACCAGTTTTATTTCGGTGCTTTATTTTTTGTTTCATTTGCTATGGGCGTTGAATTATTACCGCGAACCCCTTTTTGAAAAAATGAACATCAAACGAGAATACACCACTGAAGAATTGGCTGCATTTACTCAAAAGTTGATTGCAAAAACCAATGCCATACAATTCGAAATCACACAGAATAAAAACCTAAAAGTCAACAATCCGTATACTCAAGATTCGATTTTTAAAATGAGTCAAAATGGGTATGATAACCTAGCAAAACAGTATTCGTTTTTTACTTATGAGATTCCGAGTCGCAAGAAATCGCTCTTCAGTTTACCTTTAACATACATGGGGTTTGGCGGTTATTTAAATCCGTTTACCAACGAAGCACAAGTCAATGATAAGTTGCCAATGTACGGATTTCCGAGTGTGATTTGTCATGAAATGGCACATCAAATCGGTTATGGGAGCGAAAGCGAATGTAATTTTATTGGATTTTTAGCGTGTGTAAAAAACGACGATTTGTATTTTCAATACTCTGCGTATTCGGGAGCTTTGCGCTATTGCATGAACAATATTGCCTTGAAAGACGAAGCCAAATTCAACCAACTCAAAGCCGTAATAAACGATGGAGTTTTAGCCAACTACAAAGAAAGCGAACTGTTTTGGAAACAATACGACACCTTTATTGACAAAGGATTTCATGCTTTTTACGATCAGTTTTTAAAAATGAATCAGCAAAAAGATGGCATGGAAAGTTATAGTAAGTATGTTGATTTGTTGGTGAATTATTATAAAGATAATAAGCTATAAACTTATAGCTTTTACACTTCATCACTTGTAAAAGTGGTAAAACTTTTCTTTTTAAACGGACGAATAATCAAGCGTCCTTCGCGATCAAAACGAATGTAATTGTATACCCAATTTAAGAAAACTACTGCTTTATTTTTGAATCCGATAAGGGAAAACAAATGCACAAACATCCAAACAAACCAAGCAAAAACGCCACTAAAATGATAATGTGGTAAATCGACAACAGCCAAGTTTCTACCTATGGTTGCCATCGAACCCTTGTCGTTGTATTCGAATGCTTTCATGGGTTTCTTAGCTAGTAATTTCACTATATTTTCTGCTAATAAATTGCCTTGCTGCATAGCAGGTTGCGCCATCATTGGATGCCCTTGTGGGTACTTTTTGGTTTCCATAGAAGCGATATCGCCAATAGCAAAGAGGTTATCGTAACCAACGACTTGGCTGTAACGATTGACTCTAATTCGCTCCACATTTTTTATCAAAGAAGCGGCGTCCAAACCAGCAATCGCAGCGCCTTTCACTCCAGCTGTCCAAATCACTGTTGCCGTTTCAAATGTTAGATTGGAATTGGTAGTTACGGTTCGTCCGTCGTAATTGGTTACACGAACATTTTTCCAGATTTTCACACCTAAGTTTAATAGAAACTTTTCTGCCGCAGCCGATGATTTCTCCGACATCGTATTTAAAACTCGGTTGTCTCCTTGAATAAGGTTGATCTGCATTTTGGCGATGTCTAAATCGGGATAATCTTTTTGAAGAATGGCTTTTTTCATTTCGGCTAAAGCGCCTGCAAGTTCAACGCCTGTTGGTCCAGCTCCCACCAAAACAAAATTAATTAAGGCGTCTTTTTCGGGTTGGTCTTTGGTTAACACCGCTTGTTCAAAATTTTCTAAGATTAAACTGCGAATGTTGAGTGATTGCGGAATCGTTTTCATCGACATAACGTTGCGCTCGATTTCTTTATTGCCAAAATAATTGGTTTTTGAACCTGTGGCAATGACCAAATAAT
>JAZKGN010000164.1:0-2162 GCA_040385945.1 Bacteroidota bacterium
TAGAATAAAAATTTTATTTTTGCGCACACTAAATTAAAATTAAATGGCAACATATAATAAGAGAGGTTTCAAAGCACCAAAAGAAAAAGAAGAAAAATTAGACAATAATTTTATTGAAGATGTAAACGTTGATGCTAAAGATAGCGCAACAGCTAAAGCATTTGATGCCTTAGATCAAACCGCTTCAAGAACAGAAGACTTTGTTGCAAAGAATCAAAAATATATTTTAGGTTTCTTAGGAGCTATTGCTTTAGTGACGATTGGTTACATGATGTATCAAAAATTTATCGTTGGTCCGAACGAACAAGAAGCTGCCGACGATTTATTTGTATCACAACAAAACTTTCAAAAAGCAGTTGATGCTACAGAAACAAAAGCGCAAGACTCTTTATTTGCTCTAGTACTTAAAGGTGCTGAAGGAAAACAAGGTGCTGTAGAAATTGCAAAACAATATTCAGGTACTGCTGCGGGTAATATCGCTAATTATTATGCTGGTATTGCTTATTTAAACACAGGAAAATACACAGAAGCTATTGAGTATTTAGAGAAATTCTCTTCAAAAGATATGATGTTAGGTCCAATTGCTACAGGTGCTATTGGTGATGCATATGCTCAAAAGAACGATGCAAAAAAAGCATTGGAATATTATGTTAAAGCTGCTGAAGCAAGTGCAAACGATTTAACAACGCCAAGATTTTTGTTAAAAGCAGGTCAAACCGCTTTTGCATTAGGAAACAAAGCTGATGCTTTAAAATACTTTACTCAAATAAAAGAGAAATACGAAACTACTCCAGAAGCCTCTACTATAGATGGTTTGATTGGAATGGCTCAGTAAATGATTTAGGAATTAGGAATTTAGCATTAAGGATTTTTTGATTTCTTTGTCAATTCCTAAATTTTCGAATCCTTAATCCTAAATTAAAAGATGGCTACTGCTAATAAAAACTTATCCAATTACGATAAAAACACAATCCCAAATGCGAAAGATTTTCGGTTTGGGATTGTTGTTTCTGAATGGAACGATCACGTTACCGAAGGGTTGTATAACGGTGCTATTGCTGCGCTTTTAGACTGTGGCGCTGTCAATGACAATATCATTCGATGGAATGTTCCAGGCAGTTTCGAATTGGTGTACGGTGCACAACGCATGATTGTAACCCAAAATGTTGATGTAGTCATCACTATCGGATGTGTCATAAAAGGGGAAACCATGCACTTTGAATTTGTGTGTGAAGGTGTAACTCAAGGTATAAAAGATCTCAATGTACAAACCGATGTGCCTGTTATTTTTTGTTTGTTGACCGATAATAACGAACAACAATCCATCGATAGAAGTGGAGGAATTCATGGAAACAAAGGAACCGAAGCTGCGATTGCAGCGATAAAAATGGCTGCGTTGCGAAAAAATTCAGAAGAAAGTTAATATCGAAACGATGTTATAAATTATAAAATAAAGCCTGCTTCTTTTTTGAACAGGCTTTTTCTTTTTTAGCAACAACTTAACTATAATAACCAATAGATTTTCCTTAATTTTGCTAACTTTGATTTTTTAGCGATTTCGCTGAAAACCGAGCACTGAACACTCAACACTAAAAAATGTCAAGCATAATTCAATTACTTCCCGATCATGTTGCCAATCAGATTGCCGCTGGTGAAGTGGTGCAAAGACCAGCATCTGTCGTTAAAGAATTGATGGAAAATGCTGTAGATGCCAAAGCAACCGATATCAAATTGATTATTAAAGATGCCGGGAAAGCCTTAATCCAAGTTATTGATAATGGTGTCGGAATGAGTGTTACCGATGCTAGATTGTGTTTTGAGCGCCACGCCACGTCTAAAATCCGTCAAGCAGAAGATCTATTTTCGTTGCACACCAAAGGGTTTCGAGGAGAAGCATTAGCCTCTATTGCTGCCATTGCTCATGTTGAAATGAAAACCAAACAAGAGCAAGACGAGTTGGGCAATCATATCATTATTGAAGGAAGTAAATTCATTTCTTCAGCACCTGCTGTTTTGCCAAAAGGAACGTCATTTTCGGTGAAGAATTTGTTTTTTAATATTCCGGCGCGACGCAATTTCTTGAAATCAGAAACGGTCGAGTTGCGTCACATCATTGACGAATTTCAACGTGTAGCTTTGGCACATCCGAACATTTATTTCAC
>JAZKGN010000164.1:2262-33598 GCA_040385945.1 Bacteroidota bacterium
ATCGATATCAACATTCATCCAACAAAAACTGAAATTAAATTTGATGACGAACAGGCGCTATATGCTATTTTGCGTTCGACTATCAAACACAGTTTGGGCCAATTTAATGTAGTACCAGCTTTAGATTTTGATCGCGATCCGAATTTGGATACACCTTATAATTATCAGCATAAAAGTGCTGAAGTTCCAGTAGTTCAAGTCGATCGGGCTTACAATCCTTTTGCAGCCGAAAAGCCTGCCAAATCATCGGGTTCTGGTTATAAAAAAACAGAATCACAAAGCAATTGGGAGAGTTTGTATGTAGGTTTAAAGCAAGACACATTCGAAGTCGAAACTACCTTCATAGAAACGGAAGAAGTTACGGCTTCGCTATTTGACCAAAAGGAAGAAGAACAAGTAGTAAAACAAACCTATCAAATTCAGAAAAAATACATTGTCAGTCCGATAAAATCAGGCATGGTAGTAATCTTTCAAAAAAGAGCGCATGAACGTATTTTGTACGAGCAATTTTTAACCAGTATGACCGTTAGACAAGCATCGAGTCAACAATTGTTGTTTCCGTTGTCATTGCAATTTTCATCGAATGAGATAACGTTGCTTCGGGAATTGCAAGAATCGTTAGAAAATACAGGTTTTGTTTTTGATGAAATTGCAAACAATACGATTACTGTTTTGGGAGTTCCAGTTGCGGTTTCGGAAAGTCAAGTCGTAAAAATTATGGAAGAATTGTTTCTAGATTTACAAGAAGAAATTCCGAATAACAGTTTCTGTCAAAACGATACCATTGCCAAATCGATGGCGAAAAGTTTGGCAATCAAAACCGGAACCTATTTGACTGTAAAAGAACAAGAAAGTATCGTTAACAATTTGTTTGCTTGTAAAGATCCGAATGTATCGCCTTTTCAAAAACCCACGTACATCACCATTAGTGTGGATGATTTAGATAAAAAATTTGCAATATGATGAACATCACACCCGTTGTAAAACAACTTTTAATAATTAATATTATCTTTTTTATTGGTGCGCAGCTGATACTTTCTTCAGAAGTAGCCAGCAGTTATTTTGCCTTGTTTTATTTTGAAAATCCAATGTTCAAAGCTTGGCAACCATTAACACACATGTTTATGCATGCTAATATAATGCATATTTTTTTCAATATGTTTGCTTTGTACTCTTTTGGAAGTGCTTTGGAGCATTTTTGGGGAGGTAAAAAGTTTTTGTTTTTTTACATTTCATGTGGACTGGGAGCAGCTTTGTTGCATACACTTGTGGGATATTTTCAAATATATATTCCAACGCAAACACTATTAGAAGCAGGCATTTCTCAAGTGGATATTAATTCGTTTTTAACGTCAGGAAATTACGAAAAAATAGTTGATTTGCTTCCGATGTCTACTATTGAATCGATGTATTATTCTTTTAAAATCCCAGCAGTTGGAGCTTCAGGAGCGGTATACGGATTATTGGTGGCTTTTGCTTTTATGTTTCCAAATGCACAACTCGGATTAATGTTTATTCCAATTCCGATTAAAGCCAAGTATTTTGTACCCGGAATTTTGGTAATCGATTTGATATTAGGGTTACGCGGAAGTTCGATATTTGGAGCAGGAAGTACCGGAATTGCTCACTTTGCTCACATTGGTGGGGCCATAACCGGATTTATCATGATGTGGTATTGGAAGAAAAGTCAATTTAATAAAAACCGTTGGAATTAAGATGAATATCTTCGACGATATAAAATTACAATACAAAATTGGTGGTATTTCCAACAGAGTCATCTATTGGAATGTGGCTATTTTTTTGTTGTCGTTAGTATTTTTTTACCAATTTAAAGTCGGAAGTTTTGATTTTCCAAATTGGATTTCACTTTCCTCCAATCCAAAAGATATACTGTATTTTCCATGGACATTACTCACGTATGCTTTTTTACATTCCGGTTTTTGGCATTTGTTTTTTAACATGATGGTTTTGAATTTTTCGAGTCGGTTGTTTCTGACTTTTTTCACCCAAAAGCAATTCTTTGGCTTGTATTTGTTGAGTGCCATTTTCGCTGGATTATCTTTTGTATTAGTATATTATGTGTTAAACATTTCTTCTAATATTGTAGGAGCTTCTGCAGCAGTTATGGCTATTTTAGTAGCTACAACAACTTATCAACCTTTGATGGAAATACGTTTGCTTCTTATCGGAAATGTAAAATTATGGTATTTAACCGCTGTAATTTTGTTACTCGATATTATGCAAGTCTCATTAGAAAATACAGGTGGTCATATTTCGCATTTAGCTGGAGCATTATTTGGTTTTATTTACATACGACTTCTAATGAACGGAACCGACCTAAGTAAAATAGTTACGAATGTCATTCATTTTTTTACTAATTTAGGCCAACCTACTAAAGCAAGTACTTTTAAAAAAGTGCATGTTAATCCCAAAAAACCTGCTATAAAAAGAGAAAGTAAAGTGGTTATTAAAGACAAATCACAACAACAAATTGATGAAATTTTAGACAAAATCAGTCAGTCAGGTTACGATAGTTTAACAGCTCAAGAAAAAGAGTTTTTATTCAAAGCTGGGAAATAAATACGATGAAAAAACTCTCAACGTTTAATAAAATCATGTTTTTTTTTAATACAGTACTCACTGTATTGACATTTGTTGCCTATGTTTTACCTTTCTTAGCTCCAAAATTATTTCCGTTATTATCAGTGCTAACGCTTATCTTGCCTTTGTTTTTATTGGGTAACGCACTTTTCTTTTTGTATTGGTTGTTGCAGTTGAAACGTCAGATGATTTTATCGGGCATCGTTTTATTATTAGGCATCACTTTTATCAATAAATTCTACAAATTTTCATCAAACGAACTGCTAAAAGAAGACGGTGATTTTGTAGTGATGAGTTACAATGTGCGATTGTTTAACTTGTTTCAATGGCTACCAAAAGAAACTGTTGGCGATGAAGTTTTACAATTTATAAATGATATGAATCCGGATATTGTATGCATTCAAGAGTTTTCTGAATCGGCAAAAGTTGATTTGCGCGTGTACAAACACAAGTACATTTATATGAAAGGCAATAAGATAAAAACAGGTCAAGCAATTTTTTCTAAATTTCCAATAATAAACGAAGGAAGCATCGAATTACCGCAATCGGATAACAGCGTGGTTTTTGCCGATATTCGAAAAGGAAAAGACACTATACGCGTTTATAACATGCATTTGCAATCAATCAAAATTACGCCTGATGTCAATGAAATTCAGGATAATGTAGATGCCATCAACCAACAAAAATCGCAACAGGTTTTTAAAAGAATACGCGATGCTTTCGAAAAACAACAATCGCAAGCCGAGCTGTTAATGCATCATAAAAACGAGTGTAAATATCCAGTTATTATTTGTGGTGACATGAATAACAGCGCCTTTTCGTATGTGTATCGAAGTATTAAAGGGAACTTAAATGATTGTTTTGAAGAAGCTGGAAACGGTTTTGGGCAAACGTATAATTTCAAATATTATCCAGCGAGAATCGATTATATTTTTGTGGATAAACGAGTGAAAGTGAAGAGTTTTAAGAACTTTTCTAAGTTCGTAAATTCCGATCATTATCCGGTTTTGACGCGACTAAAATTGGATTGATATTAGTATAACTTTTGCTTCTTCAAATACTCCAAAGCGTATCGTCCTTCGTTAAAAAGCAAATCCAAAATACTTAAGTTGTTCAAATAACCGTGTTTTTCTCCGAAAACTTGAGTATACGATTCAAATTGCGAGGTGTCTTTTTTTCCATTCACCAACTGACGTAAATCGGTTTTGTCGGTTATCTCATGAAAATATTCGGAAGTTTCGTCATACGCAAAATCGAGGCGCAAACACTTCGACACAATTTCCATTGTTTGATAATTCAAGTCGAGTAAAAAGGTGTGTTTCTTTTGAAAAATAGGAAGCAATTCATCTTCAAAATACTCAAAAAAAGGAGAGGTTCTGTAAGCAGCTTCAAGCGATTTAAAATGCTGTTTTTGCCAATCGAAAGCGGTTTCTAACTGAACGTCTTTTGTTTTTTGATGGGCTTCTTTCGAATGCTTAATTGGAATGTTTAATAATTGGATTCCGTTCGGACTGTATATGTGCATCCGATTTCTATTGGTTTGCTTCTGAAAATTATCGTCAATTTCAAACGTTACTTTTTCCGCATTAGCGATAGCAACAAAATGGCTAATGGATGGGAAATAGGAGGGATGGATTACTATATTTTTCATTTATGTGAAACTTTATATGGAGAAAAAAGAGTCAAGAATCAAGAGTAAAGACTATCTGCATGTGTCTTGGCTCTTGGTTCTTGACTCTTCAGTTCTTCTTACGTTGTTTTCTTCGCTTTTCTTTTCTTCCAAAAATACTCACCTACAAAATACGCGGCCAAAGCAATTAAGAAATACTTGAAATACGATTGTGGCTGACCTTCACCATTTACAGTTGTAAACACTCTGTCCCAACGCACTTTGTTGATTCCTTTGCCATTGCTGTCCCAACTCATCCAAATAAAAATGGGTTTTCCTACAATGTGATCTTCAGGAGTATAACCAAAAAAACGTGCATCGAGTGAACGATGACGGTTGTCTCCCATCATCCAATAATAGTCTTGTTTAAAGGTGTACGAAGTAGCTTTTTTATCGTTGATGTAAATGTCGTCGCCTACCACTTTTAAGGTATTACCTTCATATTCGTTAATGATGATTTTATAGAAAGGGAGAGATTGCTTGTTCAATTCTACTGTTTTTCCAGCCTTCGGAATGTAAATCGGACCAAAATTATCTCCGTTCCAATTGTTATTCATTGAAGCCTTTCCGTCTTGAAAATCAGGGAAAACACCATCTTCAGAGCCTTTATTTATTATTCGAATCACGGCTTTTATTCCGGGGATGGTTTTCATTTTTGCAGCATTTTCAAAAGTCATTGCATTTATAAATACAGTATCTCTTGCAAGTAAGCCCGCACCATCGGTAATTTCCATTTCCTTAAGATAATTTTCGAAATCAATATTTACAAGCGTATCAACCGCAATTTTATAGGCGTATTGTGGTTTCGCTCTTTCTGGTAAAATCAGTTCTTTGCCATTGATGAACACAATTCCGTCTTTAATTTGTAAGCTGTCACCCGGAATTCCAACACATCGTTTTACATAATTAGTCTTTTTGTCAATAGGTTTATCATACCTTTTGTCGGCAGGCAAATACATATTAAACAAAGTATCTCTTGGCCAGTTGAATACGACAATGTCATTGTTTTTGATTTTCTCAAAACCAGGAAAACGGAAATACGGTATTTGCGGCCAACTGCTGTATGATTTTTTATTGATAAACGGAATCGTATCGTGAACCATTGGTGCAGCTACTGCTGTCATTGGTGTTCTAGCACCATAATTGACTTTACTTACGAATAAGAAATCACCTATGAGCAATGACTTTTCTAAAGAAGAAGTCGGAATCGTATACGGTTGCACAAAATAAGTATGTACAAATGTGGCTACAATTACAGCGAATAAAAGCGAACTTACCGTATCGGCGACAGTATTTGTTGGTTTTAGACTTCGATCAGTAACATAAGTTACGTTTTGCGTATAATTGATATAATAGATATAAAAACCAAGTGTGGCCACTCCCAAAAAAGTGTCGATGGCTTTGTTTTTACCAAAACTTCTCAAGGTTTCTACCCAAACAATCGGAAACATAATCAGATTGATAACCGGTATAAACAGCAAAAAAGTATACCACGTTGGACGATTGATAATTTTCATTAAAACTATCGAGTTGTAGATTGGAATTCCGGCTTCCCAACCTTTTCTTCCTGCTTTTTCATACAAACGCCACGTTCCTAGGTAGTGAATTATTTGCACTCCGAGGAAAAAGATAAACCATTGATATAAATTCATAATATGTGTGTTTTATTCCGCTGCGCTCCATACAGTTCGTCGTCGCCTCGGGTGGTTATGTTTTTATTTGTTTTTTATTCTGCGTCTTTCCCACGAATGTGGGAATCCATAATAGATTTCCGCCTGCGCGGAAAAGACGTAGTATTATTTGTTATTTAAATTCAAAACGTCTTTCATTGTAAAAACGCCTTTCTTTCCAACAAGCCATTCAGCAGCGATTACTGAGCCTAATGCAAATCCATTGCGATTATGAGCGGTGTGTTTTATTTCGATAGTGTCTACTTCAGAGGTGTAAAAAACGCTGTGTGTTCCGGGTACATTTTCGATGCGTTGGGCATCAATTTTCAGTTCATTTGGCGTTGGATTCTCTAATGTCCAATTGTCGTAATGCGTGTGATTGATAATGCTGTTGGCTAATGAAATTGCCGTTCCGCTTGGTGCATCTAACTTTTGTGTGTGATGAATTTCTTCCATTGTGATTTTGTAATCATCAAATTTCGACATCATTTTAGCCAGATAATCATTCAATTCAAAAAATAAATTAACACCCAAACTAAAATTAGAACCATAAATAAACGCTGTTTGTTTTTCATTACATAAGGCGACCATTTTGTGGTAGTCTTCCAACCAACCTGTTGTTCCTGAAACTACTGGGATTCCAGCATTCAAACTTTCAGATATGTTAGCCACAGCGGCACTTGGAGCACTAAAATCAATGGCTACATCAGCCTGTTGCAATCCGTCAAAAGATGCTGTACTCGATTTTCGCAATACAATTTCATGACCTCTTTCTAAAGCAATTTGTTCAATTACTTTTCCCATTTTTCCGTAACCAAGAAGTGCTATTTTCATTGTTGTATTAGTTGGTGAGTAGGATGTTATGTTACACTAGATTGCGTTAAAGATATCAAAATTGGTACGAAAGTGCTATACCTAGATTTTGTTTCGAGTTCAGATCGTTTTGTTGCACATCAGGACGAAAGGTAAGTTTGTCATTGACATTAAATTGCATCAAATGCGCATTAACATTGGCTTCTACGATGTTTAATATGTAAATTGCCACAGTGATAATGGCAGATAAATCACGGTTTTTTTGATAAAATTTTTGCCCTTCTATCAATCGCGAATCGTCGAGATAGGCGTATTCATCTTCTTTTCCAGCCAATCGTTGCTTGTACGCATCGCGGTACGAATGGTATTTTTTATTGTTCCATGTATACGAATAAACGCCAACGCCTAGAGCAGCGTACACGATTGGAATTTTCCAGTATTTTTTGTTGTATGCTTGT
The DNA here is from genome assembly GCA_040385945.1 of Bacteroidota bacterium. Lineage (GTDB taxonomy): Bacteria > Bacteroidota > Bacteroidia > Flavobacteriales > Flavobacteriaceae > Flavobacterium. Next base: position 9,474 of record JAZKGN010000164.1, read on the forward strand.
CCCAATCCAGGTAAAATAGCCGAATAAAAGGCAGCTTTTGAAGGAGCTAAAGGGTTTATTTCTGTTTTTTTAAGCGTGTCATTAATTATCAAATTTTCTGTAATGGTCACTTTATCTTGTGCCCATAGAGTAGAAAATCCAAAGAGGAAAATGAAAAAAGCTATGTAAAAAATACGACGCACTAGTTGTTGATTAGCTTTATAATTCGGTTAAAATCTTCTTCCGAATGAAACGGAATGGTGATTTTTCCTTTTCCATTTGCAGCTACTTTTACGTCAACTTTGGCACCGAAGAAATTTTTGAATGCTTTTTGTTGTTCGTCTGCAATCGCAAACGAAGTCGTTTTTTTAGCTTTTGTAGTTCCTTTCAAACCATCTTGGTAATTTTTAACCAATACTTCGGTTTCTCTTACTGAAAGATTCTGACTTACTATTTTTTGATAAATATCAGCTTGAACATCTTGATTCTCCACATTAATGATGGCACGACCGTGTCCCATACTAATAAAGCCATCGCGAATACCTGTTTGGATAATCGGATCTAATTTTAAAAGACGCAAATAATTGGTAATGGTCGAACGTTTTTTACCCACTCGCTCGCTCATTTGTTCTTGCGTTAATTGAATTTCTTCAATTAAACGTTGGTATGATAAGGCAATTTCTATTGGATCTAAATCGTGACGCTGAATGTTTTCCACCAATGCCATAACCAACGATTCGTTATCATTGGCAATTCTGATGTACGACGGAATGGTTGCTAATCCAATCAATTTAGAAGCACGCAAACGACGCTCACCAGAGATCAATTGGTATTTATTAAAATCTAATTTACGAACCGTAATTGGTTGAATAACGCCAAGTTCTTTGATAGAAGAAGCCAATTCTTGTAACGCTTCTTCGTTAAAATTGCTTCGTGGTTGAAACGGATTTATTTCAATAGCTTCAATATCCAACTCGATAATAGTCCCAACTACTTTGTCGGCATTTTTATCGTCAACCGAATTGATATCGTTGTCTGGATCTTTTAGTAAAGCAGACAATCCTCTGCCTAAAGCTTGTTTTTTTATGGCTTTTGTCATAAATTAATTGCTATTTTTTGTAATAATTTCTTCTGCCAAACTGATATAATTGGCAGCACCTTTACTGGTGGCGTCAAATCCAATGATGCTTTCGCCAAAACTTGGCGCTTCACCCAATTTCACATTTCGCTGAATAATGGTTTTGAAAACCATGTCGTTAAAGTGTTTCTGTACTTCTTCAACAACTTGGTTTGACAAGCGCAAACGACTATCAAACATGGTCAATAACAGTCCTTCGATATCTAAATTTGGATTGTGGATTTTTTGTACACTTTTTATCGTATTCAATAATTTTCCCAATCCTTCTAAAGCGAAATATTCACATTGAATCGGAATCAACACACTGTCAGCAGCAGTTAACGCATTTAGCGTTAACAAGCCCAAAGACGGAGCACAATCAATTAAAATATAATCGTATTGGTCTTTTATTTTTTCCAATGCTTGTTTAAGCATGTATTCACGATTCTCTTTGTCAACCAACTCAATTTCAATAGCTACCAAATCAATATGTGAAGGAATAACATCCACATTAGGCGAAGATGATTTGACAATCGCTTCTTCAGGTATGTTGCTGTGTTCTAAAATTTGATAGGTTCCAATTTCTACTTTGTCTACATCAATACCCAATCCCGAGCTCGCATTGGCTTGCGGATCGGCATCAATTAATAGCACTTTTTTTTCTAAAACTCCCAGTGATGCGGCTAAGTTAACCGAAGTTGTTGTTTTTCCTACACCACCTTTTTGGTTGGCAATTGCAATGATTTTACCCATTTATTTGATTCAAATTTTGAGTGGTAAAAATACAATTTATTATGGTTTATGGAAATGTATTTTGTTAACAATCTTGTAAATTTTTTAGAAGCCAATCCAGCTATTCGCTATTATCTTTTGCTTTTGCGAAAAAGCAAAAGGATAACCGCTGCTATCTGGGCTAGGGCAGTAGTAGTTACAAGAAAAATAGTGTTTAAAAGTGATTTTATTTGCTCCCTTTATTTTTAATCATGGCTTCGAGCATGTCCCACATTTCAGACGGAATTTTCTCTAAAATATTAAATTGACCCGCACCTTGTAACCATTCGCCACCATCAATCACCACGACTTCACCGTTGATGTACGCCGAAAAATCGGAGACCAAATACGCTGCTAAATTCGCCAATTCTTGATGGTCGCCCACACGTTTCAAAGGCACTTTTTTAGACATGTCAAATTTTTCTGCTAAATCACCTGGTAAAAGTCGGTCCCAAGCGCCCTTCGTAGGAAAAGGTCCAGGTGCAATAGCATTCGAACGAATACCGTATTTTGCCCATTCTACAGCCAAACTTTTAGTCATGGCAAGCACACCCGCTTTTGCAGTGGCACTTGGCACTACATATCCCGAACCTGTAAAAGCATAAGTAGTTACAATATTTAAAATGGTTGAAGAGGTTTGTTTGGTATCAATCCAATGTTTTCCGAACGCTAGTGTACAGTTTTTGGAACCTTTCAAAACAATATCGATTACGGTGTCAAATGCATTTGCCGAAAGTCTTTCGGTAGGTGAAATAAAATTTCCGGCTGCATTATTTAATAATACATCTACTTTTCCAAATGCTTTTAAAGTTTCGGCGAGCATGTTTTCCACTTGTTCGTAATGACGTACGTCGCATTGCACAGGCAAACATTTTCCACCAGTTGCAGCTTCCAATTCGGATGCTGTGGTTGTCAATTTTTCAATATCACGCGAAGTGATAACCACTTTTGCACCCAATTCTAGAAAATACTTGGTCATTGCTTTACCCAAGCCACTTCCGCCACCTGTAACCACAATTACCTTACCTTCTAAGGCATTATCGCGAAGCATTTTTGCTGAAAAATCCATAATATAATGTATTAGTTTTTGTAAAGATAGTAATTATTGTAGTATGCATGCATAGTAAATAAAAAAACCGGATTGAAATATATTCCAATCCGGTTTGTCAACAAATTAATTTCAATAAACAAATACTATTTTTTGACGAATTTTTTAACGACTTTTTCTAAGTTAGATTCAATTTGTAAAAAATAAACGCCAGAACTTAAGTTACTTACATCCATACTGTAGGTGTAATTGGATGCATTTAGTTCACTGTTTTCTATCACGACACTTCCTTGTGTATTGATTATTTTGTAGTTGATTAGTCCTTCTGCTTGGTTCGGTAAAGACACATTAATTTCGTTATCAGCTAAAGTTGGATAAACCGTAAATGAGGTGTTGCTATTTTGACTTCCAATAACTTCCAACGATTGAAAATTAGTCACCACTTGATCTATAAGTAAACGACTTCCGAACGTTGGTGTTGAGCCTTCCTTTGCCATTGTAAATGAAATAATCATGTGAGCTGGAGTGGCATTTGAAGTGAAATTAACATACGAATACACGTATTGAAATTGGTTGTTTGTTCCCATAATGTCAACGTGAGTTTTTCCGATTTCATTTCCATTAGCATCAAACACGCTAATATTGGCCTGAGCCACATCGTTACCAGCAGGTAAAAATTTATAGTAAAAACCAAGCGTTTGAATATTTGCCTGCGGACTCAAAGGCACTCCTTCATTCCAGCCTGGAAAATCTTGTGTTTCATCGCTAAAAATGGTGGCACTACCCGGAATTACAACATTTTGGGTTGAATTAAAAGCATTGGAAATTTCCATTGCATATTGACCAGAATGCGAATCGGTAGTGGCGTAGACCATTGATGGAATGCACCAAGTGTATAAAATGTTGTCACCAACAACTTGACCAGTAGTTGTATCTATGATAACTTCTTGGGTAAAATTCATTCCCCAATTACTAGGTAAAAAATTAGGTTTTACAATTTCAAAGTTGCCATTCACAACTTGAGCTTGTATGCTTGAACTCATCACTAACAGAATGAGACTAAAAATAAAGTATTTTTTTTTCATATATAATTTTGTTTAGTTGATTTGAAATTCTTTTTCATAGCAAATTTCATAACAAACGTACTACTTAATTTATTAATACACTACTCTTTTAGGTTGACATTAGGTGTACATCAAGTTACTTTTTAACCTTTTAATTGCTTGATTTTAAACAGACAGTATAAAATCGGTTAAGTTTTCTTCAGTTGACAGTTGTAATTTTTTACGCAAACGATGGCGAGCTGTTTTCACACTATCGGGTGAGATATTTAAAATGGACGCCATTTCCTTAATCGACAAATTCAATTTTATTAAAGCACAAATCTTTAAGTCGTTCGAACTTATTTCGGGATATTTTTGTTTTAAACGCGTGTAAAAATTTTTGTTGACACTTTCAAAATGATGATCAAAATCTTTCCAATTGTTGTCTTGAATGGTGTATTTGTTGACCAACTTTTTTAGTTCGGCTTCCGAGGTAGGTTCTTTTTTATTTATAATCGATTTGATTTCATCGAGCAATTCGTTTTTCTCCACCATCTGTATCGTAATTGCACTCAACTGACTTTCTTTATGCTCGATGTCATTCTGAAATTGTTGCTCTTTCAAACGCTTTTGTTCTTCCATTAAAAGCACTAAATCTTCTTTGGTTTTTAATAGTTGTTTGTCGCGTTTGTTGATTTTTTTTAAGAAGAAATACAAAATGGTAAAAACAATAATCAATAATAATAGCAAACTAAAGAGTAAGTAATTGGTTAGTTTAGAAACTTCTTTTTCTGCCGAAATTAATTTGAGTTTTCTGTTTTTTTCTGAAACTTCAAATTGCACTTCCAAGCTTTTTACGATTTGTTCTCTTTCAAACGAATAAAAAGTATCTTTAATTTCGATGACTTGATTTTGCAGTTGACTAACTTCAAGGTAATTCTGCTGTTTTTTTCTGACTTCAATTAAGGCTTCTATGGCTTTTATTTCGAAAGTTTTATCTGATAAAGGTTTGGCCATTTTTATGGCATTTAGAAATAAATATTCTGCCTTAGTCACATTCGAATCCAAATTCAAATACCATTTTCCCAGAGCAATTTGCGCGGTTATTTGTGCTTGCTTATTTTCTGAAGTTTGCGCTAACGACAAGGCTTTGGTAAAGTAATTATAGCTATTTTCTTTCTGATTTTTTTTCATTGCCAATTCTCCCAATTTGCAATAGGAAGAAGGCAAATACGCTACATTATTTGATTTTTGAAATTCAGCAAGTGCTAATTTATAATAGATTTCAGACGAATCGCTGCGTTTTTTTAATTCATACAAACCGCCTAAACTGGTATATGCTAGGCCTAAAGTTCCAGAGGAATCAGTGGTTTTTTTTAATTCGTTAGCTACTTCTTGACTCAATCGCAAGGCATCATCGTATTTTTTTTGGCGGCTGTAAATGGTACTGATTAGTTGTAGGCATTTGTACCGACCAATTTTACCTAATTCGGGATTGGTTTTTTCTAGATTTTTATATTCGTTTAGCGATTTTGTTGCAAATTGGAGTCCCTTTTCCAAACTTGAACCATACGAACTAATGCCCAAAAAGAGCAACGATTGCGCTTTATCGGCAGTATTGTTTTCCTTTTTTGCCTTTTCGTATGCTTGCCAAAAAAAACGAAAAGCTTCGTTTTCTTTGTCTTTAACCAAGGCTTCCCAACCTTTTTGCATTAAAGCATTTTCTGCTTTTTGTGCAAGGCTAGCAAACGGAATTGCAAAGGAAATGAATAGGATAAGAGTTCTCAAAAAATTCATGATTCAAAAGTAGAATTTTTTATTGATACTCCTTAAAATTGAGGTGTACAAAAAGTTGACAGTCGTTGTTATGCCAATTTGAAGACTTCGAGAACTATCGTTTTAACGCAAAATGGCCTTTATGAACTCGGCCGTCTTGTCGGTAAACGACAAACCAATAATCGGTTGCAATGTTTTGGGAACCATTATAATTTCCGTCCCAACCTATGGTATTCGATTTGAAGTTTTTCATCAATTTTCCATAACGATCGTAAACATAAACCGTAAAATCGGGTTCGAAATGTTGGTTTTTTATGTACCACGTTTCGTTTATTCCATCACCATTGGGTGTAAAATATTTTGGATAATTGAGCAACCAAACTTCTTTTACAATGGTGCCACAGCCTGCTTTATCTTTAATAGTTACAGTATACAAACCAGAAGCTAAATTAGTAAAAGTATTCTCATCTTGAAAGAATGAACCATCTATAGAATAGGTAAAAGCACTACTATCGGTAGAAAAAATGGTAATGGTATTTTCTTCATCGGTCCAATCGGTAGTTTCAATTCGATCTATCTGTGGTGGTTGTGATATAATCACTGTAACTGCATAAGGAGGATTTGAACAAAAACCTGCTGCTCCATAATCGTTTGTTGCAACAACGGTAAGGTTAGTAGTTCCAATAGCGGTTACAATTTTAATTGGGTCGGTTGTTCCATCTGACCATAGATAGGTTGTGCTTAGCGGATTTCCACTAGAAGCATTCAGAGTTACAGGTGCAGCAGAACAGTTTAAATGGTCTGGATTTAAATTTATTCTTGGAATTTGTCCTACAATTAAATCAAATGTTGTGGTTTCGTAACAAGTAGGTAATTGGTTAAAAATCAACCGTGCATATATTGTTTGCGGATTTGATGTTGGATTAAACGATGTTAAATTGGTTATCGCACCCGAACCACTTTGTGCATCAGTCAACGAAGTATGGTAGGTTAGCGTATAATCGGTTGGTGATTGAGGTCCGAGTATAGTTCCACTTTGTGTCGTCAAATCAAAAACTTCCAATCCTGTTATACTAGTTTGACATTGCAAAATAGGTAATGGTTGCGTAATAGTTACTAGTGAAAGTAAATTGGCAACATTAAAGGGAAATATTTTACTATTTCCACAACTATCTTCGACTCTTACAATATAACTAGCAGTTGGAAGATTTGAAAAAATATTAGAATTTCCATTATCCAAAAAGAATGGCAATCCGTTTTGATCTATTAAAGTATAGTGTAATGGTGGAGTTCCAATCGCATCCACTATAACATCCAAGCTTCCTGTATTAGAACAAGGCATTTTATTCACACCGAGTATTTGAAGCGATTCATTAAAAGGAGGTAAAGGATCTAAGGGTTCAAAACAGCTTCTATCAATTGAACCAACTGTACTGGCATTCAATTCACTTCCATTATTGTAAGAATAAAAATTACGAACAACTCTAAAAGTACCATTGTAATAATTATTTAGATTGGGGTTATTGTTTATTAATTGAAACGAATTGGTTGAATTCGGAACTGTTCCATTAGTATAAATTGCTGTTCCTACGTCTGGATAATTAGGATGTCCCCAGGTATTTGCAGTTACATTGATTAATTTTTGTAGCCAGAAAGTTTCGTTTGCATTACCATTACTTACAAATGCTAACGGAACATTGAACGATCCGCAATTTCCTTGTAAGGACACACTATTTGTTGTAATAGCATATCCTATCACATTTACTGTAATGGTATTGGTAAAATTACATTCATCAGTACAACTAAAAGTATAACTTCCCGAATCTAGTCCATTCATATAAAAAGCACCATCAGCAGCAGCTATATTCAGATTTCCATTAAATGGCGTAACAAAACCAGAAGGTGCAGATGTTATGGTTATTGAGGTTAATCTACCATTTACACTTGAAACACGTATAGAACCTCTATTTAATTCACAACCAGGTCGCAATTGTGATACTAATCCTTGATCTACATAAATTGGAACAGTTAAGAAATAAGGAGGAATTACATTACCACAATCTTCTGTGATTAAAAAAGTATAATTACCTAGTGGAACAGGATTTAATGTTAAAATGTGATTCACATCAATAGAAGTCGTAACATCATGTGGTAATGGGAAAGGATAACTTGGTGGTGCAGAAGTTATGATAACAGAAGCCATTTCATAATTTGGAATAGACAGCACTATAGTTCCCGAATTGGTTAAACAACCATTATTTGTGGCTGTTCCTACCGGATTAGGAGGTAAATCAGAAATAGGAAAAGTAGTTGATCTGGTTTTTCCGCAAGCATCCGTAATAGTTACTATATAAATTCCTATAGGAGCTGGATTTGTAGAACTACCAAAGGTAACAGCTGGTGAATTATAAGGACCTGGATAGACAGCATTATAAGCAGCAGGATTAAATGTAGCGGGAAAACTAGTAAAATTAAGCGTATAAGGTGGTGTGAAATTAGTTGTTTCTAAACTGAAATAATTCAGATTACAATTAATAGGAAGTACAGTAGCTGTTAACGTTATATCTGGATTAATAGTGAAAAAAGCAGGAAAACTAGTGCCACAAGCATCGGTTATCACTATTGAATAATCATAGGACAGATCACCATAACTCGGAATAGTAGTTGATAGGGGTTGCGAAGTTGCATTTCCACTAGCAAAATTACTATTGGTAATTATGGGTGCACCACCACCAGGTGGGTTAACGGTGTATTGAATAGAAAGCGGATATCCAATAACGGTTCCAGCAGCAGAAGTGATCGTATTGGTTACCACTGTAGCAACACAAGAAGGAGGCGTAGTACTCGAAAACACAGGCGGACCAATGGTTAATCCTACGGGGTTTAACGTCACCGTAAATGTTCTTACTATTCCATTTCCGCATGCATCAAACACTCTAATCGAATAATCTCCATTTGGCAAACCCGAAAAAGTATTGGATGCTTGTAAAGGAAACGTAACGGGTCCATTAAATATTTCATAAGAAACAGCAACTCCAGTGGTTATCGTAATTGTAATACTACTCGTTGAAGAACAGGCTTGATTTAAACTTTGAACCGTATAGGTTAGAGGAACAATATTGTTATTTATAGTAACATCAACTTGTTGTGTTGTTGCTGTTGCACCTACAGTTTCAGTAGCAATAACTCTGTATGTTCCTGCAGCCAATGAACTTAGAACAGTGGTGTTCAATGATGCAAAAGGCGTTGTAGTATTAGGTAACAGATAAACCAAATAGGTTATAGAACCACTAGGGTCTGTATTGGACGGAGTAAAAGTTAATGAACCATTTCCAGCACACGTTTCATGTGTGGGAGTTACAGAAAGTGTAAAGCCAAAAATAGTGTTTGGCAAACACAACAATCCAAAAAAGAAAAGAATAAAGAACCATTTTTTCATAGCAAATGAATTCTATTATTGGTTAAATAGATTAGACACGGGTATACAAATATAGTATTTGAAATTAATATAATTGCATTTTATCGTTAAAATTTGCATTTAAACGGTTTTTTCGGTTCATTAATCGATGACTACATCACTTTTTTTAATCTGTCAAAGGCGTGGTTTAATGTATTATTTTCTTTGGCAAAACAAAGTCGAATACAACTAGTTTGCTTCTGATCTAGGTAAAAAGGTGAAAGCGGAATAGCAGCAATTCCATACTCTTTTACCAATCTTTTAGTAAAATCTATATCATTTTCTTGTGATAGTGATTTGTAAGAAACCAATTGAAAATAAGAGCCATCACAAGGAAGCAATTCAAATTTTGTTTTTTGTAGTAAATTTCTGAAGTAATCTCTTTTTTGTTGGTAAAAAACACTAAGTTCTGATACTTGAACACTATCTAAATAGTCATTTATAGCATATTGCGAGATGCTATTGACACTAAAAACCAAAAATTGATGTACTTTTTTAATGGTTAGCATCAAATGTTCAGGTGCAATTAAGTAGCCAATTTTCCAACCCGTAATGTGAAATGATTTTCCAAAAGAAGAAACAATGACACTTCTGTCTTTTAGCTTTTGGCGGTGATGAACAGAAACATGTGGATTTTCAAAAGTGATGTATTCATACACTTCGTCCGAAAGGACGATAACATTTGGGTACAAATCGAGTATTTTTTCCAAAGCATCATAATCGGATGTAGTCCAAATTCTTCCCGAAGGATTGTGCGGATTATTAATGATAATCATTCGGGTTTTTGAAGTCATCGCTTTGGCAATAGCTTCCCAATTGGGAGTGAAATCATCGTTCAAATTGACACGAACAGGCATTGCATTACAAAGCAAAACAGGTGTTTCATAACAATCGTAACTTGGATCTAGAATGACCACTTCTTCTTTTTGATTGACTAATGCTTGAATGGTAGCAAAAATACCTTCTGTTGCGCCAGCAGTAATCAATAGTTCAGTAGTTGGATTGACTTTTCGATTGTACGAATTTTGGGTTAGCACTGCGATTTTTTCCAGTAATGGAGGAAAACCAGCCATTGGTAAGTATTGATGAACTTCTTCTTTTGCCCATTTTGCCACGCTATTTTTTAATCGTTCATCAACAGGAAAATTTGGAAATCCTTGTGAAAGATTTATAGCATCATACTGATTTGCCATCTGTGTCATGACAGTAAAAATACTGGTGCCAACATGCGAAAGTTTTGCCATATCTTTTTTTAAAATTTAAAAGTACAGCATAAAATTTAAAATTGAAATTATTTTTTTAAAGGCATAAAAAAAGCACCTCTTGAAAGGTGCTTTATACTTATGAATTGGGTTTATTTTTTTTCTTCTTTTGGCATGTCAGAAGCACCCATGTCACGAATACAAACGTATTTACCTTCTCTTTTTTCGAATAAACTCATGTAATGACCACTAGATTTTGTAGTATTAGTAGAATCGGTTACTTTATAACTTCCTACTTCTACAACCTGATTTCCATCAGTGGAAGGAAATACATCAACAACGGCAAAAGCAATCTTTGATCCTTTTGGGAACCCTGCTGCATCTTCTTTCAATGAGGCGTCTATAGCAGCTTTACCAACTAATGGAGCTTTGTTTTGAGAATAACTCACGGCATCGCCACCATAATACATAATGCCCTCTGTTTTGTTCGAATTATAAGCAGCTGCAAAGGCATCTTCTATTGCCTGAAGTTCCGTTTTAATTTGCTCTTTGTCTACAGCAACTGCTGTAGCTGGTTCTTCTTTTTTGGGAGTGCAAGCAATTACTAATGAAGCAATAATTGCTAAGGTAATTCCGTTTAAAATCTTGTTTTTCATAAATTAATTGGTTTATTGATTATTAATTCAGGTTAACCACAAGACTTAGGGTTGTTAAATGTAACTATAATTTATTGAAAATCAGCAATTTTTTATACTTATTTTAGTAGGTTTTTATTTGCTATTTGTCTTCACTTAAAAAATTTAAATGTTAAAATTTAAAATTTTATTTGGTCAATTCAAAAATAGTTCTGAAGTTTGTCCCATCAAAAAATAGAAAAAATGAATTTAACAATGTGCAATATGTGTCGTATGATGTGGAAACTTCCGCAGAGCACTTCTATTGCATAATTTTAAATTTTTAAAATATACAATCGAACCTCTGCAAATCGCAGAGGTTTTTTTATTTCAATCAAATTCAATTAAAAAATAATATAATTTCAGAATGAACGTAATAGCAAAAAATATGATGATGTCTTGTATGATGATGCGCACTATGATGTGTTTCATCACCCATTGCTATTACCAAAAGCGGAAGACCTAAATCGTAGTACATATCTACTGTAAAGTCCCTTTGGTAAGCCATCCAAAGGGACTTTTTTTATTTTATCGGAATTCGTTTCCAATTTTCAAAACAAAAAAAATAATAATCTAAATAACAATTAATCTAAATTTTAAAATCATGAGCACACAAAAATTTGCAACAAATGCATTACACGCAGGACACGACGTAACTAAAAACGCAGGAACCAGAGCTGTCCCAATTTACCAAACAACATCGTATGTATTTAACAACTCCGATCATGCTGCCAATTTATTTGGTTTGGCAGAAGCTGGATTCATTTACACCCGATTGAACAATCCAACCAACGATATTCTCGAACAACGTTTAGCCACTTTGGAAGGCGGAATAGGGGCCGTAGTAACTGCATCGGGAACTTCAGCCATTGCCACCACTTTGTTGGTGTTGTTAAAAGCAGGCGACCATATCGTAGCGTCAAACAGTTTATATGGCGGAACATACAATTTGCTAAAAGTAACTTTACCGAGATTGGGCATCACGACAACATTTGTTGATCCGTCAAATCCAGAAAATTTCACTAAAGCAGCACAAGAAAACACCAGAGCTTTCTTCGCCGAAAGTTTGGGGAATCCAAAATTAGACGTACTCGATTTGAGCGCTATTTCAACCCAAGCCAAAGCGTTTAAAGTGCCTTTTATCGTTGACAATACAGTGGCAACACCGTATTTGTTGAACCCAATTCAATATGGTGCTGACATCGTTATTCACTCGTTAACCAAATACATTACAGGTAACGGAACGTCGCTTGGAGGTGTTATCATCGATGCTGGAAACTTCGACTGGAGCAACGGAAAATTCCCTGAATTTACAGAACCTTCTGCAGGATATCACGGATTAAAATACTACGAAGCTTTAGGAGCAGCGTCATTTATTGCCAAAGTACGAATTGAAGGATTGCGCGATTTTGGAGCAGCCTTGAGTCCGTTCAACGCTTTTCAAACCATTCAAGGATTGGAAACATTAGAAATCCGAATCAAAAAACACAGCGAAAATGCATTGGAATTGGCAAAATGGTTGCAAACTCAGGAAGAAGTTGCTTGGGTAAATTATCCAGGTTTAGCCACTTCAAAATACAAAGCGTTAGCCGATAAATACCTTCCGAATGGAAAAAGTGGTATTGTCACTTTTGGATTAAAAGGCGGATTTGAAGCAGCGAAAAAAGTAGCTGATCAAACCAAATTATTCTCACTTCTAGCCAACATTGGTGATACAAAATCATTAATCATTCATCCAACAAGTACGACGCACCAACAATTGACTGATGCCGAACAAGAAGCAACGGGAGTTACCAAAGATTTAGTTCGTTTGTCGGTTGGTTTAGAAGACATAGAGGATTTGAAAGCCGATTTAAAAGAAGCATTTGTAACGATTAACACAACTCAAAAAGTATAAAAACATGAGCCAGAAAATAGTAAACGTATTAGGTTACGCCAAAGAAAACAATCAGTTTGTAGTCAAAGCACAAAATTTTGACGTCAGAATCAGTAAAAATGACGCGCATCCAGAATTGGAAGGTCCAAGTCCGTTAGAATATGTTTTAGCAGGTTATGCAGGTTGCATTAATGCTGTAGGAAAATTGGTTGCCAAAGAGCAAGGAATTGTTTTAAAATCACTTCAAGTTGAATTATCTGCCACATTAAGTTTGGATAAATACCAGGGAAAAATTAGCAGTGAAAGAGCCGGCTTTAATTCGATTGAAGTGATTGTTAAACCTACATCTGACGCCACTTTAGAGCAATTGAAAAATTGGTTGGAAGCGGTTGAAAATCGCTGTCCCATTCAAGATAATTTAGTCAATCCAACTCCCGTTTCTGTCGTTTTATTAAAAGAATACCAACCTACTGAAGCAGCATAATGCTATGTTTTTGTTTGTTTAAACTGTCTTCAGTTTCGCGATTGGAGGCAGTTTTTAAAAAAATTAGTTATGAAAAAAATACAAAAAATAGATCTTTTCGATTTCAATTTGGAAAACGGAAAACTAGTTCGGTACCTTCCGCTTTTCTATCAAACTTTTGGTCAGCCTATTAATGAAGCGCCCATTGTGATTGTAAATCATGCGTTAACAGGCAATTCAAATGTTACTGGCGAAAACGGTTGGTGGAACGATTTGATTGGTGCTGATAAAATTATCGATACCAATTATTTTACAGTAATTGCTTTCAATGTGCCTGGAAATGGCTATGATGGAGATGTGGCGAATTTAATTTCCAATTACAAAGAATTTACAGCCAAAGATGTGGCCAGAATTTTTTTAGAAGGAATTGATTACCTTCAAATTCAAACTGTTTTTGCTTTGATTGGAGGAAGTTTAGGAGGTGGAATTGCTTGGGAAATGGCGAATTTACAACCCAATACGTTTCAAAATTTGATTCCCATTGCCACCGATTGGAAAGCCACCGATTGGGTAATTGCCAATGTTTTGGTGCAAGATCAAATTCTGAATAATTCAGACAATCCCATTGTAGATGCGCGTCTTCATGCGATGCTTTTGTATCGAACGCCACAGTCGTTTACCAAAAAGTTCCAACGCAACAGAAAATCTAAAGAACACTTTTTTCAAATAGAAAATTGGCTTATCAATCACGGATTCAAATTGCAAAATCGCTTCCGATTGTCGGCTTACAAATTGATGAATCATTTATTGAAGACGATTGATATCACCAGTCAAACGAATGATTTTAAAGTAACAGCAAGTAAAATTACCGCCAATATTCACATTGTTGCTGTCGATACCGATTATTTTTTTATTCCAGATGAAAACCGCGAAGCGTTCGAAATTTTAAAAGCTGTCAAGCAAAACACCTACTATCACGAAATAAAATCCATACATGGTCACGATGCATTTTTAATAGAATTTGATCAATTATCCCAAATTTTAGCACCCATTTTTAACACACAAAAACAACAAAATTATGTCAACGCTTAGAATAAATATAGTCCTTTTCGGAATTGGAAATGTTGGAAGTACCTTACTCAATCAAGTTATTGAAAGTCAGCAATTCTTCCTCGAAAAGAAAAACATTGATTTACGCTTTCCAATAATAACTAATTCAACCGTTGCTTTTTATGAAAAAGACGGATTAAAAAACGAGTGGGAAGCCAATTTTACAGAAGCTGCCGTTCCGTTTCAATTGCAAGATATTATTGATTATGCAAAAGAACAGCAACTAGAAAATCTGATTGCTGTTGATGCTACAGCCAGTTCGGATATTATTAAAAATTACTTGCCACTCATCCAAAACGACTTTAACATAGTAGCTGCCAATAAAAAAGCCAACACACTCGATGCTAATTTTTATAAAGAAGTACGTGATAATTTGAAAATTTTCGACAAACTATTCTTATATGAAACCAATGTTGGAGCAGGTTTGCCAGTCGTTCAAACCATAAACGATTTGCATTTTTCTGGTGAGAAAATCACTAAAATACGAGGCGTTTTTTCGGGTTCATTGAGTTATATTTTTAACCGATTTTCGTCGGAAGAAACTTCTTTTTCTAAAATTTTGCTGGATGCTGAAAAAATCGGACTCACAGAACCCGATTCTCGCGAAGATTTATCTGGAAACGATGTGGCTAGAAAACTGTTGATTTTAGCTCGTGAAATGGAGTATGACTTTGAATTTGAAGATGTGAAAATTGCTTCTTTACTGTTGCCAGAACTCAATGAAAGTAACTCAAAAGCACTCTATGCCATCAACAAATCGTTGTTTGACAAACCTTTTCATATTGCCAAAATCACTCAATCGGAAGATCATGTTTTGCGTTATGTGGGCGAGTTTGATGTGTTGCAAAAACAATTGGAAGTGAAACTGATTTCAGTGCCAAAAGGTTCGGCTTTAGGTCAGTTAAAAGGCGCCGATAATCTTATTGAAATTTATAGCGAATCGTATGGTGAAATTCCGATTGTAATCCAAGGTGCTGGAGCAGGAAAAGCAGTTACTGCTCGTGGCGTGTTAACGGATATTTTAAAAATCGCCGAACAAATAAAAATAAAAGAAGCGATTTGGACGTAAGTAAATTTTGTAGCGAACTTAGATTTTATAGAATTTGCTCGCTTTACGTGAAGAGATATGGATTGGCATGCCATTAATATCGTCTAGAAATTCTTTGGTAATGGGTTTTTCGTGAAAAGCTATGATGTTTTTATCGTTATGGATTTTTTTGAGATCCTCATCATTAATAGTGGACGAAATGATATACACATCGCAATTGCTTTTTAATTCAGTGGATAATTGATTGTAAATTTCCATGAATTCAAATCCAGACATTATGGGCATATGGATGTCTACTAAAATTAAATTTGGCAAAAGGCTTTTGTTTTCTTGATTTTCATTTAAATAATCTAACGCTTCAACAGCCGATGAAAATTGCAATAGTTTTTTGGCAAATTTATTTTTTGTGATGATTCTTGAACTGATATACAAATCGATAGTATTATCGTCGATGATCATAATGGTGTCGAATTTTTCGTTGCCTTCTAGTATCATGAGTTTAAATTTTTTAATTTTATTTTAAATGTTGTTTCTTCACCTGCTTTTGAGTGTACAGAAATTGTACCTCCTATTTTTGCAAGCACTTCTTTTACGATATACAAACCAATGCCAGAACCATCTATTTCACCTGATAATCGTACGAACATGTCAAAAATTTTAGCGTAATTTTTTGGCGCAACTCCAATTCCGTTGTCCGATATTTCAAGGTTTAAATGTGTTTCAGTACTCGTCGCATTTATTTTGATGTATTGATTTGGTTTGTTTTTATCGTGGAATTTTATAGCGTTTGAAACCAGATTTTCTATTATCGTTGTAAGGCTTTGTTTGTCAGAATAAAAGGCATGTTTTTCATCAACGGTAACCTCAAAGAAAATATTTTTGGCTTCTTTTATATACAAAAGTGATTTTACAATTTTTTCTATTTTTTCTTGAAGCGGAATTTGTTCTATGACTATTTCAATTCGGTTATTTCTAGAGTAACTTAAGATTTTTTTTATGAACTCGTCAAGGCGATTAATGTTGTCTCGAATCATTTTGGCATGCTTCATTGTTTCCGATTCATTCGTGTCCTCTTGAATAAAAGTAAGCAATCCTAAAATAGACGTCAGAGGCGAACGTAAATCGTGCGAAACGCTGTATACAAATCGATCGAGCTCAAAATTAATTTTTTCAAGTTCTTTATTTTTTTGAATAAGTTTGTCGTCGGCCACTTTACGTTCTGAAATATCCTGATGCGCCACTACAACAAATTCTTCTTCGCCATCAAACGGCATAGCAAGCATGGCAAACCAATTTTCCTTTTCTGGAGAATGACATGGGTATTCAAAATAGAATCGTTCATCTGCCTTGGTCATTACATTTTTTAATCCGAGTAATACTTTAGCAGCAGTTTCATCTCCGGTTTTGGCTGATTTTTCACAGACTTTAAAATAATTGCTTCCTAGTCCAGTATGTTCTAATGTTGTTTCGCTGTTTTCTATTGCGAAGCGAGTCCAAGCTTCATTAATAGCTACAATTTTTCCTGTTTTGTCGATAACTGCAATATGTGCACTCAATGAGTTGATAATGTTACGGCTGAAAGTTTCGCTTTTTAGTAATTTTTCTTTTGTTTTTTTCTTTTCAGATATATCTCTAAAGTTGATTACAATAGCACTAAGACTATTAAGATGTAGCATGTTAGTTACTTTACCTTCGCACCAAATCCATTTTCCGTTTTTGTGTTTTATACGTTGTTGTGAGTAAAATGACTTCCCTTGAACTTGTGATGCTTGCTGTAATTTTTCTTTAAATTCGGGTAAATTGTTGGGATGAATAAAGGCAAAAGCAGCATGATTTAGATATTCCTCTGCAGAATAGCCCAGCACTTTTGTGAAACTCGGACTCCCATAAATAAATTTGCCTTCTTTGTTGCAAAGGGCTATCATATCATTGCTGTTTTCAATCAAAGCCCGAAATCGGTTTTCATTAAAATGTATGATTTCTTCTTTGTCTTTCAGCTGTCTTTCTTTTTCAAAACGATCTATTGCAAAGGATATGTCTGTGGCAATTTCAACTAGTAATTCAATTTCTTCTTTGTCAAAAAAAGTCAATTCTGATGAATACAGATTAAACGTTCCAATGATTTCGTCCGATTTTTTAATGGGCAGAATGATACAAGAGTAAATATTATGGCAAGCAACGAATGGTTTCCAATTTTCAAGTTCAATGTCGTTTTGAATATCGTTGCAGATAAAATGCTTCCCAGTTTCTAGAACTTTCTTTTGAGAATAATCGGATTCTATCTCTATGAAATTATGAATGTCATCGCTAGTAATTCCACTTTGTTCAACCAATGCTATTTTTTGTTTTTCTTTATCGAATAAACCAATCCATGCCATTTTAAATTTCCCAAAATCAAGGGCTATTTGACAAGCGTTTTTAAACAAGGCATCTTCGTCTTTTATGCGAACTATTTTCTGATTCACTTGACTAATAAATGCATACAGTCGGCTAATTTTCAGTAGTTTTTGTTCTGAGGTTATGTTTTCGATTAAATCTAACGTGTCATCTTTTTCCATGTTCATTTCATCAAACCATCATCCGTTATTTATAGTAAAATAACGATATGGTTCTCCATGTAAAGGTGGTGCTATTCGTATAGAATGTGTTACATAAGTTTATTTAAAAGTTGTATCATTCATGTTATTTGTATCAAAAAAAACACCTATTTAAAAGTAGGTGTTTATAATGAATTTAGGAGATAAATATCTTTAACTAATCTTCCATTAAAACTTCTAAAATACTAATGGCAGCCTCACTAATTTTAGTACCTGGACCAAAAACGGCAACCGCTCCTGCATCGAATAAAAATTGGTAATCTTGTGCCGGAATAACACCTCCAACAATTACCATAATGTCTTCGCGACCGTATTTTTTTAGTTCGGCAATCACTTGTGGAACGAGTGTTTTGTGTCCGGCTGCCAACGATGAAACACCCAAAATATGAACGTCGTTTTCGACTGCTTGTTTGGCGGCTTCTGAAGGCGTTTGAAATAATGGACCAATATCGACGTCAAAACCTACGTCGGCATAACCTGTCGCTACAACTTTGGCGCCACGATCGTGACCGTCTTGTCCCATTTTGGCAATCATAATTCGTGGTCGACGTCCTTCTTTTTTAGCGAAGGCATCGGCCAATTGTTTAGCTTTTTCAAAGCTTTCGTCGTTTTTTATTTCTTTGCTATACACGCCACTAAAGGATCTAATTTGTGCTTTGTATCGGCCAAAAACAATTTCGAGTGCGTCACTAATTTCACCTAACGTTGCTCGGTTTCGGGCTGCTTCTACGGCTAAAGATAATAAATTATCATTAGAATTTTTAGCAGCATCCGTTAGTTTTGCCAAACTGTCTTTTACTTTGTTGTTGTCACGTGTGGCTTTTATGTGGTTCAAATGCTCTACTTGTTGCTTGCGCACCATATCGTTATCGACATCTAAAATTTGCAATGGATCTTCTTTTTCCAAACGGTATTTGTTCACGCCAACAATAATATCCTGACTGCTATCAATCCGTGCTTGCTTTCTGGCTGCGGCTTCTTCGATGCGCAATTTCGGAATACCCGCTTCGATGGCTTTGGTCATACCACCTAATGCTTCCACTTCTTCAATTAACTTCCAAGCGTTTTGTGCGATTTCATTCGTCAAACTTTCTACATAAAAACTGCCTGCCCACGGATCGACTGTTTTGCAAATTTTGGTTTCTTCTTGCAAAAATATTTGTGTATTTCGAGCAATTCGAGCCGAGAAATCAGTAGGTAAGGCAATGGCCTCATCGAGTGCATTGGTGTGCAACGATTGTGTTCCGCCAAAGGCTGCTGCTGCTGCTTCAATGGCAGTTCGAGCTACATTGTTAAATGGATCTTGCTCGGTTAAACTCCAACCCGATGTTTGACAATGCGTTCGTAAAGCGAGTGATTTTTCATCATTTGGACTGAATTGTTTTAGCAATTTTGCCCATAACATTCTACCTGCTCGCATTTTGGCAATTTCCATAAAATGGTTCATGCCAATTGCCCAGAAAAAGGATAGACGTGGAGCGAATTCATCGATTTTCATTCCGGTTGCCAAACCTGTTCTAATGTATTCCAAACCATCCGCTAACGTATACGCCAATTCAATATCGGCGGTTGCTCCGGCTTCTTGCATGTGATAACCCGAAATCGAAATCGAATTGAATTTCGGCATTTTTTTACTGGTATATTCAAAAATATCAGCAATGATTTTCATTGATGGAGTAGGTGGATAGATGTAGGTATTTCGCACCATAAATTCCTTCAAAATATCATTTTGTATGGTTCCCGAAAGTAATTCTGGCGCAACACCTTGTTCTTCTGCTGCGACGATATAAAATGCCATAATCGGTAAAACGGCACCGTTCATGGTCATCGAAACCGACATTTCGTTGAGTGGAATTTGATCGAAAAGCAACTTCATATCTTCGACAGAATCGATGGCAACACCTGCTTTTCCAACATCACCAAACACACGTTCGTGATCGGAATCGTAACCTCTGTGTGTTGCTAAGTCGAAGGCTACGGACAGTCCTTTTTGACCTGCAGCTAAATTTCTTCTGTAAAACGCGTTACTTTCTTCTGCTGTTGAAAATCCGGCGTACTGACGAATCGTCCACGGACGACGCACGTACATCGTAGCATAAGGTCCGCGCAAATTGGGCGCAAAACCCGCACCGAAATCGAGATGTTCCAAACCTTCGATATCGTTTTGAGAATAGATAGGTTTTAGTGAAATTCCTTCTGCGGTTTGAAAATCAGATTGTGTTTCTGAACTAACTTCAACCTTCTCACTTCGTACTTCTAACGTTATATGTTGGATGTTTTTTCTCATAGTTATCCTTCTTGAGATAAACGTTCTTGTTCTAACTTCTCTGCCAATCGTTTTTCAATAATTGGTGTAATCAATGTTTTACGCGGATTTTGTTTTACAAACGGATACAATTCCAAATCGTGTTTCATGCGGTCGTTTTTGTTTGGATATTTGTTGGTTCCGAGTAAGGTTTCCTTACCATTATCAAACAGATCTTGTTCTTTTTTGGCACTTTCTTGAATTTTTCGTTGGATGGTTCCTTCGATCAATTGGGTGATGAAACCTCCGTTAGCTTCGATATCTTTAAAAAGCAATAGCGCTTTTTCAGCAAGTTGTTCGGTGATGTTTTCGATATAATAAGCTCCATCAGCTGGATTGTTCACTTTATCAAAATAACTTTCGTGTTTTAAAACCAACAATTGATTGCGAGCAATTCGGTCGCCGAATTCATTGTCTTTATGATACAACGCATCGTAGGGTAAATTGGCAATAGCGTTGGCACCTCCTAAAATAGCCGACATGCATTCGGTTGTCGTGCGCAACATATTTACATTGTAATCGTAAATGGTTTTGTTGCGTTTGGTTGGCGTTACTATAATGTGACAATCGAAATTATGCTGGTATTCGTTAGCTAACGTTGTGAATAACAATCGCAACGCACGCAGTTTTGCTATTTCAAAAAAGTAGTTGGTTCCTACAGCCACTTCAATAGTGATGGGTTGATTAGCAGAAATTCTGTTGAAATATTCATTCACATGTGCTAATGTATACGCCAATTGTTGCACCATATTGGCACCAGCGTTTTGATAGGTTTTGGAGTTGATATTCAAAAAAGGAACTTTCGATTTGGAAGTGATAGTTGTTAACTTTTGAAAATCACTTTCTAGGTTTTCAAACCAGTTTCCGTCTTTGCAGAGTTGACCAATTGGGTCAATTTGAATGATGAAGTTGGCGTTATTTTTAGTTGCGAATTCAGTTAGTTGATTGGCATAATCCGTTGATAAAAAAGGTAATTCAAAATAGTACGTTGTTTTTTTCAAAGGAAGATTTTGCATCAACTCGTCAATATCCAACGTGTCATTTTCAATCGTAAAATGAATGCTTTCTGCTCCGCGTTGCAATGCATCTAACGCACGTTGATTGGACAATTTTACGTCGTGAACGAATATATTTTGAACAATCGAAAAAGCGTTTTCTGGTGTGTTTACCGAATATTTTGAAACCGTTTTATCACCATGGTAAAACGGTTTTACCTTAATGCCTTCGGGACTTTCCCAAACTAAAGTTTCGTTATAATCGGCGCCTTTGAGTTCGTACTGAATTTGTTGCTTCCATTGTTTGGAAGAAACGGGTTCGAAATCTTGAAATAAGTTGTTGTCAGCCACGATGTTTTTTCTAAAAGGTTATTATAGTCCACCATTGAGGCTACTGTAATTTGGCAATGGAGTCTTTTTTACGCAGTTCGTCTTCTTCATATTCGATGACATAAATGTCTTCACTGTCGCGTTTCATGTAATATTTTTCACGAGCATAGTGTTCAGCTTGACTCGGATTTTTAAGGTTTTTGATGCTTTTATTGTCCTTATTAATTTCGTCTTTATAGTATTTTTTATTGGCTTCGAGTTCGTCAATTTGTTCGTCCAAAACACGGTGCTCCATGTGTGAAGTAGTGTCAAGAAACAACATCCAAATAGCAAAAAAAAGCAGTACAATAACGTATCGGTTTCCTATAAATTTAAGAAAAGGATAATTGGCGATAAGGTTGTTGTACCAATTTTTCATTTATTTTATGTTAGTCTTTGATTGATAACAGCACGAACTACGTCGATTGCCACGGTATTGTATTTGTCATTCGGAATGATAATATCGGCAAAAGCTTTTGTAGGTTCGATAAACTGCTGATGCATTGGTTTTAAAGTGGTTTGATAGCGGTTCAGCACTTCTTCCATATCACGACCACGCTCGGCAATGTCACGTTTTAAACGACGAATCAAACGTTCATCAGAATCGGCGTGAACAAACACTTTGATGTCAAACATGTCACGCAATTCGGGATTGGCCAAAATCAAAATACCTTCAACGATCATTACTTTTCGCGGATGTGTCGAAATACTGTCGTCTGTTCTGTTGTGCGTTACGAAAGAATAAACAGGTTGATCGATGGTTTTTCCGGCTTTTAAATCTTTTAAATGTTCGACTAAAAGTTCAAAATCAATCGCTCTCGGATGGTCAAAATTGATGTTGCTGCGCTCTTCATAACTCATTCCGACATTTTGTTTGTAATAGGAATCTTGAGAAATAATTCCGACTTCAGTTTCAGGTAATTCATTCATAATCTGATGAACAACAGTTGTTTTTCCCGATCCAGTTCCGCCAGCAATTCCAATAATAAGCATGTTTTTTTGTGGTATTTTGTTTTAGCAAAAATAGGATAATTTTCTTTTGTCTTGATACAAAAGAAACAAAAAATCAAGGCTTCGCATCTTCGGCGGTCAATTCAAATTTCAAATCCTAAAAGAAAAAAACTCGCTGCGCTCAAACAGTTTTTCTTTTTACGGATTTTTCAATTGATTGACACTCGCCTGCAGATGCTAATGCCAAGTCTTACTATCAAATATTTTTTTAATTAAGCTAATCTAATTTTTACGCTAACGTACTAAAAGAAGATGTAAAAGAATTATCAAAATTTCTCAAAAACACCCAATCCAAATAACGCAAAATCGTATTTCACAGGATCATTTTTATCCATTAAACGCAAGTTGGTGTCGAGTTCAAATAGGGATTTGGCATCGTTTTGCTTTCGGGCTAATAAGCCTAATTTTCGTGCTACATTTCCCGAATGCACATCGAGTGGACAAGACAATGCTGAAGTTGGAATTGTTTTCCAAATACCAAAATCAACGCCTTTGTTGTCGTTTCGCACCATCCAACGCAAAAACATGTTGATGCGTTTGGCTGCCGAATTATTCAACGGATCGGAAACGTGTTTTTGTGTCCGATTTTGATGTGCAATTTCGAAGAAAATACTTTTAAAATCGGAAATGCTTTGCTGCATCGAATTGCTTTCTTGCTGTTTGGCAAACACCGCTTCCAATCCGTTATGATGGTTATATAGGTGTTGCAAACCTTTCACGAAAGTAACCATGTCGGTACCATTGAATGTTCGATGGACAAAACTTTCTAGTTTTTCTAAATGGTAATCTTGATGATTCATGACAAAATCATAAGGCGAATTGCCCATCAAATCCATCATTTTGGTAGCATTGTTGATGATCATTTTGCGATTTCCCCAGGCGATGGTTGCGGTTAAAAAACCCGCAATTTCAATATCTTCTTTGAGTAAATAGCGATGCGGAATCTGAATCGGATCACTTTCAATAAAATTCGGATTATTGTACAATTCGACTTTCTCGTCAAGAAACGATTTTAGTTCGTTAATGTGCATTTGGCTTGACTTTTTTAGCGTAAAATCCGTCTTTTAAATCGCCAGTTCGCAATTGCGGTTTGAAGTAGAAATAGTATTCAAAATAGGCAATTTGACCTTTATTAACGCAAGGCAAATCGCCATCGCCACTTCCCCAAAAAAACGCGTTGTAAACGGGCGAATTGTAGTTTAAATTGCCATTGGTAACTTTTTCAAAACCAGTAGCGTATTTGGTGTTTTTGTAGGGATACATATAATTCTGACTCGAAAAATT
>JAZKGN010000165.1:0-23932 GCA_040385945.1 Bacteroidota bacterium
TTGTAAATGTGAATTATACTTTAGAAAACACATCCGATGTAACACTTCGATTGACTTCAATTCAAGGACAAACAATCAAAGAAGTGAAAACAAATAACGCCATCGGACTGCAAACCAATTCAGTAGACATTAGCAATCAATCAAGCGGAATGTACTTTGTAACCATCACAACAGAAACGGAAAGTTTTACAACCAAAGTGATTAAAAGATAGAGGGCCGAGCGTTAAAAAAGTGTCCAGTGGACACTTTAGCGATGGAGCCGGGAGGCGCGTTGGTCTTTTGTTCTATGAAAAATAAAATTCCGATAGATAATCTATCGGAATTTTTATTTATAATTTCTTCTCCATAATATAATCGTCCATGACATAACCATTTCCAATGTCAAAAACGACTTCTTCGGTAACTTCAAATCCGTTTTTTAAATAAAAATCTGTTGCTTTGTTGTATTTGTTTACCGTAAGATGTAAGATTGTATCCTGATTTTTTAAAGCAATATCAGTAATAAAATCAATCAATTGTCTTCCTACTCCTTTACCTTGTGTTTCGGGTAATACATAGAGTTTGTGAATCTTTGTCTTATTAGAATTATCGAAATTCACTTCATACGAAGCAAAACCAATAAAGCCATTTCCTTCTTCCGCCAATAAAAAAACTCGATTACTTTGAAGTTGCTCTTCTAACGATGCCATGCTGTACATCATGTTCAACATATAGTCAATCTGTTCCGTTGAAAGAATTTTTTCAAAAGTAGGCGGCCAAATTTTATAAGCCAAATCACGAACAATTGCCAATTGTACTTTGGATGCAACTACGAAATTCATTACTTATTTTTTAACCGTTTTTGTTCTCTTGCTAGAAGTGTGTTTTTCAACAACATCGCAATCGTCATCGGACCAACTCCACCTGGAACTGGCGTAATGTAAGATGCTTTTTTAGAAACGAATTCGAAATCAACATCACCTGTAATTCGGTAGCCTTTTTCGGTAGTATCATCGGCAACACGTGTAATTCCGACATCAATTACTACTGCATCGTCTTTTATCATTTCGGCTTTCAAATAATTCGGAACACCCAAAGCTGTGATAATGATATCAGCTTGTGTGGTAATTTGAGCAATATTTTTAGTGTAACTGTGTGTTAATGTCACTGTAGAATTCCCTGGAAAACCTTTTCTTCCCATCAAAATACTCATCGGTCTTCCAACAATGTGGCTTCTTCCGATAACTACGGTGTGTTTTCCTTTGGTTTCGACGTTGTATCGTTCTAACAATTCTAAAATTCCGAAAGGTGTTGCCGGAATAAACGTACTCATATCCAACGCCATTTTTCCAAAGTTTTCTGGATGGAAACCATCCACATCTTTACTCGGATCGATAGCCATTAAGACTTCTTGTGTGTCGATTTGTTCGGGTAATGGCAATTGTACTATAAACCCGTCAATGTTGTCGTCGTCGTTTAATTCTTTGATGCGTTTGAGCAATTCAGTTTCAGAAGTAGTGCTTGGCATTTTAATCAGAGTCGATTCAAAACCAACGCGTTCGCACGCTTTCACTTTACTGCCAACATACGTCAAACTAGCACCATCATTTCCGACAATTATGGCTGCCAAGTGAGGCACTTTTTCGCCATTGGCTTTCATCTTTTGAACTTCGGCTGCGATTTCGTTTTTAATGTCTTCTGATACTTTTTTTCCGTCTAGTAGTTGCATAATTTATAGTGTCTTAAAGACAAAAGTCGAAAGTCGAAAGTCATTTTGACTTTAAGACTTTCGACTTTCGACTGATTATTTAGCTCATTCCCTTCATGTTGCCCATCATTTTCATCATGTTCTTTCCACCTGGACCTTGCATCATTTTCATCATCTTGCTCATTTGCTCGAACTGCTTCATTAACTGATTTACTTCTTCTATTTTACGCCCTGACCCTTTTGCAATTCGGGTTTTTCTCTTCATATCAATTATTGATGGTCGGCTTCTTTCCTTTGGTGTCATCGAATGAATGATTGCTTCTATGTGTTTGAATGCGTCATCTTCAATTTCAACATCTTTCATGGCTTTTCCAGCACCAGGAATCATTCCGACAAGGTCTTTCATGCTTCCCATTTTTTTAATCTGTTGGATTTGCGCCAAGAAATCATCAAAACCGAATTCGTTTTTAGCAATTTTCTTTTGAAGTTTTCTCGCTTCTTCTTCATTGTATTGCTCTTGTGCTCTTTCTACTAACGACACCACGTCTCCCATTCCGAGAATACGTTCTGCCATACGTGAAGGATAGAACACATCAATGGCGTCCATTTTTTCTCCTGTTCCAATAAATTTGATTGGTTTGTCCACCACCGATTTAATCGAAATAGCAGCTCCACCACGAGTATCACCATCTAATTTGGTTAAGATAACTCCGTCAAAATTTAAGATATCATTAAACGCTTTTGCCGTATTTACCGCATCTTGTCCAGTCATTGCATCGACAACAAACAAGGTTTCTTGCGGTTGAATGGCTTTATGCACATTGGCAATTTCGTTCATCATTTCTTCATCCACAGCCAAACGACCCGCTGTATCGACAATCACAACATTGAATCCGTTTGCCTTAGCATACGCAATAGCATTTTGAGAAATAGAAACCGGATTTTTATTTTCTGGCTCCGAATACACTTCAACTCCGATTTGTCCACCAACTACATGCAACTGATTGATCGCCGCTGGACGATAGATATCACAAGCTACCAAAAGTGGTTTCTTGTTCTTTTTAGTTTGCAAGTAGTTAGCTAATTTTCCAGAAAAAGTCGTTTTACCAGAACCTTGTAAACCCGACATTAAAATCACGGTTGGATTTCCCGAAAGGTTAATTCCGGTTGCATCGCCACCCATTAATTCGGTCAATTCATCCTTAACCAATTTTACCAATAATTGTCCCGGTTCTAATGTCGTTAATACATTTTGACCGATTGCTTTTTCTTTTACTGAAGTAGTAAAATCTTTAGCAATTTTAAAGTTAACATCGGCATCTAGTAAGGCACGACGTACTTCTTTTAAAGTATCAGCAACGTTTACTTCGGTGATTTTTCCGTGACCTTTTAGGATATGAAAGGCTTTATCTAACTTTTCGCTTAAATTATTGAACATAATCGTATGAATTTCTAAAATTGAAGTGCAAATTTAAGCATTTGAAATTGAAGTAGGAAAGTATTGGAAACAAAAAAACCATCCGAATTACGACCCGAGCTTAAAAAAGCGAACGGAGCAAAGCTAATGGTTCTTTAAAAATGCATTTAGGTACTATTTAATTCTTTTCAAAAGTCAAATAATCCGTTCCGCCACCGCCTCCACTCACATGAATCAACTGAATTTTTGTAGCAGTATAGGTGATGATGTTCCAATCTTCTGTCAAGTCGGTAAAATCGGCTGGCGATGAGAAAGCTATGTTAAAATCGAGATCATTGCTCGGACTATCATCACCGCTATCATCTGAGGTAACAGACCAAATTCCGTTATAGGTGTTAGTACCATTGGTAGCAGATAGCACATTGCTTGGTCCAAAAGTAAAATTATAACCCGTAAAATGATTGGTTTCGATAGTACCCGAATCGTCAAATAAAGTGATTCGCCAAGTACCATTATTTACTGTGTTTATCACTGGTGTTGGATCTTGCGATGTAGGATTATCATCGTCGTCGTTGCTACATGATGAAGCTACGTTTAGCATAAAAAGAACCGCTAAAAAAGAAATTACTTTTAATTTTTTCATGGTATTTATTTTCTGTTTTTGTTTGTAGTAGTATAACGTCTTTTTATACAAATTGTTACATTATTTTTTAGCAATAATTTTTGTTCTTTTTTTATCAAAAAAAGCTATTCCTAAAACAATTACCAAAGGAAAAAATACAATATGAAACCGATCGCATTGCCAGCACGACATGGCAGAAATAAAGAAAATATATACAATCATTGCTGCAATCATTTGATGAAAAACGGTTTCATTTTTTTTTCTTAACAACACAAAAAAAGACAACAAAACGCCGACAATGGTAAAAACAATATTCTGAACTTTTGAAACCGCTTTGAACAGAAAATGAAAAGAATCAAAATAAGAAGTTCGATTTTCATTTTTACATTCACTTACAATAAAACTTCCCTTTGACGAATTGGAATAGATACAAAAAGCATACGCTTTAACCAGGTTAACTGTATTGTTTTGCAATTGTTCTTTAAAATCGTTGTTGGATATTTTTTTTTGTTCATGAGTCGAAAATTGATTGAAGTGTTTTGTTCTTTTATTTTCTCCAGGAATGAATTCGATGTTCTTTTTAAGACAATCTGCTTTTCCACCTAAATAATTATAGAACGTTATCGAACTCACATAACTGATGGTGTAATCGCCATATTGTTTTTTCATCGAATACAGTTGAAAAACCACCAATGATAGCGCCACAAGTAGTAAAGCAAAATATTTGTTGAAAATAATTTCCTTGTACTTTTTTAGATGAAATAATGCTACAATTCCAACTAAACCGACAGCAATTGGTTTGACCAAAATCGCAAGCGTTAAAACCGATAAAGCCAATGTGATGTACTTATAATTGTTTGATTTTGCTTGCTTTCCGATACAAAAAACAGCAAACAATAGCATGCAAATAAAGATAGGTTCAGACAATACATTAAAAGCGTTGGCGACATTTCCGATGCAAAAAATAAAAAGTACGGCTGCTATAAACGCGGTTCTTCTGGTGAATTGTTGCGCTAAGATTTTAAAAACAAGTAGTGAAGTCAACAACCAACAGCTGATATTAATGACATTACTCCATCCAACAACTGCTGCATCTCCATAACCAAAAAGCAACGGAAATCCATTAATAGCATTAATCAACAAAGGTCTTGAATCGTCTAATTGGTGATCTAAATATAACTTTTTAGCTGCAAATAAGTAGGTACCATCATCGCCTACTAATGAAAATCCGGGTGACAACTGTAGTACAAACGAGAAAAAAAATAACCAAATTATCGCTATCAGCAACAACACATATTCGGATTTAATTTTTGAAAACATGGTTTATTTTTTACTTAGTACCGTTCTATATGAAGGTCGTCTGTGCAAATATATAGAATGGCTGGCTTTGTTGTAAAAAAATAAACAGTAGTTTTGAAGTAATGAAAAAAGAAACCAACTTAACATTAGGCATTTCCGAACCCGAAAAAGTAACCGATTTTATTGCAAAACTCGACCATCCTTTAGTTGCTCTTGTTCAGTATTTGCGGAAAACCATTTTAGCTGTAGACGCGAACATTGGCGAAGGTATTTATTGGAATGGTCCGACGTTTTATTTCACTGGAGCAATGCAACCTTTTAATCCGAAAGAATACAAACGTTATATTGTTGGGCTAAATTTTTACAAACAAGATACCATTCGGCTTGTATTTCTTCACGGAGCAAATGCCAGCAACGAATCGGGTTTGCTCGAAGGCGATTACAAAGACGGCAGACGCCTTATTTCGTTTAAAAGTATTGACAACGTAAAAAGCAAACAAGTCGCTTTCGAGAAAATAGTTCTTGAATTGGTGACTAAAATCGATAGGTAAAAATTACATTCTTTCCGGAACTTCAATTCCCATTAAGTTGAATGCTGCTTTTATTGTATCGGCTACTTTCTTAGACAATTGTACACGGAATACTTTTTTCTCCAAATTTTCTTCTCCTAAAATAGATACTGTTTGATAAAACGAATTGTATTCTTTTACCAAATCGTAAGTATAATTAGCGACTAAAGCCGGACTGTGATTGTGTGCCGCGTTCTGAATAATTTCGGGAAACAATTCGATTTGTTTAATAAGCTCTTTTTCTTTTGGATGAAGTGCTTCTAATGAAGGCAATTGGCTCGTATCAAAATCGGCTTTGCGCAAAATCGACTGAATTCGGGCGTAAGTATATTGAATAAACGGTCCGGTGTTTCCATTAAAATCGACTGATTCTTCTGGATTGAACATCATTTGTTTTTTCGGGTCGACTTTTAGCATGTAATATTTCAATGCTCCTAAGCCAATAGTAGTATATAATTTTGCTTTTTCTTCTTTTGTGTAGCCTTCTAATTTTCCTAATTCCTCCGAAATTAATTGTGCTGTAGACGTCATTTCTTGCATCAAATCATCAGCATCTACAACAGTTCCTTCACGGGATTTCATTTTTCCAGAAGGCAATTCAACCATTCCGTACGACAAGTGAAACAAGTTTTTAGCCCATTCAAAACCTAATTTTTTCAGAATTAAAAACAACACTTTAAAATGGTAATCTTGCTCGTTACCAACAGTATAAACCATTCCGCCAATATCTGGAAAATCTTTTACACGTTGAATCGCGGTTCCAATATCTTGTGTCATGTAAACGGCTGTTCCGTCTGAACGCAATACGATTTTTCTATCCAAACCGTCTGGCGTTAAGTCAATCCATACCGAACCATCTGAATCTTTTTCGAAAATACCTTTTTCTAAACCCAATTGAACGACTTCTTTTCCTAGTAAATAGGTATTGCTTTCGTAATAATAACTGTCAAAATCGACACCGATTGTTTTGTACGTTTGCTCAAATCCGTCATACACCCATTGGTTCATGGTTTTCCAAAGTTCGATGATTTCTGGTTTTCCAGCTTCCCAATCGAGAAGCATTTGTTGTGCTTCTACAATAACTGGTGCTTGTTTTTTGGCTTCTTCTTCCGATTTTCCTTGTGAAATTAAATTGGCAATTTCAGCTTTGTACATTTTATCAAATTCGACATAGAAATTCCCAACCAACTTATCACCTTTCAATCCCATTGATTGTGGTGTTTGTCCGTTGCCTAATTTTTTCCAAGCCAACATCGATTTGCAAATGTGAATTCCACGATCATTGATGATTTGGGTTTTGTATACTTTTTTACCCGATGCTTTAATAATTTTCGCAACAGAATATCCCAAAAGCACATTACGAACGTGACCTAAATGCAAGGGTTTGTTGGTATTTGGCGACGAATACTCGACCATTATGGCTTCTTCATTTGCTGATGGCGTAACAAAACCAAAGGCTTCGTCAGTTGCGATTTCATTAAAGAAGTTAATATAATAGGCATCAGAAATTACAATATTTAAAAATCCCGCAACGACATTGAATTTCTCCACTTCGTTGACATGCTCCATTAAATACGTTCCGATTTTTGTACCAATTTCGACTGGGTTCCCTTTTATAATTTTCA
Organism: Bacteroidota bacterium; assembly: GCA_040385945.1. Classification (GTDB taxonomy): domain Bacteria; phylum Bacteroidota; class Bacteroidia; order Flavobacteriales; family Flavobacteriaceae; genus Flavobacterium. Next base: position 7,220 of record JAZKGN010000165.1, read on the forward strand.
ATAAAGGAAAAATGACCATAGTAATATCACCTTCAAAATCTTTCCGAGTAGCTTGAAATTCAATGTTCGAGATACTAACATCAAACAGTTCATGAATTGCTTTTGTAATGCTTGGAATAAGAATTTTTTGTAGTGACATTGTGAATTATTTTAAGATGGCAAAGATAGAATTTAATTGCAAAATTTTGGCATAAAAATCAAAGTGGAAAAGGAAGCTTACAAAACGATTAAAATTTGGTCAAATTAATATATTTGTAAGAATTTTATATTATTTTAAATAAAATATATGTATTTCATCGATTTTATTTGCACATTATCGATATATAACAGACATTTACCTCAAGAAAGTAAAAATAAACACCCTTTTTGCCCCAAACAAAAAATGTTTATAAATAGAAAGCCATTTGAATAGAAAATCCCCAATACCTACTATTGGGGATTTTTTGTTTTAGTAGTTTACCATTTGATAATGGCACTTGCCCAAGTAAATCCGCTACCGAAAGCGGCGAGTACAATTACATCACCTTCTTTTATTTTACCCAATTCCCATGCTTCTGATAAAGCAATCGGAATAGAAGCGGCGGTTGTGTTTCCGTATTTCTGAATGTTATTGTAGACTTGATCGTCGGATAATTTAAATTTTTGTTGAATGAATTGCGAGATTCTTAAGTTGGCTTGATGTGGAATCAGCAAATCGATATCAGAAACTTCTAAATTATTCGCTTGAAGTCCTTCATTAATCACTTCACTAAAACGAACCACAGCATTTTTAAAGACAAACTGCCCGTTCATGTATGGAAAATAACTTTCGTCATTTGGATCATTATCCGCAATAATATCAGAAACCCAGCGACCGCCCATTCCCGGAGCCAAAACGGCTAATTCTTTAGCATGTTCTCCTTCCGAATGTAAATGTGTGGAAAGAATTCCTTTGGTCACATCTTCTTCACGACCAAGCACAACTGCTCCTGCTCCGTCTCCAAAAATCACAGAAACGCCTCTACCTCTATCGGTCATGTCCAATCCAAGCGATTGCACTTCCGATGCAACAACAAGAATGTTTTTATACATTCCGGTTTTAATATACTGATCGGCAATCGACAACGCATAAATAAATCCTGAGCATTGATTGCGTATATCTAAAGCACCGATGGTTTTTAGTTCTAATTCTTTTTGCAAAGCAACACCTGGACCCGGAAAATAGTAATCGGGAGAAATGGTTGCAAACACAATAAAATCGATATCTTCTTTGGTAGTTTTAGAACGTTCGATGGCAATTTTTGCAGCCTTTACTCCCATTGAAGTGGTGGTATCTTGACCTTTAATGATGTGTCTTCGTTCTTTTATTCCGGTACGTTCTTGAATCCACTCGTCATTGGTATCCATTAACTTTGACAAATCGTCATTAGTCACCACATTATCAGGAACATAAAACCCTAATCCTTTTATTTTTGAATGATACATGTTTTATTGTTTTAGTAAAAATCGTAGTTCAAAAATAAGCATCTTTTAAAAAGTATAGGGCATCAATGGTTGTTTTTTATCAAATTCTTAGTATTTCAAATTCCAGCAGAAAAAATTACAAACAAATAATTTCTTACTTTGCATCCAATTAAAAAAACTAAAAATGGACTATTTTGTAATTTGCTTAGTAGCACTTATAGGTTCTGGACTAACACTTTTTTCAGGTTTTGGATTGGGTACAATTTTACTTCCAGTTTTTGGATTGTTTTTTCCTATTGAAATTGCCATCATTTTGACTTCCATTGTGCATTTTTTAAATAACATTTTGAAGTTGTTTTTATTTGGAAGAAAAGCAAATGTAACTACAGTACTCGCTTTCGGAATTCCGGCTTTACTTTTCGCTTACATCGGCGCCACCATTTTAAAAAATCTAACAACAACCGAACCTTTATTTGATTTTACAATAGCAAGCCACACATTTACCATAATGCCAATAAAATTAATTGTTGGTGTTTTATTGATAGTGTTTGCTCTTTTGGATATCATTCCAAAATACAAAAACATCGCATTTGACAAAAAATATTTACCAATTGGAGGTGTTTTGAGTGGCTTTTTTGGAGGATTATCGGGTCATCAAGGTGCGTTACGAAGTGCTTTTTTGATACGAACAAATTTATCAAAAGAAGCTTTTATAGCAACTGGAGTTGTTATTGCATGCATGATTGACGCGTCGCGATTGTCGGTGTATCTTTCACAAATTGTAAAACAAAATAACACATTAGATTATAAACTTATACTTTTCGCTACAGGAGCAGCTTTTACAGGTGTGTATTTTGGAAATAAGCTGGTGAAAAAAGTTACGATTAAAACCATTCAAAACGTTGTAGCGGTAATGCTATTGGTTTATGCAGTACTTTTAATTTTGGGTGTTTTGTAACCGATTACTTGGTTATTTTTACCGATTGTCTTCCTGTATTGGTGTGTAAATTAAGAATATAGGTTCCTTTTTTATACGGAAAATCAAATGAATACCTTTTTGTTCCTGCAGCTTCGATTAAATCAATTTTAAGCTCTTTTAGCAATTGTCCAGTAACAGAATACAATTCGAGAACCAAATGATCACCACCGAGAAAATCGATTTCCAAATTTAACTTGTCTTTTATCGGATTTGGAGCCACTCTAACAACCAATGGTACTCTTGCCATTTCTTGAAAATCGGTCGTGTTTAGAGTAGTAGACAATTTGTAAACTCCTGTTCCAGAAGCATACGCAACACTATTGTTAACAAAGAAAATGCGATTTAAGTTACTTCCCACATTTATATTTGTCCATGTATCGCCACCATCGATTGTTTCGTGTAAACCTAAGTTATGTCCGCCCATCCAACCTTGATTTTCTGATGCAAATCCAACCGCTTGTACTTCAGTGTCAGGAAAATTTTTGGCAATCCAATTCTGCCCACCATTTATAGACTTCAACAACTTTCCTGTATTTGGCGCTACCGATTCAATAGATCCAAAAATCACATTCGGATTACTCGATAGTATTTGTAATTTCCATACATATTCACCCGGAATGGTTCCGTTGTACACAATAGTCCATGAAGTTCCACCATCAGTTGTTTTTAAAATAACAGCACCATTCGCATTTCTGCCAGAAACAAATCCGATATTTTCATCCACAAATAAAATCTCAACCAAAGCTGTAGCATAAGCACTCATATTAATATACTGCCAAGTAGCACCGCTATCAGTCGATTTTATAATATGAGCTGGAGAAAAATAAGCACCACAACCATAAACCGTACTTGTTCCTACACAATCCAAACCACATATTGCATTGGGATAAGGTGAAATGTTCATCACCTGATTCCACGTTGCACCACCATCAATAGTTTTGTAAAAACGGTTGGATAAGGTTCCTATGAAGCCAATATTTTCATCTAAAAACTCAATGTTTCTAAAATAATAGAATCCGCCTAAACCAGCATTCCCAATTTGAGTAGTCCAATTTTGTCCTCCATCAATCGTTTTGTAAACCGCCGAATAATAACCGTTTGCAGCCCAACCTAGGTTTTCATTTAGAAAAAACACATCATCAAATCGCTGACCATTCGGACCATTAATTGTTGAAATAGAAGTTAAAGGTGTCCAAGTATATTGTGCCGAAATGAAATTAGATAAAAAAAGGAGTAAAAAATAGTATTTTCTCATTGTAATTTTTTTGATAAAATTATAAAAATATACAAAGCAATGATGTCATAACTTAAGTAAACTTCACAGTTTCTTTTTTAAGTAAATTTTAGTGGCTTTTAGGTATTCTTTTTCGCTTTCAAAAAACAAAAGACCTTTTTCATATTCGACTTCGATTAAGTAATGATTTCCTCTAAAATAAGAATTTGAAACAATAGCTTTAAGATCAGATTTTGCCACTACTTCCAACTGATGCGGATAAACAAATTGAATTCTTCCATTCATTTCGATAGCATTAACATCTCCAAAAAGCGAAGCCACGTAACCATCACTCGGATTTTCGTAAATAAATTTAGGAGTTCCTTGCTCAATTATTTTTCCGTTTTTCATTACCAACACTTCATCGGCAAAAGACAAAACATCGGTGCTATCATGGGTGGCAACTATAGTTGTAATTTCTTTTTCCTTCAGATACGCAAACAACTTTCTTCGCAAGCTATTTTTTCTAAAATTGTCAATGTGACTAAACGGTTCGTCGAGTAATAAAACTTCGGGTTCGAGAGCTAAAACCCTAGCCAGAGCTACACGTTGCATTTGTCCACCGCTTAAATATTTGGCTTTTATATTGGCATACTCTGTCAATTCTACAATTTCTAACAATTCCGTTATGCGTTGCTTTTTTTCCTTTGGATAGATATTGGACAAGTACTTTCCAACATTTTCAGCCACGGTAATAAAAGGCATCAAATCAAAATCTTGAGCCAAGTATTTCATAAAATCCATACCTGGAATAAGATGAAATTTCGGACCTAAGACTTCGGTCTGATTCCAAAAAATCTGGCCTTCATCCAAATCATACAATCCATAAATAAGTTGAAGTAAAGTACTTTTTCCGCAACCACTTTCACCAATAATAGCAAGTGTTTTCCCTTTTTCGAGCGAAAAACTACTGTTGTGAATGGTGATTTCTTTTAAATACGAAAAACGAATGGAGTCAACTCTAAGCATGTCACAAAAATAGCAACTAATTTAGTAATAAAAAAAGCGCTCACTTTCGTGAACGCCTTTGTGTATTTTGAAAAGTAAATTTTTAATTCCCGGCTTCTTTTTTAGCATCGTTAACCATTTTTTCATTGGCTATAATAGTAAACTCAACACGTCGGTTTTGACTTCTTCCTTCTGCTGTATCATTAGATGCTACTGGATCATTAATACCCAATCCAGTCGTATTGATTCGTGCCGTACTTACTCCTTTTGAAGCCAAATAACTTTTTACAGAAGCGGCTCTTTGCTCGGATAAAGTTTGATTGTAGGCTACGGCTCCAGTGTTGTCTGTAAATCCGTAAATCGTAATGTCAGTATCTGCATACTCTTTTAAAACCGGAATTATCTTATCTAAATTACTTTGTGCTGTTGTTGTTAAAGTCGATTTATTAGTGTCAAAACGAACTGCATTTTCACCTAAAACCAATCGAATACCTTCACCTACTCTTTCTACTTGAGCACCTGGTAAAGCTGTTTTAATTTCACGTGCTTGTTTGTCCATTTTATTTCCAATCACTCCACCTGCAACACCTCCAACAACGCCTCCAAGCACAGCACCTAAAGCACCGTTTCCGCCTTTACCAACATTGTTACCGATAACTGCTCCTAAAACACCACCAGCAACAGCACCAATGGCTGCTCCTCTTTGTGTTTTGTTTGTGTTTTTTGCTGCTTCACAACCTGTTAAAACAGTACTTGCTGTAAATACAGTTGCTACTAAATAAATTGCATATTTTTTCATTTGTCTTTTTGTTTAGAATTAATTTCTTTGGAATTGGTATACGACGTCGATTATTTTTCCTCCAACATTGACTTTGTCAATCAATTGAAAAGAACTTTCGGTTTGATTGGCTACTTTTAAAATATAACCGTCGACCACTTTTCTTGCTTTGGTTTCGTTTAAAAATTTCATAACCAAGTTACCATCCTTATTGATGTACCAAGTAATATCAGAACTAAATCCGGTACACGTAGCATTATTTAAAGCCATCGTTCCTTTGTTGTTATTGGATACAAATTTCCAATTACTACCAATAAAACATTTGGAATCGGCAATATCAAAAGAACTCATTTTGATATATTCAGAACCTGGATAGGTAACAGATGAAATCAACCAAGTACCTTTAATAGCTACTTCCGATTTCATATCTAATTTTGTGTTGGCTACCGTTTCTTTTGGTTTACAGCCAATAAAAACTAAAGTCATTAATACAATTGTAATACATTTTTTCATTGTTCTGGTTTTAGAAGATTGAATTACAAAGATAATTTGATTTTGAATAATCAATTTACAATTTTATATTAAATTCTTATATAATTTCATTCCGTCATTTTGTCAGACACAAGCAAATTGGTACTCTATTTGACTAGTCAGCGGAAACATGTCTAATTAAAATTTAAATCATATGTCAACAGGAAAAATTAATGTTTCAGTAGAAAACATCTTTCCCTTAATTAAGAAATTCTTATACAGCGATCATGAAATTTTTCTCCGCGAATTAATTTCTAACGGAACTGACGCTACACTTAAACTAAAACATTTAACCAGTATTGGTGAAGCCAAAGTAGAATATGGCAATCCAATTATTGAAGTGAAAATTGACAAAGAAGGTAAAAAACTCCACATTATCGATCAAGGTTTGGGAATGTCTGCCGAAGAAGTAGAAAAATACATCAACCAAATTGCTTTTTCTGGAGCTGAAGAATTTTTAGAAAAATACAAAGACACATCAAAAGATTCTGGAATCATTGGTCATTTTGGACTCGGATTTTATTCGGCTTTTATGGTGGCTGAAAAAGTAGAAATCATTACCAAATCATACAAAGATGCTCCAGCAGCACATTGGATTTGTGATGGAAGTCCAGAATTCACCTTAGAACCTCACAATAAAACCGATCGCGGAACTGAAATTATCCTTCACATTGCCGAAGATTCTTTAGAGTTTTTAGAAGAGTATAAAATCAAAGAATTGTTGAATAAGTATAATAAATTTATGCCTATTGCAATTAAATTTGGAACTCGTACAGAAACACTTCCAACTCCAGAAGATGCTCCAGAAGATTACAAAGCAGAAACAATTGATGTAGACAATATCATCAACAATCCAAATCCGGCGTGGACCAAACAACCCGTTGATTTAAGTGATGAAGATTACAAAAACTTCTACCGCGAATTGTATCCAATGCAATTTGAAGAACCGTTGTTTCACATTCATTTGAATGTTGATTATCCGTTTAATTTGACTGGAATTTTATACTTCCCGAAAATGACAGCTGATTTGCAAATGCAAAAGGATAAAATTCAACTCTATCAAAATCAAGTCTATGTTACTGATAATGTAGAAGGAATTGTTCCTGAATTTTTAGGAATGTTGAAAGGTGTGATTGATTCGCCAGATATTCCGTTAAATGTATCGCGTTCTGGATTGCAATCGGACAGTAATGTAAAGAAAATTTCGAATTACATTACTCGAAAAGTAGCCGACAAATTGAAATCGCTATTCACTGAAAACCGTGAAGATTTTGAGAAAAAATGGAATGATATTAAAATCGTATTGGAATACGGAATGCTTTCTGAACCAAAATTCTATGAAAAAGCAGGCGATTTCGTTTTGTATCCAACAGTTGATGACAAGTACTATCTTCTTGACGAATTGAAAGAAGCGATCAAAGAAAACCAAACTGACAAAAACGGAAAACTGGTAGTTTTATATGCTTCCAACAAAGAAACGCAACACGGATACATTGAAATTGCTCAAGAAAAAGGCTATCAAGTGTTGTTTTTAGACAGTCCGATTGTATCACATTTAATTCAGAAATTAGAATCGGATAATGAAAACCTGACTTTTGTGAGAGTCGATTCGGATCATATCGATAAATTAATTCAAAAAGAAGATACGCAAATTTCGAAATTGTCTGAAGAAGAAGCTACGAAACTAAAAACCGTTTTAGAAGAATTGGTAGCCAAATCAAATTACACCGTGCAATTAGAACCAATGGACAGCAATGCTGCTCCGTTTATCATCACGCAACCCGAATTCATGCGACGTATGAAAGAAATGAGTCAAACTGGCGGCGGCGGAATGTTTGGAATAGGTAATTTTCCAGAAATGTACAATGTTACGGTAAATACTAACTCGGATTTAGCTACGACGATTTTAAATACAGAAGACAAATCAGCGCAAGAAAGTTTGGTAAAACAAGCGTTGGACTTGGCTAAAATTTCGCAAGGCTTGTTAAAAGGAGAAGAATTGACTGCTTTTGTGAAACGAAGTTTTGAGTTAATTAAATAGGCATTAGCTAATAGGCAATAGCCAATAGTAAAACCTGTGAGTGAAGACTTGCAGGTTTTTTTATTATATTTGGTTCACTGTAATTAAAACCAATACTCATGAAAAAATTAGCCTTCGTCGTTTTACTCCTTTTTATTACTACATTTTCACTTTTTGCTCAAGAAGATACATATCAATGGCTCGAAGAAGTTGATGGTAAAAAAGCATTGGAATTTGTTGAAAAACAAAATAAGACGTCATTAGATGTTTTAACCAAACACAAAGACTATCAAGATATTTATGACAAAAGTTTGGCAGTTCTGAATGCCACCGACAGAATTGCTTTTCCAACTATTTATGGAGATTACATATACAATTTCTGGCAAGACAAAGAGCACGAAAGAGGTATTTGGAGAAGAACCTCAACCGAAAAATATAACAGTGGAAAACCAGAATGGGAAACTGTTTTAGACATTGATGCAATGAGTAAAAAAGACAATATCAAATGGGTTTTTAAAGGCGCGAACGGATTGTATCCAAAGTACAATCGCTTTATGGTAAGACTTTCAAAAGGTGGTGGCGATGCTGTAGTAATTAAAGAGTTTGATGCTACGACAAAATCTTTTTTAACAGATGGATTCTCGATGGACGAAGCAAAAGGAAATGCTGGATATTGGGACGAAAACACCTTAATTGTATCTTCTGATTTTGGTCCAGGCACAATGACTTCTTCTGGTTATGCACGACAAGTAAAACTGTGGAAAAGAGGCACTTTATTAAAAGACGCACAACTTATTTTTGAAGGTGAAACTAGCGATGTTGCTTCGGGAGGTTCCACCTTTCGTGATGGTGATAAAAAATATTTAGTGGTTAACCGAAATCCAACATTCTACACTTCAAAAACATTTGTTTGGCAAAACAACAAACTAATTCCGATAGCCATTCCTGAAGATGCAGACAGCGGTGGCCTTTTGAATAATCAATTGGTAATTAATTTAAAATCAGATTGGACAGTTAACGGTACAACCTACAAACAAGGTTCGGTAATTAGCACCAACTTCACCTCTTTATTAGAAGGAAAAACAAACATCATAAAACTATTTGAACCCGATGCATATAGTAGTGTTTCTGGGATTAGCACTACCAAAAACTTTTTACTTTTTAATGTCTTAAACAATGTGAAAAGCGAACTGTATACCTACGCATTCAAAAATGGAAGCTGGGAAAAAACAAAAGTAGCAGCTCCCGATTTTGGAACTATTGGGATTAGTGACACCGATGAATTTTCTGATAATTACTTTTTTACCTTTCAAAACTTCCTGACGCCAACGTCTTTGTACGCTGCAAATGCAAAAACGAATACACTAAAAGTGGTCAAAACACTCCCTTTTTATTTTGACAGTTCAAAATATAAAGTTGACCAGTACAAAGCCACATCCAAAGACGGTGAAAAAATTCCGTATTTTGTAATATCATCTAAAAACATAGTGCTGGATGGTACAAATCCGACATTGTTAAATGCGTATGGTGGATTTGAATCGTCGCAATTACCTTTCTATTCTGGAGTAATTGGTCAGGGTTGGCTTGAAAAAGGTGGTGTTTTTGTATTGGCGAATATTCGTGGTGGTGGCGAATTTGGTCCGAAATGGCACCAAGCCGGTTTGAAAGAAAAAAGACAAAACATCTACAATGATTTTCACGCTGTAGCGGAAGATGTAATTGCTAAAAAAATCACCTCCAACAAACATTTAGGCATTCAAGGCGGTAGCAACGGTGGTTTGCTAGTTGGTGTAGCTTTTACACAAAGACCCGATTTATATAATGCTGTGGTGTGTCAAGTGCCACTTTTGGATATGAAACGCTACAACAAACTATTAGCTGGAGCGAGTTGGATGGGCGAATATGGCAATCCGGATATTCCAGCAGAATGGGACTATATTCAAAAATATTCACCATATCAAAATCTAAACAAAGACGCCAAATACCCAGAAGTGTTTTTTATGACTTCTACTCGTGACGACCGCGTTCATCCGGGTCATGCCCGAAAAATGGCAGCCAAGATGATCGATATGGGACATAAAATTTATTACTATGAAAACACGGAAGGCGGACATGGTGGCTCTTCTACTAATGCACAAAGAGCTAAATTTGTGGCTTTGTATTATTCGTATTTATTGATGAAATTGAAAAGTTAACTGTAACCATAGAAAAATACTAAACAAAGATGTTAAAGATTGAAATAGAAAAAATAACGATTAACGACATTAGCAAATTACAAAAAATTGGCAAACAAACTTTTCAAGAAACATTCTCAGAGTCAAACTCTGAAGAAAATATGAAAAATTATTTGGAAGAAGGATTTTCAAACGAAAAACTGACTGCAGAACTTAACGACGAAAACTCCGAATTTTATTTTGCTACATTTGAAAATGAAGTAATTGGTTACTTAAAAATTAACTTTGGAGAATCGCAAACTGAATTAAAAGATAATAGAGCTCTTGAAATTGAACGAATATATGTGTCAAAAGAATTTCATGGAAAAAGTGTTGGACAATTACTTTATGACAAAGCAATTCAAATAGCAAAACAGAAAAACGCGGAATATGTTTGGTTAGGTGTTTGGGAAGAAAATCCTAGAGCAATAAATTTTTACAAAAAAAATGGATTCGAAGAGTTTGACAAACATATTTTCAAATTAGGAAATGACGAGCAAACTGACATTATGATGAAACTAAAATTAAATTAAAAGCAATCACTAACATTTTTACGCATCAATGGCTTGGACTTAGGATTTATATGTAAGCTAAACTGATTGATCAATTCCTCTAACAATGACATTAAACATAGAAACCCCAGCGCTACTTTTTTCTGCTACTTCGTTAATCCTTTTGGCGTATACCAACCGTTTTTTAACCATTGCTCAAATTGTCCGTGGATTAAAAAAAACGTACGACCAAGAGCAGAATAAAACCATTTTTCTTCAAATAAAAAATCTCAATCTACGACTGGCGTTAATACGCTACATGCAGTTATTCGGAGTTTTATGCTTGTTTCTTTCGGTATTCGGCATGCTGGTTTTATTTCTGGACATGCAAACTGCTGGTATTTATCTTTTCGGATTCAGTATGCTTAGCTTATTGATTTCGTTGGGAATTTCATTTTGGGAAATTAGTATTTCAGTAACTGCACTTCGATTGCATTTGAGTGATTTGATGGAAGAACATAAAGATTAAACGTTAATCTACAATCCAAAGTAAAACAGGTTTATTAGTCACTTTCAACTTGGTGTCAATTTTTTGCATAAATTCATTGGAAACAGCAGGACAACCCCAACTTAGTGGACTCACTTGTGGATAGATTTCTTCATTCGAAACGGCATCCCACGAGTGCAAAACTACGACTCTATTTACAGCATTTTTATTAGAATTTTCTAATCCGTGAAGCCAATATTTTACGTTGATTCCCCAACTACTATAATCGCGCTTGCCAATTTTATATTTGCCTTTCATTGAGCAATGACTATTGGTTTTATTGCTGTATTTAACTTTTTCCCACTTATCGGGATTGTCTTCAAATTGATCGCAACTACCATGAGTAACTAAATTCTTATCGATTACTTTTTTATCCTTAAAATCATAAATAAAAAACCGATTCTTACCCGGATGAATACTCAAATCAACCAAAAAATAATAGTCTTCATTGTAATCGTTTTCTTTGCAGAATGTCAAAGCTTCGGTGTGTTTGCTACTATAATCGTTTGGAGATAAATCAATAGTGTTGTTACAACAAATGAGACTTAAAAACGCGAGTAAAAGTAATTGCTTCATTTGCCTATTAATTTGAGATTGTCAGTACTGGTATAACTCGATTTTATTTCATTTATTTTACTCTTTTTTGTTAAAATTTGACGCTAAAAAATCATGTCCGATTTCCTTCAACTCACAACTATACCGTATCTTTGCGCTTCATCTTAAAAATCTTAAACATGTTGGATATTTCAATAACAGAATGGGTTGGTTATTTTGCATCATTGGTCTTGATGATTTCTTTTTTAATGAAAAACATCAATACGTTGCGAATCATCAATTCGATTGGCGCCGTTTTATTTGTTATTTATGGTGTCATGCTCGCCATTTCTTGGCCAATTATCATAACCAATACGTTTATATTAGGTGTTAATTGTTATTATTTAACAAAACACTTCAGTCAAAAAAAGGAGTAATTTTCCCTATTCTCACCTTATACAAAATCAAAAGTAATTAACATCAAAATGCTCATAAGTAGTACTTTGATTGTTAATTTTTTGATACTATTTCACTAAATTAGCAATAGCAGCAACAGTATTCTAAGGTTGCTGAATTTTAATTAAAATCTAATTTTATGAAAAAACTATTTGCTGAATTTTTCGGAACGTATTGGTTGGTATTTGGAGGTTGTGGTAGCGCTTTATTTGCTGCTGGATATCCTGATTTGGGAATCGGATTTGCAGGTGTTTCGCTCGCTTTTGGACTTACCGTATTGACAATGGCGTATGCTGTTGGACACATTTCTGGAGGTCATTTTAATCCAGCGGTTTCTATTGGATTATGGGCTGGAGGACGTTTTTCTGGAAAGGAATTGTTACCTTATATTCTTTCACAATGCGTTGGAGCTATTGCTGCCGCCGGAACGCTTTTCTTTATTTGGTCCGGAAAAGCTGGCAATGTTATAGACAACACCAAAGCTGGTGCTTTTGCATCCAATGGTTTCGGAAGTTTTTCTCCAGATGGCTATTCCATAGAAGCTGCGTTTTTTGCTGAATTCGTATTGACGTTGTTCTTTATGATTGTTATTTTAGGTGCAACGGATAAATTTGCTAACGGAAAATTTGCTGGTATTGCTATCGGATTGGCGTTGACGTTGATTCATTTGATTAGTATTCCGATTACAAACACCTCGGTAAATCCGGCACGTTCGTTATCACAAGCGATATTTACGCAAGGTGAGCCATTGCAACAAGTGTGGTTGTTTTGGATAGCTCCAATTGCTGGTGCTGTGTTTGGTGGATTTATCTACCGTTCGTTGCTTCAAAAAAATGCAGATTAATAAGCAAACAAAACATAATAATTTCAAAAGCGATGATAACTCTTCATCGCTTTTTTTTATTTTTGAAACATGAATTCTTTATTTCCATCCGAGAAAATTACCTTCGATTTACCCAATGCTTCCCTAGTCTATTTTCCGCATTTGTTTGATGTAGAAAAAGCAAATTTGCTATTTGAAAAACTGTACAAGGAAATTCCGTGGCAACAAGACAACATCACCGTTTTTGGAAAAAATCATTTGCAACCACGCTTAACAGCTCTTTTTGGCAACGAAGGAAAACCGTATTCGTATTCTAATATCATCATGCAACCACATGCATGGAATCCGATTTTAACTTATATAAAAGAAGAAGTAGAAGCGCATTGCAATGAAACATTCACCACCGTTTTACTCAATTTATACCGTGATGGAAGAGACAGTAATGGCTGGCATGCCGACAATGAAAAAGAATTAGGACACAATCCAACCATTGCTTCTGTGAGTTTTGGTGCCGAAAGACCGTTTCATTTGCAGCACAATTTGATTAAAGAATCCAAGCAAAAAATCATTTTAGAACACGGAAGCTTACTCCTTATGAAAGGAGAAACACAACATTTTTGGAAACACCAAATTCCGAAAACAGCCAAACCAATTTCACCTCGAATTAACCTTACCTTTCGTACTATCAAATAATTATTTTTATATATTTGAATAAATTCATTGTAATGGAAACTGTCATTCAGTATTTTGAAACCATTCCGTCATCCCACAGAGCATTGATTATTTCAGGCGGAATTACTCTGTTTTGGTTAATAGAAAACACCTTTCCTTTTTTCAAATTTAAGTACAACAAATGGCATCACGCTGGTATCAATATCTTTTTTACGATTACGACCATTGTTGTCAATTTTATTTTGGCTTTCATTTTATTAAAAACATCCGAACTTGGATTGCAAAATCACTTCGGAATTTTAGAATGGTTGCCCAAAATGAACATCTATGCCTACACTATAATCGGACTTTTACTTCTTGATTTAATTGGTGCTTACTTGCCTCATTTTGTAGAGCATAAAATTAAATTTCTATGGCGTTTTCATCTCATTCATCATACTGATACTTGGATAGATACGACTTCTGCCAACAGACATCATCCAGGTGAAAGTGTCATCCGATTTGTATTTACCACTTTAGGAGTTGTACTTGTGGGTTGCCCGATGTGGCTAGTTTTGATGTACCAATCGTTGTCTGTTGTGTTTTCTCAATTCAATCATGCCAACATCAAATTGCCGAAAAAACTTGATTATTTTTTGAGTTATTGTATTGTTTCTCCTGACATGCATAAAATTCACCATCATTATAAATTGCCTTATACTGATAGTAATTATGGAAATATTTTTTCAATTTGGGACCGATTGTTTGGCACATTTTTATACATGGAAAGAGAAACAATTGTATACGGAATCGACACTCACATGCTCGCCATTGAAAACAATAGATTGGGTAATTTGTTGAAAATCCCATTCCAAAAAACACGATCACCACAACAAGAATAAAAATTTTTACTCTTTTTTAAAAGTGATTATTTTTTTTCTTAATATTGATATACGAATTAACGATTCAAAATTAGATACTATTAATTGTACTTTTCAACTAATGAAAAAAAGTAAAAGAGTAGAACTTGACAACGAGCAAATAGAACGTGTTGTTAGTATGGCCCAAGAAGAAAAAAAGCCATTTGAAGTTTTAAAAGAAGAATTTGGCGTTACTGAAAACGAAGTAACCGAAATTATGAGAAAACGTTTGTCTAAAGACAATTTCGAACTGTGGAAGAAAAAAGTCATGGGAAGCAAACCAAAACCAAAGCCAATGATAGACGATTTTGACGATGATCTGGAAGGAAAATACTATATAAAAAATAAATTTGATTAAAATTTAACTCTTGTTCAGCAAGAGTTTTTTTGTTTTATACTCAAATTTGTAGCATGACATGCAATACCTTTTCTGAAATACAACTCGACCGAATTATTGAAATGGCTTGGGAAGACAGAACGCCTTTTGAAGCGATACGATTTCAATTTGGCATTTCTGAATCAGACGTTATTGAAATTATGCGCAGCGAAATGAAATTGTCTAGTTTCAAAATGTGGCGCAAACGAGTGCAAGGTCGAAGTACAAAACACGCAAAACTTCGCGTAAACGGTATTGACCGATTCAAATGTCAATTACAACGTCAAATTACACATAATAAAATCTCGAAGCGGTAAGAAATTATCGCTTTTTTTATTTTTAAAAACCCCTTTTCTCTGCAAGTTTAGATTTAATAAATTAATTTTATACCATAAATAGTAATTACTCATACAATTAAAAATGAAAAAACACATCACTCTTTTAATACTCTTAATTTCTACAACTATAATTGCGCAAGAAAAGTCATTTACAACAACTGAAATAGGCATTAACTCATTACTAAATGGCACTTTATACACTCCAAAAAACATCACTAAAAAAACCAAATTAGTCATCCTAATTGCTGGTTCTGGTCCGACAGACAGAAACGGAAACCAATCTTCGGGTAGCAATAATTCATTGAAATTTTTAGCCGAAGCCTTAGCTCAAAATGACATTGCAGTTTTTAGTTACGACAAACGATTGTTTGCTCAGATGAAAGCGAAAAACCTTGATGAAAAAACACTCCGATTTGATGATTTTATTCAAGATGCTACCGACGTTATTTCGTATTTTAAATCACAAAAAACGTTTGCTAAAATAATTGTTGCAGGTCATAGTGAAGGCTCTTTAATCGGAATGGTAGCGGCAAAAAATAACACCGATGGTTACATCTCTTTAGAAGGTGCTGGTCGACCGATAAACTTAGTCTTATCCGAACAACTAGCCAAACAAGCTCCGGCTCATATTGACGAAGCGAATGGCTATTTAGAATTGCTTAGTCAAGGAAAAACATTCGAAAATAAGAATATTTTTTTGGCTTCCCTTTTTAGAGAAAGCGTGCAACCGTATTTAATTTCGTGGATGAAATACAATCCGCAAGGAGAAATAAAGAAATTAAAAATTCCTATTCTGCTGGTAAACGGAACAAAAGACATTCAAACTACCGAAAAAGAAGCGTATCTACTTAAAGAAGCCAATCCGAAAGCTACCCTTAAAATCATCGAGAATATGAATCATATTTTTAAGGAAATTAGAGACGATGCTGACAACTTAAAATCCTACAGCAATCCAAACTTACCTATTATGAAACCATTGGTTGATGTACTGATTCCTTTTATTAATTCGATTTGATTGTAACATTTTTTCATCTTTATTGACTTATCAAACAAACAAAGATGAAAATGAAAAAAATAATTCTAAGCCTAGCGATTGTTACCTTGCTATGGAGTTGCAAACCCGCAGAAATTACTACAACCAAATCGAATGATGTTGCTGTTACTATTGATTTAAACAATGTAAAAGACGATAAGGTTATGGTAACCGTAATAGCACCTTCTATTACGAGCGATGAAATTGTATACAGCGTTCCGAAAATAATTCCGGGCACCTACATGGTCGACAATTACGGAAAATTAATTGACGAGTTTAAAGCGTTTGATAAAAACGGTACAATATTGTCAATCACTAAAGTAGATGAAAATTCATGGTCTATCAAAAATGCGACAGCG
>JAZKGN010000166.1:0-4516 GCA_040385945.1 Bacteroidota bacterium
TTTAAAATTAAAGATTATGTCAGACATTGCATCAAGAGTTAAAGCGATTATCGTAGACAAATTAGGCGTTGACGAGAATGAAGTTGTAACAGAAGCAAGCTTCACAAACGATTTAGGAGCTGATTCATTAGACACTGTAGAGCTTATCATGGAGTTCGAAAAAGAATTTGATATCCAAATTCCAGACGATCAAGCTGAAAATATTGCTACAGTTGGTCAAGCTATTTCTTACATCGAAGAAGCAAAAAAATAATAAATTCAAAACCCGTATGTAATTATTATGTACGGGTTTTTATTATTTAAAAAAATTAAACTAATTTTGATTGAATTTCAATCACACTATATTGAAATACCCTTGTCTCTTTACGCTTTACAACATAAAGAAAACACGGGTATTATTTGTTTAAACACGATATTATAAATACAAATCATATGCAATTAAAGCGAGTTGTTGTTACTGGACTTGGAGCCATAACTCCCATAGGAAATTCGATTCAAGAATATTGGGACGGTTTAATTAATGGTAAAAGCGGTGCGGCACCAATTACATATTACGATACCGAAAAACACAAAACAAAATTTGCTTGCGAGATTAAAGATTTCAATATAGAAGACTATATGGATCGCAAAGAATCTCGTCGAATGGATAAGTTTGCACAATATGCTGTTGCCGCTAGTGAAGAAGCGATTCAAGATGCTGGTATTACTTCAGATAACGTAAACAAACAAAGAGTTGGCGTTATTTGGGGAGCAGGAATTGGCGGTTTGGAAACGTTTCAAGAAGAGGTTATCAGTTACGCTCAAGGCGATGGTACTCCGCGTTTCAATCCTTTCTTTATTCCGAAAATGATTGCCGATATTGCTCCTGCCCACATTTCGATGCGCAATGGCTTTATGGGGCCGAATTATACCACTGTTTCTGCTTGTGCTTCCTCAGCCAATGCGTTGATTGATGCCTTCAATTACATTCGATTGGGAATGTGTGATGTTATTATTTCTGGAGGTTCAGAAGCTGCAGTAACTATTGCTGGAATGGGCGGATTTAATTCGATGCAAGCCTTATCAACACGAAATGAAAGTCCGGAAACAGCCTCAAGACCTTTTGATGCTACTCGTGACGGATTTGTACTTGGTGAAGGTGCTGGCGCCTTGGTTTTAGAAGAATACGAACATGCAAAAGCACGTGGTGCTAAAATATATTGTGAAGTTGGCGGTGGCGGAATGTCATCGGATGCTTACCATTTAACGGCACCACATCCGGAAGGAATTGGAGTTATTGCTGTAATGGAAAACACTTTACGCGATGCAGGAATGTCTCCAGAACAAGTAGATCATATCAACACACACGGAACTTCAACACCTCTTGGTGATGTTGCCGAATTAAAAGCCATCAGCCATGTTTTTGGTGATCATGCTAAAAACATCAACATTAATTCGACCAAATCAATGACGGGTCATTTATTGGGAGCTGCTGGTGCGATTGAAGCTATTGCGTCTATTTTAGCGATGAAATACGGAATTGTTCCACCTACAATTAATCACACTGTTGTAGATGAAAACATCGATCCTTCTTTAAACTTAACTTTAAATAAAGCACAAAAAAGAGACATCAAAGTAGCTATGAGTAACACTTTTGGTTTTGGTGGACACAATGCTTGTGTGTTGTTTAAAAAATTAGAAGCCTAAGTTTTCATGCGATTACTTAAAAAAATATTTTCTAAAAATTCCCGTCCTACAGAAGGCGGGAATTTTTTTAACAGTGTCGAAAAAATCGTTGGATTCAAACCCATTCAAATTCGGTATTACGAAAAAGCATTCACACATCGTTCTTCCAACAAAACAGATGTTCATGGAAATCCGTTGAATTACGAGCGACTAGAATTTTTAGGAGATTCTATGTTAAGCTCCGTTATTGCTGCTCATTTGTACAAAGAAGCGCCTTTGGGAGATGAAGGTTATCTGACGAAAATGCGTTCTAAAATTGTCAGTCGCGAACACTTGAATGAATTGGGAAAAGACCTGAATCTTATTGATTTGGTTGAAAGTAAAGTCCCAGCTGCTCACTTTGGAGAAAACATTCACGGTAATATTTTCGAAGCATTAGTCGGAGCCATTTTTTTAGACAAAGGATACAAAGGTTGTGAAGATTTTATTCAGCGAAAAGTCATCATTCCGTATGTAAATATCGAACGTTTAGAAGGAAAAGTGATCAGTTATAAAAGCTTGCTCATTGAATGGTGCCAAAAAGAAAAAAAGAATTTTCACTATGATATTTTTGACGATAACGGTAACGACAGTCAGAAATACTTTGGAGTAAAACTTACCGTTGATGATAAGGTCGTTGCAAAAGCCAGAGCAACGTCTAAAAAGAAAGCTGAAGAGATTGCATCTAAAAGAGCTTATTTTTTATTTCAAGAAAAAATCAATAAAAAAACATAGTCTCTATCAAAAACTACAACGTTTTCGTTATAAAAATAACGTTAATCTAATGGTTTGAATGTTTTACTTACGGCTATAACACTTATATTTACACCTTATTTTAGGTTGAAATGGCTACTCTTAAACTATATATCGATGAAGCTGAAGAATTAGATTTTCATCTTTTGGCTATTCATACTTCTTTGGAAGATTTTAGATTGGCGTTTTTTTTAAATCAAAAGCTCCAACTAAATTTGAGCAAAAACACCGATGAAATTAAAATAAAAAACAAAGAAGGAAATACTTTTTTTTCTAGGTTTACTTTTGAAGACATAAAAAATGATGTGTTTTGGAATCTGATTGAAAATGAAAATGAAATTACATTGAAACAAAACAACACCAATCAAGGGTTGTTTACCGAAAGTGCAAATTCGTTCCTAACCAAAGATTTTTTACTTCCTGAATTCAAAAAAGTCAATTTCTTTTTAAAAATTGACGCTTCAAAAGAAAGTATTAATCCAACAGAAATAGCCACATTAGTGAAGTCGATAGAACGTGTTTCGACCGTTTATTTTATCAACTTAGAAAACATAAAGTCAAAGAACAATTTAATTTTTTAATACCAATGTCAACAAGAAAAAAGACTAAAATTGTAGCCACATTAGGACCTGCATGTAGTTCGAGAGAAGTTATAAAAGACATGATTGAAGCAGGAGTAAACGTATTTCGTGTCAATTTTTCACATGCCGATTATGAAGATGTAAAAGAACGGATCAACATCATTAGAGATTTAAACGATGAATTTGGATATACTACTGCCATTTTAGCCGATTTACAAGGGCCGAAACTGCGTGTAGGCGTGATGAAAGAAGATGTAGTAGTTGCTCCAGGCGACATCATCACTTTTCAAACCGCCGAAGATGTTCCGGGAACAGCCAAAAGAGTCTACATGAATTACATCGCATTTCCTCAAGATGTAAAACCGGGCGAAAAAATCCTTCTTGACGACGGAAAATTAATGTTTGAAGCTATTGAAACCAACGGAACTACCGAAGTTATTTGTAAAGTAATTCAAGGCGGACCTTTAAAATCTAAAAAAGGCGTTAACCTTCCGAATACCAAAGTTTCATTGCCTGCATTGACTCAAAAAGACATCAAAGATGCTTTGTTTGCTATCGAACAAAATGTAGATTGGATTGCGTTGTCTTTTGTAAGAACACCAGCCGATTTAGAAGAATTACAAGATTTGATTGCCAAACATTCCGATCATAAAATTCCGATTATTGCTAAAATAGAAAAGCCAGAAGCTGTTGAAAACATTGATAAAATTGTCGCTTTTTGTGATGGTTTGATGGTAGCTCGTGGCGATTTAGGTGTTGAAATTCCGGCTCATGAAGTTCCGTTAATTCAGAAAAAATTAATTCTACGCGCCAAAACGGCTCGTATTCCGGTGATTGTTGCCACACAAATGATGGAAACGATGATTACTAGTTTGACACCAACACGTGCCGAAGTAAACGATGTTGCCAATTCGGTTATGGATGGTGCTGATGCAGTGATGCTTTCAGGAGAAACTTCTGTTGGAAATTATCCTGTACAAGTTATCGAAAAAATGACGCAAATTATTGAAGCTGTCGAAGATTCGCCATTAATTCAAGTGCCACAAAATCCGCCTTACGTTCGAACCAAGCGTTTTATAACCAAATCGATTTGTTATCACGCAGCAACGATGGCAAATGAAATTCATGCCAAAGCGATTTCTACATTAACAAATAGTGGTTATACAGCATTTCAAATTTCGGCATGGCGACCAAAAGCACACATTTTAGTGTATACTTCCAACAAGCGAATTTTAACGCAACTCAACTTGCTTTGGGGAGTCAATGCCTTTTTCTACGATAAATTTGTAAGCACCGATGATACGGTAGAAGACATCAATCGCATTGCCAAAGAAAATGGTTTTGTTAAAAAAGGTGACATGCTTATTAATCTAGCTGCTATGCCTGTTGTAGATAAAGGAATGGTAAATACGATGCGTATTTCTGAAATAGAGTAAATTATATATCGAATTTTTAAAAGCCGTTTGCAGTAGTGAACG
>JAZKGN010000167.1:0-29850 GCA_040385945.1 Bacteroidota bacterium
CATCGCAATAAAATGAATCTCAAAAGTACAAAAATTATACTGATGTTATAAAAGTAAGAATTTGTTATATTTGTTTTTACCATTCCAAACAATAAAATCAAGATGGCTATTACGTGTAAAAATTGCAATCACACTTTTACTGGACATTATTGCAACAATTGCGGTCAACCTGCTGACACGAATAAATTGGACACTCATTTTTTGCTTCATGACATTCAGCATGGCCTTTTTCATTTGGATCGCGGTATTTTTTTCTCTGGAAAAGAATTGTTTACAAGACCTGGTCATTCTATCCGAGAATTTATAGAAGGAAAGCGTATAAATCATTTTAAACCGATATCCTTAATTGTCATTTTGGCCACTATTTATGGGATTTTATATCATACGTTTCACATTAATCTAATAACCAATTCGCCTGACTCAAATGTAGATTTAGCTGCTTTCAACGAATGGACTGCAACACATTTTGCTTGGATAACCTTAGCTACAATTCCGCTTTATACCATCGGAACCTATATTTGCTTTCGGAAACAAGGTTATAATTTGATTGAGTTTTTAATTCTCAATACCTTCAAAGCAGCGCAACGATTATTTGCACATATCGCAACATTTCCGTTGCTGTATTATTACAATAACACGCCGCATTTAAAAACAATAACCGCAATTATTTACAGCATTGATGTGGTTTTAATTTTTTGGACCAACATTCAATTCTTCAACAAATTGTCGACAACTAGAGCTTTTTTATTGTCGGTTTTGAGTCACCTAATCTTCTTAACAATGTTTGTTTTGGTTACTGCAATCGTATTACTTATAGCAGAAAACATGTAGTTTTATCAAAAAATTAAATCTCTTTTTATAACAAAATCTTAAAGGTATATTCGTCCGATTGTACTTTTATATTCACTATTTTTGCATCTCTTTACAACTAGAAACTCGTTTTAATCGAGTTTTTTTTAATCCTATTTTCTATGAAATTGCTCTATTTTTATATAAAAAAGCACAAGCTTTTACTTTTCATTGCTTTAATAATGGCTGCGATAAACATCTGTTTTAGTCTTTCGGATTCGATTATTACCGGAAAATTAATGCAAGATTGTGGTGTTGGCATTGCCAAATACAAAGGTCGCGAAGCCGAGTTTATAAAAGCCGTTGGTTTTTGGCTGATGCTTTCATTAGGAGCTGCAATGGTGTCGCGATTGACCAAAAATTTTCAAGATTATTTTACCAATATTGTGATTCAGCGAACGGGTGCCGAAATGTACACGGATGGAATTAAAAAATCATTGGATTTGCCTTTTGAAGATTTTGAAGACCAACGCAGTGGCGAAACGTTGAGTAAATTACAAAAGGTACGCACCGATTCAGAAAAGTTAATCACGCTTTCGATTTCGTTGATCTTTCAAACCATCGTCGGATTTGTATTTGTGATTATCTACATCTCGCGAATTGATTATCGTATTGCGTTAATCTTCTTGGTTTCTGCTCCGATTATTGCCATTTTGAGTTCGTTTTTAGGAAAACGCATTAAAGTAATTTCGCGAAGAATTGTCACACAAACCAATTCGCTTGCAGGTTCAACAACAGAAAGTTTGCGCAACATCGAACTCGTGAAAAGTTTGGGATTAACCCAACAAGAAGAAGAACGACTTAACAGCAATACGCACAAAATATTAAGTCTCGAATTGCAAAAAATTCGCTTCATCCGAAGTTTGAGTTTTATTCAAGGAACGACAGTTCATTTTTTAAGAACGTGTGTTGTTTTTGCCTTGTATTACTTTTTATTTGGTGATAAAATTTTGGTCGGCGATTTACTAACGATGGTGTTTTTCACTTTCTTTATTTTTGGTCCTTTACAGGAATTGAGTCAGTTTATCATCGTAAAAAATGAAACCAAAGTCTCGATGGAAAATTTCGAACAGCTGTTAAATGCTACTTCTGAATTTCGTCCAAAAAACCCAACACACATTGGCGCCATTTCGTCGTTGCATTTTGTAAACGTGACTTTCAAACATAAAAGTGCAGGTTCACCAGCTGTTGAAAATATTAATTTCGACATCAAACAAGGCGAAACTGTAGCATTTGTTGGTCCGTCTGGCTCAGGAAAAACAACCTTAGTAAAACTTTTAGTAGGATTGTATCCGCCAGCAACGGGAGAAGTATTGTACAATTCTGTCAATTCGAATCAGGTAGATTTATTGGATTTGAGAAAGCAACTCGGATTTGTAACGCAAGATGCTCAATTGTTTTCGGGAACCATTCGCGAGAATTTATTGTTTGTTAAACCCGAAGCGACTGATGAAGAATTATTGGATGTATTGCACAGAGCCAGTTGCGACACATTGCTACAACGCGCTGAAGACGGATTGAATTCGACGATTGGTGAAGGCGGAATCAAAGTGTCAGGTGGTGAAAAACAACGTTTGTCGATTGCTCGTGCGATTTTAAGAAATCCGAATTTATTGATTTTTGACGAAGCGACTTCGGCTTTGGATTCGATTACAGAAGAAGAAATCAACTCGACCATTCGTTCTATTTCTGACAAAAACAGAATTACGGTGTTGATTGCTCACCGACTTTCGACGATTATGCACGCGGATAAAATCTTTGTTTTAGAGCAAGGAAAAATTATCGAGCAAGGCAAACACGACGATTTACTTTTAGAAAAAGGTTTGTATTATGCGATGTGGAGACAGCAGATTGGGGAACGGAAGTAGAAACTAAGCTAAAATAGAAGGAACACAGATTTTAGAAATTTATAAAATTTGTGTTGCTTTTTTTTAATTCGCCAAATAGAAATATTCAATTGAGATACCTGCATAACTTGCTGTAACAAGATAATCAAATGAATTATAAGTGTAAGTCAGATTACTTGTAGACGTAGTAGAATTTTCTGTAGTTGTGAAAAGTATTGCTGTATTATTGTGAGAATTTCCGTAAGTTCCCGTATCCCAAAATTTAATTTTATTGTAGCCCAAAATAGCATTAGTCGGAGAATTTTTATCATCGTAAGTGTAATATCTTGTTCGAGTATGGTTATTCCCATTGACAACGACATATTCTTCAATTTTTTCAACATCTCCATTAGGAAAAAGAAATGCTTTCTTATTGATTATTTGTGTGTTTTGTGCGTTACCGTCTCCTTGATAACCCAAAACAGAAACAGTTCCATCACTATTGTATATAAGTTCACACCTATATCCCGTATTGTTCGTAGGATTGACAGTTACACGTTGTGTCATTTTGCCTGATGGATTGTATTGAAAATTGGTTATGTCCGTCGAAATATTGGCACTATCAAAATACTGGGTTTTGGTAATTAGACTGCCAGTGTAAGTGTATTCTATCCGATTTCCAGTGGAAGAAACCATTTTTTCAAGTTTGTTTCCATTGTAATAATAATCAGATGTGTTCACATTTGGACCAGATGTACTTATTGTTCGTTTTAAAACAGTTCCATTTGTAGTTAATTGAGGTTCTGGTTCAGCAACACCAGCATCATCACTCGAACACGACTGCAACAACGGCAACAATACAAATAATAAAAAGGCAAATTTTTTCATAGTTAAGTATTTGATAAATTCCTAAATTCTAATTGTAGAAATATTGTGAAACAGATGGTGGATTATTATTTAAAACAGACGTTAAATCAATTGGAAAATCATCTGAATTAAATACAGAGCTATACGTTGCACTGTCAATCAAATTATTGTTTCCATCGTAAGTCAACGTTGATAAATGATTTCGCAAAGAATGATCCGGTGAACGAATAAATTGTTTATTAAAACCTATTACATTTTGAAACACATTCTTTTTGTCACCATATGTATACATAAATTTTAGCGACAAGTTTCCCTGATTAAAAATCTCTAATTGAATAGGTTCTTGATTCGAATTCAAATAGATTTTCCCTGTTTGTATCAATGTATTTTGAGTTGTTAAATTACCTTCTAACCTATTATAGCTCACTGTGGAATCAGTATTATATGTATATTCATACTTCTCAGCTGAATTATTAAGGAGGTCATAATGGTAAATTTCACTCACTAACCTCTCGTTGCTATCGTATGCAAATAAAACTCTAGAAGTTAATTGATTGTTAGAATACCGCTCTGATTTAGTTATTAAATCACTTTCATAAGTATAACGTATTTCAATACTTCCGATACTTATTTTGTCCATTTTTCTTCCACTGTAGTGATAGTCAATTACAACATTTGGAGATGGTCCATTGGACAACGATACGGCTTTCTTTAGAAGGATTACAGTTGAATCGGTTGCGCTATCATCACTCGAACACGAATGTAACAATGGCAATAATAGAAATAGTAGAAAGGTAAATTTTTTCATAATTCAAGTGTAACTATATTTCTGTAAAGCAAGTAAAAAAAAGCGGAAAACAAAATTTCTCCTCTTTAATTTAATATAGTTTTCATTTTTATTTAAGCGCGATGTGGAGACAGCATATTAGGGAGAGAAAACAGTTACGGTTGTTGGTAGAAATACTCAAACGTTCCAACTCCTCCGGGCAAGGTAGTTACCACCGGATAATCATA
Source organism: Bacteroidota bacterium (assembly GCA_040385945.1). Classification (GTDB taxonomy): domain Bacteria; phylum Bacteroidota; class Bacteroidia; order Flavobacteriales; family Flavobacteriaceae; genus Flavobacterium. The sequence goes on from JAZKGN010000167.1 coordinate 4,557, forward strand.
GGAATTGTAGGTATAGGAATAGTTATATGTTGAAGTAGTTGCATTTTCAGTCGTCATTGTATATTCTGTTACTACATTGTGGGAATTTCCGGAGTTAAATGCATTCCAATTTTTGACTTTATTAAATCCCATTACTGAATTTCCAATAGTGTTTTTGGTATCATAAGTATAAGAAAGCGTCCTAGTTTCATTATTACCATTTACTACCAAATATTGTTCTATCTTTTGTACATCACCATTAGAAAAAAGGAAGATTTTTTTATCTCTGACAAGATTTGTCTGGTTCGTCGTGTCTCCTTGATATTCTTTAACCCAAACGGTTCCATCAGGATTGTATACAAAATCCGCCCGACGAACAATAACAGAAGGATTGGTATAATTAAATGTTTTTACTTCAATTATCTTTTGACTAAAGTCGTAAGTGTATTGCTCTGAAACCTTAAATACGTCATTTTGATAATAATCATTTTTTGATATCAAATTGCCCGTATAAGTATATTGAAATCGTGAGCCATCAGAACGAATTATTTTATCTATTTTATTCCCATTATAAAAATAGTCTTCACTAATGACATCTGTACCTAAGGTCATAACTGCTTTTTTTAATAGAGTACCATTAGTAGTCAATGGCGACTCTGAAACACCAGTATTATCATCACTCGAACACGAATGCAACAATGGTAACAATACAAATAATAAGACTAATTTTTTCATAGTTCAAGTGTACTAAGTTTATGTAAAGCAAGTAAAAAAAAGCGGAAAACAAAATTTTCCGCTTCTTTTATTATTTTATAAAGTCAACTGCTTTTTCCAAAGCTTCTTTTATTCCATTTACATTTTTTCCTTTTCCAGAAGCGAAGAAGGGTTGACCTCCGCCATTTCCGTCAATGTATTTGCCTAATTCTCTAATTACGTTTCCAGCATTTAAACCTTTTTCGGCAACCAATTCTTTTGAAATATAACAATGAATGTTTGGCGCATTATCTTCAATTGAAGCTAAAAACACAAACGAATTGGGCATTGAACTTCCAATGGCTTGCGCCAAATCTTTGGTGGCACTCATCGATAAATCGACTTGTTTTGACAAAAAGTGAACGCCATTTATGTCTTGAAATTCGGAAACTAAATTATTTTTTAAACCGTCGATTTTTTCTTTCAATAACAGCTCCATTTGCTTTTTCAACTTCGCGTTATCCTCTTGCAAGGAAGCCACCGATTTTAAAATATCTTGTGGATTTTTCAACGTCGTTGCAATTTCAGCTAAGGTATTTTCTTGATTTCGATAGAAGTCTTTGACAGCATCGCCAGTAATGGCTTCAATACGACGAATTCCAGCAGCAACTGCTCCTTCAGAAATAATTTTAAAATGCCAAATATCCGCAGTGTTTTTGACGTGAATACCTCCACACAATTCTTTGCTATCGCCGAATTCAATCATACGCACATTGTCGCCATATTTTTCGCCAAACAATGCCATGGCACCTTTATCTAATGCTTCTTTAATTGGAATATTACGATGTTCTACCAATTGTAATTGTGCTTCGATTTGTGCATTAACACTTGCTTCTACCTGACGTAATTCTTCATCAGACACTTTAGAAAAATGTGAAAAGTCAAAACGCAAATAATTCGGATTCACTAACGAGCCTTTTTGCTCCACATGTGTTCCAAGAATATTTCGCAATGCCAAATGCATCAAGTGTGTTGCTGAGTGATTTTTAGAAGTTGACGTTAATAAATCGGTATTTACTTTCGCTACAAAACTTGCAGTTACATTTTCTGGTAACTGTTTCGCAAAATGCAGGATTAAGTTATTTTCTTTTTTTGTATCGATGATTTCGATAATTTCATTGGCTGAAACTAAGGTTCCTTTATCGCCTACTTGTCCACCACCTTCTGGATAAAACGGTGTATTATCGAGAACGATTTGGTATAAGATTCCGTCTTTTTTAGAATCTACTTTACGGATACGAGTGATTTTTACTTCATTTTCAGTTTGATCATATCCGACGAAAGTCTCTACGTTCCCCGGAATCAAAACCGACCAATCTTCGGTAGAAACTTCTGATGCCGCACGCGAACGATTTTTTTGTTCTTGCATCGAAGTGTTGAATCCGGTTTCGTCTAATTCATAGCCTTTTTCACGAAGAATCAAAGCGGTTAAATCAATTGGAAATCCAAATGTATCATACAATTCGAATGCTTTTGCTCCCGAAACTTCGTTGCCTTTGGTTTCGGTAACTACGTTTTCAAGCAATTGCAATCCTTGATCTAAAGTTCTTAAAAACGAAGCTTCTTCTTCGCGAATCACGTTCGTAACCAACTGTTGTTGCGATTTGATTTCCGGGAAAAATTCACCCATTTGATTCGCCAATACTTCCACCAACTTATTGATAAAAGGCTCTTTGGTGTTCAAGAATGTAAATCCGTAACGAATAGCACGACGCAAAATTCTACGTATTACATAACCAGCTCCAGTGTTAGATGGCAATTGTCCGTCGGCAATAGCAAAAGCTACAGCGCGAACGTGATCTACAATAACACGAATGGCAATATTGGTTTTGTTTTGTTCCTCTGATTCTTCACTATCGTTCAGAATGACATCATTGGTAGTATATTTAAATCCTGTGATTTGCTCCACTTTTTCAATAAGTGGCGTAAAAACATCGGTGTCATAATTGGACGTCTTTCCTTGTAATGCCATGCACAAACGCTCAAAACCCATTCCGGTATCGACGTGTTGCGCAGGTAGTTTTTCGAGAGAACCATCTGCTTTACGGTTGAATTCCATAAACACGTTGTTCCAAATTTCTACTACTTGCGGGTGATCGTTGTTAACCAAACTTTTCCCAGAAACTAATGCTTTTTCTTCAGCAGAACGAATGTCAACATGAATTTCAGAACACGGACCACACGGACCTTGATCACCCATTTCCCAGAAGTTGTCTTTTTTATTTCCGAGGATGATACGATCTTCGTCTATTAATCCTTTCCAAATGTCCCAAGCTTCTTGATCAAACGGAACATTTTCATCGGAATTTCCTTCGAACACTGAAACATATAAATTTTCTTTCGGAATTTTGTAGACTTCTGTCAATAATTCCCACGCCCAGTTGATGGCTTCTTTTTTGAAATAATCGCCAAACGACCAGTTGCCCAACATTTCGAACATGGTGTGATGATAGGTATCAAAACCTACATCTTCTAAATCATTGTGCTTTCCTGAAACACGAAGACATTTTTGCGTATCGGCGATTCGTTTGCTTTTAGGCGTTCCATTTCCTAAGAAGTATTCTTTGAATTGCGCCATCCCAGAGTTGTTAAACATTAGCGTTGGATCGTCTTTAAGTACGATTGGCGCTGATGGAACAATGAGATGTCCTTTGCTTTCAAAGAATTGTAAAAATTGCTTACGAATGTCTTGTGATTTCATTATATTATTTTTTTTCTGATATATTTTTTAATTCTTGTAATGCCACTGGGAACATTTTGTTCATAGAGTTGATATATTGTTCGATACAATCAACTTCGGCAATTACAGTTGTTGTTCCATCAATTTCATTTAGTTTATATGTTTCGAAACAGCCAGTCCATTTTTCAGTTTCGGCATCAAGTGGTTGTTCTTTAAAGTCACTAACATTTCCGATATGTTTGAAAATAACTATTTTATTAGGTTGCAAATAAAATACATCGCTAAACATTCCATCACCTGTTGGTGTAAGGAAATGAATTCTACTTCCTACTTCCATTTCACCCGTAAAATACGTTCCTTCACAAAAAGGTTTTACCCAATCGGTGTAGGTTTTTTTGTCCCACATTAGGGTCCAAATCGATTCGGCAGTAGCATTGATTTTTACTTCAAAAACCAATTTTTTAATGTTGTAAAGGTAGTTTCTCAAACTGGTTTTAACTAGCGCATTCCAACCCATTTGATAATTAGCCGGCACAAAATTGGGACCAGCATCAGCAAACGATTCGACACCTTCGTGTGTTAGCGTTACTTTTACTTTATTGCTATCTACTTCTTCTATTTTCCATGTAACAACGGAACTTCCTTTGGATTGTTCTGGATGCGTCCATGTATGTTGTAACATTTGGTTTTCAGAAAAATGCAATACTTTACATTTATGCAGATAGGATGTTCCATCGGTTTCGTAAAACGTAAATTCATTACCAACTTCCAATTTAAAATTGGACATATCGAAATACCAAATTTTCATTATTTCGGTATTTGTGATGGCTGCCCAAACATTTTCTTTGGTAGCTTCAAAAACAGCTTCTGTAGTAATGGTACTCATAATGTATCGATTAAATTATAAATGCAGCTTACGATTCGGTAACATTCAAATTAAAAATTCAAAGTAAATGAAACATTTCATAAATTTGTTCGTATAACCATTGTTCTTCTTAAAACTGACGCAAAAATAGTATAATTTAAGAAATGTCGAAGAAAGTTAAGTATTATTACGATACAGAAAGTTTAGCCTATCGAAAAATTAAACTAAAAAAAGGTAGAAAGTTTGGTTATGCGGCTTTGTTTTTGGTTGCTTCAGCGTTATTTGGATTTATATGTATGGTACTTTTGATTAATACGCCTTATTTCGAAACACCAAAAGACAAATTGCTGTCGAGGGAATTGGATAATATGAAATTGAATTATGCTATTTTAAATAAAAAAGTAGATCAAGCCAATGATGTCATAGCTGCTTTGGAAGATCGTGATGACAATTTGTACCGAGCTTATTTTAACGCAACTCCTATTCCGATAGAAAAACGCAAAGAAGGTTTTAAAGAAGCCAATAGATACAAAGAATTAGAAGGTTATAACAATTCAGATTTAGTAATTAACACTACAAAACGCGTGGATGTTTTGACCAAAGAATTGGCGGTACAATCGAAATCATTGGATGAAATTTTGAAATTGGCAAAAGCAAAAAACAATTTATTGGAAGCCATTCCGGCCATTCAACCTGTAAAAAATGAAGATTTAAGAGCCATGGCTTCTGGGTTTGGGTATCGAAGTGATCCGTTTACGAAAGCGCGAAAAATGCACGAAGGAATGGATTTTACAGCCAAAACAGGAACACCCATATTTGCCACTGGTGATGGCGTAGTAAAAAATGCCGACAATTCGTTATCAGGTTATGGCAATCATATTGTAATTACACACGGATTTGGTTATAAAACATTGTACGGTCATTTAAGCAAGTACAAAGTACGTCCGGGACAACGCGTAAAACGTGGTGATATTATTGGCTATGTTGGCAGCACAGGAAGAAGTCAGGCACCGCATTTGCATTATGAAGTCCATAAAGACGGAAAAGTAGTCAATCCTATTAATTTTTATTACGGAAATATTTCGGCAGAAGAATATGTTGTCATTTCAAAAATTGCCAATCAAGAGAATCAATCTTTGGACTAGTGTTTAGTGTCCAAAATTAAAAAATAACTTATTATGCATATAGAACTTTCTAAAGACAAATTGTATTTCAGCATTGGCGAATTGGCGAAAGCTTTTGATGTGAATGCATCGTTAATTCGGTTTTGGGACAAAGAGTTTGACATCTTAAAACCAAAAAAGAACGCCAAAGGTAACCGAATGTTTACACAAGAAGACGTGAAAAATTTACAACTCATTTATCATTTGGTAAAAGAACGCGGATTTACATTAGAAGGTGCCAAAACGCACTTGAAAGAAGGTCAAAAAAAGACGTTAGACAAGTTTGAAATCATCAATAAATTGGAAGGTATTAAAGCGGAATTAACCAATATTAAAAATCATTTATAACATGAACAACCCTATTGTAAAACAGAGTTATCTTATTTCGATTATTTTTAGTATCTCTGGTGCTTTTATGAAATTATTTCATGTTCCCTATGCAAATGTTCTGCTGGGAATTGGCATTATAGCCACGATTGTATTTATTATTACAGGGATTATGGAAGTACAGAAATCAAATAGAATCCGATCAGGAGAAAAATTAATGTGGAGTGTAGGCTTTATAATGTTTAGTGGCTTGGCAGGTTTGGTATACATCGCATCTGCAAGAAAGAGAATAATTTAAATATCAATAACCAAAATTAAAACAACAAATAAACTTTAAAATTAGAAATTATGAGAAAATTTTTGCCTTGGATAATATTAGGAGGAATCGTATTAATTGGATTTTTCTATCTAAAAGGAATTAATAATACTGCTGTTACTTTGGAACAAGGAGTAAAAGAAAGTTGGGGTAATGTACAAACATCGTATCAAAGAAGAAATGACCTTATTGGTAATTTAGTTAAAACCGTACAAGGTGCAGCAGAATATGAAAAAGGGACATTAACAGCTGTTATTGAAGCCCGTGCAAAAGCAACATCTGTAACGGTTGATCCAACTAATATTACACCAGAACAATTAGCGCAATTTAGTCAGGCACAAGGCGGAATGAGTAGCGCTTTATCACGTTTATTAGTAACCGTTGAGCAGTACCCAAGTTTAAAAGCCAATGAGAATTTTTTGAAGCTACAAGACGAATTAGCAAGTACTGAAAATCAAATCCTGACAGCAAGAACACGTTATAATGAAGCTATAAAACCATTCAACAACAGCATCTTAACTTTCCCAAGAAGCATCTTTGCTAAAATGTTTGGCTTTAAAGAAAAACCTTATTTTGAATCGGTTGTAGGTGCAGATAAAGCGCCAGAAGTAGAATTCAATTTCGACAAAAAAGAAGCAAAATAATGTCAAAAGTAGAAGCTTTTTTATCCAAAGAAGAAGAAGCAGAAGTAGTTGAAGCTATTCGTTTGGCAGAAAAAAATACTTCAGGCGAAATCCGTGTCCACATAGAAAAAGAAACCTCAGTTGCTGCTTTTGATAGAGCAATTGAGGTATTCCATCTGCTAAAAATGGACAACACCAAAGATCGAAATGGCGTTATCATTTATGTGGCTGTGAAAAGCAAACAATTTGCGATTTATGGCGATAAAGGCATCAATGAAAAAGTGGCGGATGATTTTTGGAATTGCACCAAAGACATTATGGCTGATCATTTCAAAAACGGAAATAACTGTCAGGCTTTAGTGGATGGAATTCACAATGCTGGTGTACAACTGCAAAAACACTTTCCCTACGAAAGTGATGATACCGACGAACTTACTAACGAAATATCAAAAGGATAAATGATACAAATTTTCTATAGAATTGCGACAGTTCTTTTGACGATATTGTTTTTTTTACTGAGTCAGTTTGGATTTTCACAATTTAAAATTCCTGAAAAACCCGATTTACAAACATCCGTTTATGATTATGCTAACCTATTAAGTGCTAGTGAAAAATCACAATTAGAAGAAAAATTAATCAAGTATTCCGATTCGACAACCACTCAAATTGTAGTTGTTACTATTGACAATATCAATGGAGAAGATATTGGAATTTTAGCTCCGAAATGGGGACATGAATGGGGCGTTGGTCAAGCAAAAGAAGACAACGGAGTTTTTATTTTAGTAGCAAAAGAAGAACGCAAAATTTGGATTGCACCTGGATATGGCGTTGAAGATCGATTGGTTGCCGGAATTAATGGCGAAATCATTCGAAACATCATTATCCCAGAATTCAAAGCTGGAAGTTATTACAATGGCTTGGATAAAGGAGCAGATGCTATTTTTGAAGTCCTTCTTGGAAAATACAAAGGCACCCGAAAAAGCGATAAAATTGGAGGCAATATCAAACCTATTCTCATCTTCGTTATTATCTTTATCATTATTATCATCCTAGCTTCTAGAAACAAAGGCGGTAATTCTGGTAACAGAAGTGGCGGTCCAAGTTTACTCGATATCATTATTTTGAGTAATATGGGACGAAGTTCTGGCGGTGGATTTGGTGGAGGTTTTGGAGGTTCTTCTGGCGGTGGTGGAGGATTTGGCGGCGGTTTCGGCGGCGGCGGATTTTCTGGAGGTGGTGCTGGTGGAAGTTGGTAAAGTCAATACATAAAAATAAAACATAAAAAATGCCTTCAAAATTTGAAGGCGTTTTACATTAATGCCACATAATACCACCTGATTTTTTTTCTTTATTGGCAAACTTATCCAATTTGTAAGTGAGCGAAAACATTACGTATCGTTTCAAAACTACATTCTCTTCTTCTCGAATGGAAGTCGCACTGATGTTTCTTGAAACACTTTGGTTTTGATTCAACAAATCGTAGACTTTTACCTTTGCCATCAATTGCTTTTGGAAGAAACTATACGATAAACTCGTGTTCCATAAGAAAAAATCTTTCTTAAATCCATCGGCGATATTCGAATTGTAGTTGTATCCGAAATCATTTCCGAAAGTCCAATTCTTTGGCCAAAAACTTGTGACTTGCAGATTGAATTTATGTGAAAAATTATTCGCCGATTCAATCACGTAATTCGTGAAACTGGTTGTATTATACGAATAATTATACGACGGATTCACCGTTAACAATTCGCCATATTCATATGTTAAACTTGCTCTTGGTGTAAAACTATACGTTTTTGCTTCATACAATTCGCCGTCGGTAAACCCTTTAGACAATCCGAAATTATTCCCCAACCGCAATTCATATCGAAATTTATAACCTTCTTTTTTTATCGATTTATTCCAATACACACTCCCCCAAGAAGTATAAGTCCCTGAAACATTATTATAGGTTGTGGTTCTCTTTCTGTTGTCATCATACGTAACCGATGAGACGATTTGGCTGTCATAAAAATTCCCACCAACATTAAATCCATAGCCCGAACGAGTGGCATAATCGAAATCTCGGAAAGACAAATAGACAGCGTGGTATTTATTTATGTCCAAATTGGAATTACCAATTATTGTATTGAGTGGATTGGCTAAATCTTCTACCGGTAAAATTTGCTTTGCAGAAGGCAAACTGTACTCATAATTATAATTTACCCAAAGGTTTTTTGATTTTGAAAAACGATAACCTCCATACAAATTAACAGATGGCAACATGTATTCTTTTGTTAGATTAGTAGTCGCATTCAGGTAATTGGAATCGATTTTGTAATTTATAATGGTCGTTCCAACATTCAAATTAAAATTCAATTTACTTCTATTGAAAGTCAGTCCAGTATTGGGAGTGATGGTGTTTTCGTAGGAATTAAATGCATTCGAAAGTTCGTCATTAAACAAAGAATACGATTGATTAACCGAATCGTATTCATATGATTCTCTACTGTCGTTTCTGTTATTAACCAAATATTCTACTCCCAATTTCACCTGAAGCGAATCGGTTATTGGTTGAAAAAACTCAAACTCTGTTTCGTATTTTGCACTTTTATTCTTTGAGGTGTTAAATTGATTCCGAGTATCATCGGGTATGGCATCTTGGTAAAAAATAGTAGTCGACTTGATGTTTTCGTCTTCGTTTGTTGTGGAATTTTCATTTTGAAAAACCAAGCTCACATATTTTCCTTTCTTTTTAAACGACTTGGTAAAAGACAACGTATTAGCAAAACTATTCATGGTGTTTTCATAAAAATTGTCTGAAGTACTTTCGTTTAAAAGGTCGTTTGTGGCATTCAGCGACTTTTGAGAAGCAACATTTTTATTTTTATTATTGGATTTCGTGAAATTTGGCTCTATTGTTATGGTAGCAGTTGAATCGATTTTATATTCGAAAACAGCTGTTGCATTGTGTACGTATCGGTCTTCATTGGTACTAGAATTGGAATTGGTGGTGAAATTTCCAGATGGTAAAAAATTGGTGCTACTCGTTCTGTTGTCGTTTTTAGTATTGGCTCCAGAATAAAAATAACTCAGTGAAGTTTCGGCGTCTTTTATCCATTCATCTGAGTAATTAATACCAACCAAATTAGATTGAGTAATTCCGTTGCTTCCTCCAAAACGTCTTCCATTAATCCCAAACGAACCATTGTCATTGACCCAAACACTTCGATTTCTGCCGCCGCCCATATTATCAAAAACTTCATCCATTGAAAAACCAGTTGCATTGATATTGTTGGACGATGCGAGCAAGCTAATCTTTCGTTTGTCTTTAAAATAATTGACTAACAAACTACTTTCGTAACGTTTATCAGAACCATATCCGCCCATCACCTTTCCGAAAAACCCTTTGTTTTTCTTATCGTCAATCGTCAAATTTATACTGGCATTATTAGAACTCGATGCGGCTCCTGTCTTTTCTTCTTTCTTTGTTTTGGTATCGGTTACTTGTACTTTATTGATAATATCGGAAGGTAAGTTTTGCAACGCAATTTTTCCGTCTTTATCAAAAAATGGTTTTCCGTTGACTAAAATTTGGTTGACTTCTTTTCCGTTAACCGTAATTTTTCCTTCTTCATCAATTTCGACACCAGGCAATTGCTTGAGTAACGTTTCGACATTGGCATCTGGACGCACTTTAAAAGAAGAAGCGTTGAACTCTAGTGTGTCTTTTTTAATTCGGATTGGTGGCGCTTCGCTTTTTACAACAACTTCGCTCAAATTAGTTACCATTTCTTTCATTGAAATTGCACCAAAATCTTTGTCTTCTGTAATTTTATCGAGAGCTATTTTATTTTCTTCATAGGTAATAAAAGAAACTTTAAGATAAACTGGATAGGTAATTTTCTTCATCTTAAGATCAAAATTACCCAGTTTATTGGTAATGGTGTAATCGATAACGGTAGAATCTTTTGCAGAAGAAAGATAGACAGTTGCTGATTCGATAGGTAGTTTTGTGGTTTGGTCGATTACTTTTCCTTTAAGGCTAAACACTTTTTGTGCGAAGGAAAACGTGCAAATAAAAAATAATAATGTAGTAAAAATTAATCTGGGCATATAGTTTTGGTTACGGTTTCAATACTAACTGCGAATTACTTGAATTATTATTTAGCATCTAAATTTTCTTACAAATTTTAACATTTTTATAAAAAAAATCATCTAATTGCTTAGATGATTTTTATTGTTTTAGCTTAAAAAGCACTTCAAGATATTTTTCTTATTTCAAGACTTTTAACGATTCAATTGCATACGAATCTGCTGGATCTAACGCTAACGTTTTATTGAAATATTCTTTTGCTTTTACCTTATCTGTATTGGCAAAATGTGCTGCCATTGCATTATAAGATTCGGTTACTTTCTTTTTATTTTTTGTGATTTCTTCTTCACCTTTAGCTAGAATCATATCTACAAATTTTTGATAATTCACCGCCATTATTTCGTCTTGGTCAAGTAAATTGTTGATTCTTGCTTTGTATAAATAAGCTTCTTGATAATTTGGATTGGCTATTAGCACATTGTCCATTGCTACATCGGCACTTGTTAAAGCAGCTTTATCTCTAGCAGCTGCGTCTTTTCCTCTGTTATCTGTGTATACACAAAGTCCGTAGTACACATTATCTTCCAAGAAATTTTTAGAATTTGGATTCGTAATAGCAATTCCAAAAATAGTTCCGGCTATGCTATACATTTTTTGTGTGAAGTATTTTTTACCTACTTCATTCAAATCATTTACCATTGTAGGCTCTAGCTCTACCGCTTTTTTAATATCGGATATAGCCGAATTGAAACCCACTTGATCAACCGTTTTTGCATCAACTCCAGCAGCTTTTTTTAATTTTGCTAAACCTAAATAAAGGTAATCTCTTGCAATAAGTTTATTGGTTCCTTTAGTTGTAAAATCAGTAAGTGCTGTGATGGCTGCATCCGTATTTCCGTTTTCATACGCAGAGTAACCTAAATAACGTAAAATTCTAGGATTTACTTTATCTAATTTTTTCATTTGTTCTGCTTCCACTTCAAGTGCTTTATAATCTTTAGCTAAGATTAAAAAGTCGGCATGACGCATACGAGAAGTCAATGAATAATCAGTCATACTCATGTATTGTTCGTAATATTTCAATGCTTTTGCAATATTTTCGGTATACTTTCTAGGCTCGTTATTTCCCCATAAGTAATACGTTTCAGCTAATTCTCTGTAAACTGGTCCGTAACTCGGGTTAATTTTAAGTACTTCGTCATAGGCTTTGATTGCTTCGTTATAGGCTTTTGCCCCTTTTAACAAAACTCCTAATTGCATTTTTGCTCTAATTAAAGTGTTGTCAAGCGTGTACGCTCCTCTGTAAGATGCATAGGCTTCATTTTGATTTTTATCACCATAATGTGCATCTCCTAAAGCCAGTTGCACTTCTGCAGCATTTGGGTTGGCTGATTTTGCTTTGTTTAATACTTCTATAGCCGCTTTATAGTTAGGTTTTTCAGCATTCATATACGCTTTTGCAATATAAATGTACTCTTCAAAATCTTTCTTTTTTATGTCTTTAGCTACTAAATCAAATTTAGCTTTTGCAGCACTGACGTCGCCTTTATCAAGGTCAATATGACCTAAACCAATCGAATTGAATTTAGCACCTTCTGAAGCTGAAATTCCTTTTTGAAAAGCAATTTTAGCAGAGTCTTCAATGTTTTGTTTCAAATATATATTACCTAATAAAAAGGCTGCCTTTCCATTATCTGGTTTCGCTTGAATGATGCTTTTAAGCATTACTTTTGCTTTTTCGTATTGTTCTGCATCAATTGCTTTTTTAGCTTGCTCTAAATCTTGTGCCTGAGACACTCCCGTTGCAACTAATAATGCGATACTAAAAATTTTAACTGTATTCATCTTATTTTAATTTTAATCTTCTTAAATTCTATTTTGTTTCTATAGTGCTTCTTATTTTAATATTTCGACTTGGTTCTCTGATTGGAGCTAATCCCGATTTTAAAATAATTCGCTGTCCTTTCTCACCAGTTATGAATGACCCAAAGCCCATTCCTAATCCTTCGTATCCTTGACAATTGACGATATACAAAACACGTGCCAAAGGATATTCTCTTTTAGCTACATTGTCTTGACTAGGGTAAACATAGTCATTACCGTTTGTATCCTTAACACTTAATATAGTCACCTTATCAACATTTTGTTGCATTTCTGGTTTTGGTTGATACAACCAATTTAAACCAACAATTCCAACCATTCCGTCATTTTCTGCTATGTAATTAATTACATCTTCATTAGTTTTAAAAGAAAAAACTCCTTCTTCCGGAAGAGTCGTAATTCCGGCCAATTCACATATATAACGTGTTGTACTTGAATTTGGATTGTCAAAAACCAATCCTTTGATACTATTCTTTTTCCCATTCATAAAATCTATAACATCTCTGATAGCTATCAATGTGTCGTTTGATTTTTTATTTTTTATAAATGTTATGGCATCAATAGCAAAAGGTGTTGTTCTAGGTTCAATCTTTTTTTGTTTAAAAAAACGCAACTCTTGTTGGTTTAATTCTCTTGACAAAACGACAATGTCTGCTTTTGAATTCGTCAAAGATAGTATACTCTCTTTTTCTGATTGCGGAATCAATGTTATTTTTGCATTATAACTATTTTCAAAAACGGCCAATTGATCTTCAATAATTGGCAACAATGTTTCGTCAACTAAAATGCTAGTTTTTCCTTCTATTATTGTATCACTTTTAGGAGCATTTGGATCTTTCTTACTGCAAGAAAAAACAAATCCCACTATAAGTACACCTATAACAAAAAAGTATTTAATGTATTTTTTCATTCTACTTTATTCGAATTAAAGAAACGCAAAAATCGTATAAAAGAATATACAATTAGCAAAACACCAAAGGCAATTCGGTATTCCGTTGGCATTTTCAAAGGTAGTTTTTCCCAAAAAATTATAACCACACCGAGTGTTAAATAAATCAAAAAAAACAGCATCCCTATAAACAGAAGAAATCGCTCATTAAGCGATTTCTTCTGAAAATTATTCCAAAAATCTTGTATCATTATTCTGATGCTGTTTCAATAGCAATAGGAATTTGGTAAGAACATCTTACTTTTTTCCCGTTTTGCTCTGCTGGCGTCCATCTAGCGCATTTTTTCAATACTCTTATAGCCTCAGCACCTGTTCCGTATCCAATATCCTTTAATACTTTAATATCAGTTAATGAACCATCTTTTTCAACAACAAAAGAAACAATAACTTTACCTTTTAAACCTTCTTCTTCAGGTGGAGTATAATTGTTTTTTATAAAGCTATAAAATTTAGCCAATCCACCAGGATATTCTGGTTTTACTTCAATACCTGCAGAGTTATAGATGTTATTATCATCTTCCACAACTTCTTTTGGTCCGTTACCCACTGGTTCGATTGTTAAAGGAGCATCTGGATCCCCTTTTATAGTTTCGTCACCTAATTTTTTGTCTTTAATCTCTTCTACTTTAGGTGGCTCTTCTGTTATCTCTTCCGTTTTAGCAACAACCGGCTTCACAAATTTCACCTGATCTACTGGTGGCGGTGGCGGTGGCGGTGGCGGAATATCTTCTTTCGGCTTTTCCTTTGGAGGTAATTTTACAGTCGTTATTTTTTGATCTAAGGCAGTATCATCTTCTGAAGCACTACCAATAAAATCAACAATCATTGGTGTTGCTACTGCAATAGCAAAAACAACTGCACCAATTATCATGGCACGCAAGGTTGTATTTCCGCTATTTTTGCGCAAATCATAAGCACCATAACTTTTGTTACGACCTTCAAAAACGATGTCAAGCCATTGTTTTCTTAATAAGTCTAATTTCATATCTTATGTGTTTTTAATGAATACTTATGGAGTATTCGTGTTCATCTTAGCTGCCAATGCTTTCTCTTCATCCGGGAATTCATTCACAATCGCATAGGTTGGTACTCCACAAATTGCCATCTCATCTAAAATATCAACTAAGTTTTTATAGTTTGATTTCTTAGTTGGTTTTATGATTACAATTAAACCATCACCTGGTTTACTTTTGGGTAACGTTTTGCAATATTCTTCAACTGACTTTACTCTTTTAAGTATTTCTTTACGAATTCCTTCTTTTCCATAAGTAGCGTCTGCTGGAGCTCCACCTGGTTCTGGAGTTGCTAAAAGTCCGTGAAACCATTTTATTTTATTATCCTGACCTAAAATAATGGTCATTGTTCTCTTTTGGTCAACTTTTAACTCGTCCTTTTCAGTTTTAGTTGTATCCTTATCAGGCATACCCAAATCCATAGATTGGGGTTTTGAAAGCGATGTGGTCAACATAAAGAAAGTAATCAATAAGAAGGCTAAATCCACCATTGCTGTTAAGTCAACTTTAGAATTTTGTTTTTTACTTCTTACTTTACCACCGCCTTTTTTGCCGCCACCGTCGCCGGTATTTAATTCAGCCATTTTTTATACTTTATGAATTAATAATCTTTCCCTCTTAAACCCGTAACTAAATTAAAGCTATTGATTTTTTGGTCTTGTAAAATATCCATAATTTTTTTAATTTGTGGATACTGTTGTTTAGCATCGCCTTTGATAGCGAAGTCGAGTTCTTTATCTTTACCTAATTCAACATTTGCTTGTCTGGCTGCATAAATCCATTCCTTCAACTGATTGTCAATAGAATCAAAAGGAATCCCAGTTTGGAAACCTACCTTGTTTCTATCAGCACTTTTCATTGCGATAATTTGTTTTAAATTACCTACTGGAACACCAAATTCATCAATCAGCGCAAATTGATCCTGCTCTGCATCAGAAATTCCAAGATTGTATTTATTGTTGATTAGTTCAACTGTTTTTTTACGAATATCTCTATCTTTCATTCCGATGAAAACCTTTGGTTTTCCTTCATAACTTCCAAGAGTCAAAGTAACCAATCCCGTTTCTGGTAATTTGGTTTGTACTGTTGATGCTGGTGTTTGAACTGGAAGTGGTTCTTGCTGTTTAGCTGTTGCCGTTAAGATAAAGAATGTAAGCAAAAGAAAAGCTACATCACACATTGCTGTCATGTCGATAGACGCCGCTTTTTTAGACATTGTTATTTTTGCCATTTCTTTTATATTATTTATTTAATGGATAAACCATCAAAAAAATTACTACTATTTTGAACTTCCTCTAAATCTTCTGTACGTATTAACGATAGCAGTTCCTGCCTCATCGATAGAATACGTTAAGGTATCAATTTTAGAAGTAAAGAAGTTGTACGCTACAATTGCGAACGCAGAAGTTGCAATACCTGTAGCTGTATTAATAAGTGCTTCAGAAATACCATTTGCTAATAACGCTTGGTCTGGAGTACCAGTTGTTGCTAATGCACCAAACGCTTTAATCATACCTGTTACTGTTCCTAATAATCCCGCAAGTGTTCCAAGAGATACTAATGTAGATAAAATAGTCATATTTTTTTCTAACATTGGCATTTCAAGAGAAGTAGCTTCTTCAATTTCTTTGTGAATCATCTCAGATGCTTCTTCGCTATTGAATCCTTCTTTTTTAACATCTTGGTATTTTACCAAAGCCGATTTAATTGCGTTAGCAACTGAACCTTGTTGTTTATCACAAGCATCGATAGCTTCTTCGATATTTCCAGCATTTACACTTCCTTGTACTTTATTCATGAATTGGTCAAGGTTTCCTTTTCCAGCCGCTTTTGAAATAACAAAAAATCTTTCTACTGAGAAAACAACAACCATTAATAATAATCCCATTAAAATTGGTACAATTGGACCTCCTTTATATACCATTGCCAAATAGTTTCCTGGAAGTGGGTGACCTGTGTTTACTCCTCCTTCAAAATTGGATCCAGAACCCATGATGAACTGCCATATAATCCATCCCACAAATACACATAATACAATTACAATTCCAGAGAACATTCCTCCTCCGTTTGACCCTTTTTCTTTTTTAACGTTTGCCATTTTTAAAATTTTTAATAGTTTAAAATAATTTATTCGCTTTTTTTAGTTGTTAATAAACTTGAATAGCAGCAAATTTAATTTTTTAGTTGAAATAAAAAAACTTTTTTTGGTAATTATAACATTTGCTTAATTTACCGCTTTTCGAACTAGTAAACTATTTTTTGTGCTTTTTTAATTTATTCTAATTAAATCATTTGGTTATTAATTAACTAACTCTTTGTTAACAACGTAATATTTGTTTTTTTTAGTATTTTCTTGTTAATAACTATTTTGCTTTTTGAGCGTTTTCTCTTATCTTAGAACTCCTCAAAAAATAGTATCTTGCACTACTATAGTTAGTATTAAATTCAATTTCTGATAAAAATGAGCAACAAAGCAACATTCATTCAACATATTAATGACGGTTATACGTCAAAAGGAGACAGTATCCTTCTGGGAGCTGCGATTCTTGATGGAGAAGCCATCGGTGAAACCCAAGTTAAGATTCCTTTAAAAACGTTAAACCGTCACGGACTAATAGCTGGTGCAACTGGAACTGGAAAAACCAAAACAATTCAAGTCCTTTCGGAACAATTATCGTCGTTCGGAATTCCGGTTTTGATGATGGATATAAAAGGTGATTTTTCTGGAATTGCAAAGCAAGGCGAAGAAAAATCATTTATTACCGAGCGACATACTAAAATAAATATCCCATATACAACAGCATCTTTTCCTGTGGAGTTGATGACGCTTTCGGCACAAGATGGTGTTCGATTACGTGCCACGATTTCAGAGTTCGGACCTGTTTTATTTTCTCGGATTTTAGATTTAAATGACACGCAAGCTGGAGTTGTTTCGGTTATTTTTAAATATTGTGACGACCATAAAATGCCACTTTTGGATTTGAAAGACATCAAAAAAGTGCTCAATTATATTACCGAAGAAGGTAAAGACGAAATTTCATCCGAATACGGAAAGATTTCTACAGCCACAACGGGAACTATTTTACGTAAGATTATCGAATTGGAACAGCAAGGAGGCGATTTCTTTTTTGGTGAAAAATCCTTTGAAATTGACGATTTGATGCGCATTGACGAAAACGGAAAAGGCTATGTAAGCATCATCCGCTTGACGGATATTCAAGACAAACCCAAGTTGTTCTCGACTTTTATGTTGAGTTTATTGGCTGAAATTTACCAACAAATGCCCGAAATTGGCGATGTTGAACAACCCGAATTGGTGTTATTTATAGACGAAGCGCATTTGATATTTGACGAAGCTAGTGAAGTGTTGTTGGATCAAATTGAAACCATCATCAAATTGATTCGTTCAAAAGGAATTGGCGTTTACTTTGTAACGCAAAATCCAATGGACATTCCGAAAGGCGTTTTAGCGCAATTGGGATTGAAAATCCAACATGCGTTGAGAGCATTTACCGCCAATGATCGACAAGCCATCAAACAAACAGCCGATAATTATCCTAGTTCCGATTATTATAAAACCGATGAAGTATTGACATCACTCGGAATTGGAGAAGCTTTCGTAACGGCTTTGAGCGAAAAAGGAATTCCAACGCCTTTAGCAGCTACAATGATGCGAGCACCCATGAGTCGAATGGACGTTTTGGTGGCGAGCGAAATTTCGGAAATCAATGCCAAATCAAAATTAGTACGCAAATATGCCGAAGAAATAGACCGAGAAAGCGCCTACGAAATGCTCAACAGAAAAATCGAAAGTGCCTTTGAACAAGCCGAAGAACAACAAGTCGAACAGAAAAAAAGCAACGAACCAAGCACTGCCGAAGTAATTGGAAAATCGGTCACAAAAGTAGTTACGAGTGCTACATTTATTCGTGGTGTTTTTGGCGTTTTAATGAAGATTTTTAAAAAATAAGTCATTGCTTACCTTATGAAAGCCTACCTCACTATTGGTTTACTTGTTCTTTCTAATGTGTTTATGACATTGGCTTGGTACGGACATTTGAAATTTAAAGAACTCAAATGGTTTGAAAACGCTGGATTAATCACCATTGTTCTGATCAGTTGGGGATTGGCATTGTTTGAATATTGTTTTCAAGTTCCAGCCAACAGAATAGGATTTGAAGACAATGGCGGCCCTTTTTCGTTGTTACAATTGAAAGTGATTCAGGAAGTGATTACCTTGGTAATTTTTGTAATTTTTTCGTTCTTGTTTTTCAAAAATGAAACGTTGAAATGGAATCATGTTGTAGGCATGTGCTTTTTAGTATTGGCTGTTTATTTTATTTTTAAAAAATAGAGAAAAGAAGCAAGAAAAATAAGGCTATGAAAAAATACTTTATACAGAAATCGCCTTTTGTAGTTCCGACTACAGATGGAAAGTTAATAGAAGAACATCACGGCATTCCAACTACTGGAAATACCGAAATTTCTATTGCGCACATGGTCGCGCCACCCAAATGGAGCGAACCTTATCAAACTCCTGAATTTGAGGAATACACCTATATTATTTCGGGTAAAAAGCAATTTATTATTGAAGACGAAGTGATTGTTTTAGAAGCTGGACAATCGATAAAAATTGAGAAAAATACGCGAGTGCAATACTCCAATCCGTTTGATGAACCGTGTGAATATATTGCGATTTGCAAACCTGCTTTTGATTTTAATAAAGTACATCGGGAGGAGGACCGAGCGTGAAAAAACAGTTCTGTGAACTGTTTTAGCGAAGGGGCCAGATGTTGCGTTGTCCTAGCCCAGATAGAAGTGGAAAGCTTTTTGAAATTGAAATCCAATTTTTGTTGCTTTTAAAAAGCGACCAAAGGAAGCTATTTTAAAAGCTTACAAAAATGGTTTGAAATGAAAAAACTTGGAGCGAATAGCTGGAGATTGCTTCGTACCTCGCAATGACAACTACTTCAACAATTCGATAATCTTATTTTCGACTTCCTCACTGTTCCATTTTTCTTCGATGTTGGGCATTTGCATGATTTGCTCCATGATTTTATTTTGAAAATCACCAATTGCCAAGGCTTCCGAATAGGGTTGTAAACTAAAGGTAACTCTGCTGTACAAAGGCATCCACTTGTCGGGATGTTTATCGGAAAACCATTTTTCTATTTTCTTTTGAAGTAAAAAATTCGAGTCGGCAGTTTTGGCGCTCATCTCAATGAAATTGCGCATTGAAAGTTCGGCAATCGCATCAGCATTGGGTTTTCTTGACTTTTCATACTCAGAGAAAATCGTTTTCCAATCGTTGCCATATTGGGTAATCATTTCATTTAAAATGGAAATGTCTTCAAACCCAGCGTTCATTCCGTGACCGTAAAAAGGAACAATCGCATGTGCCGAATCGCCAATCAAAGCTACTTTGTCTTCAAAAGTCCACGGATAGCATTTCATGATAGCCAAATAACTCGTTGGGTTTTTGAAAAAATGGTTGACCAAATCGGGAATAACAGCAGCTGTATCTGGGAAATAAGTGGCAAAAAAAGCAACCAAACTTTGTTCGTCTTTTAACTGTTCAAACGAATTCTCTCCTTCAAAAGGCATGAACAATGTACAGGTAAAAGTGCCGTCGAGATTGGGTAACGCCATCAACATAAAATTGCCTCTTGGCCAAATATGAAGGGAGTTTTTATCAATTTTGTGAGTACCGTTTGGGTTGGCTGGAATGTGCAATTCTTTGTAACCCATTTTCATGAATTCTTGCGAATAATCAAACATACTTTGACGCTGCATTCGGTGACGAATTCTCGAAAAGGCACCATCGGCACCAAAAACTTTATCGTATTTTAAATCGCTCCACGCACCTCTTTCGGTTTCACCAATATGCAAAGTAGCATCGGCAAGAGTAACGTCCCAAATTTTATGTTCGAAGAAAAACTCCACTCCTTCTTCCTCTGCCAAGTCAATCATGCGTCTGTTTAAAACGCCACGCGAAAGTGAAAAAATAGCTTCGCCTTCCTTTCCGTAATATTGGTATTTTGTTTTATCGTCTTGGGTGTGAATAGCGCGTTTATCTACTGGGATTCCGATTTTGCGGATTTCATCTTCCAAACCTACATCTTTCATGGCTTTCCAACCCCTATTAGACATGACCAAATTGATGGAACGCCCAGAAAATTCGACGGTTCGAATGTCGGCACTTCTGTCGTAAACGTGTACGGTATGACCTAATTTTTTAAGATATATTGCCAATAAAGTTCCGACTAATCCAGAACCTACAACAGCAATTTTTTGAGGGGTTTGCATTTAAAAAGTATAAACGGTTTTGCAAATTTAATTTTTTAGCCACGAATTACACGAATTTTCACGAATTATTTCGGTGTGAAGACCAACTTAGTAGACGTCGCTATGATTTCTTTTTTGTTCATTTTCATTTTTCGGAATTTTCCTTGTTGGTACATTTCGGCTTGGTCGCTGTAATGTTGGCTCATTGGATTTCCGGATTGACCCGTTGGAAGAATACTCACACTGTTTTCGACATCGGAAAAATCGATGATTCTTCGTGTGGACGGACCAGCTTTTACCTCATAAACAGCAGCATCTGAATACGTAAAAGCCAAATTATTAATCACTTCACTGGAACCTGGAACTGCTAATGGCCCCACATTAAAACTACTTCGCAACGCAGCGACTTTCCCCAATGGATGTTGGTGTTCTAGTGTGTGGACTTTGTTCCATGTCCAAGAATTAACATCATTTCCCAATTGCTTTTCAAGGGAAGAAATGGCTGCTGCAAATGATTTGGTCAGTATTTCTTTTCGCGTTTCTTTGTGATTTTTGGTAGTTGAATCATCCCACCAAACTGAACTTTCATTCGCAATTTGTGGTGCGATCATTTGTTTTAGAATATGAGTAGAAAGTAATGCAGCAAAATCGTCTTTACCCAATTCATCTTGAAACGTATTCTTTAAATAGTGGTAAATAAATTTATTATAAATTGTTGGAGCCACATCCGTTTCATTATTAGAACCATTCCATTTGCCTAAGATTTCGTAGGCTTTCTTTTCATTTGAACTTGCATTGTTTATCTTAATTTCAGATAAAAAACTCGATACAATTTGTACAGCAGTAGACGACGTATTATCGACAATCATTTTTTGAACATCGGTTGACGTCCAATTGTTTTTTGGCGCCAACAAACCGTCAATTCGTTTTGCTCTGTCTTGTGGCAAATAATATCCCGGATACAAGTAACCATCAACAGCTTCAGGTTGATTGTTTGCCGAATAAACGTAATGCCAAGGTGGATTAATAGCTGATGGATTTTTAGAAAACGGCAAAAATTCTTTTTTATCATCGATGCCATTAGCACCATTTAAAATAAAATTGGGATTCACCGATTTGTCCAATTTATACAATTTCCCCGATGCTATCCAAGCGATGTTGTTCTTGGCATCGCCATACATGATGTTCAATCCTGGAGCGTGAACGAGTTCGACTTTGTTGTAAAAATCGGCAACATCTTTAGCATGACTAAGTGCATAAACCGCATCGAGAATTTGATTTTTTTCTTGCGTATAAATCCACGACATCGCAATTGGTTTCTTAGTCGAAAGTGTGGTCAGCAATCCATTCATGATTGGTCCGTGAATAGATTCTTTGATCTGTAATGTTACCGACGAACTGTCTTTGACTTTGATGGTTTTTTTTCGAATACTATAGTTTTTGTAACCGTTTATTGTTTTGTATTGATTGGTATTGTTGGGATTTTCTTCTTCTTGAAACAAATCTATATCGTCATTTTCAAACATGGTCAAACCATAAGCATAATCGCGATTATGTCCTAAAAGCGGAAAGGGTGTTCCTGCCAAATAATAGCCATACATTTCGTAATCGGGTGTCACAATATGGGCTTCATACCAGGTGCAAGGTTGCGAAAATCCGATGTGTGGATCATTGGCAAAAATGACCTTTCCGTTTTTGGTTTTTGGCGCACCTATAACCCAACTGTTACTTCCTATAAAAGGTGGAATTGGCGAATTATCTAACAAACTTGAAATCGATTTTGAAATCTGTGTGTAGGCTTCAGATTTACCTTTAAAGTTTTTTATTTGCGTCTTTGAAAGCGATCCATCCAAACCAAAATCTTTTAAATAATCTACTCCCAATTTATCCCGAATATCGGTCAACAACGGATCGGTTTTTTGAGCCATTGCGAAGCTGAACGACATAAATCCGAAGATATTATACACATCTTTTAATGTGAATTTTTCTTTTTTGATTCCGATTAATTCAAACTCTACAGGTGTTTTTCCGTTTTCAATGTATTGATTTACACCATCGAGATACGCCATTGCTAGTTTGTATGGTGCTGCATTTTTGTCGAGTTGTGCTATTGCTTTTTCTGAGTTTTCATCGATGCCAATACCCGCAAAAAAGAGGTCGTTTTTTAGTGCTTTGGTTCCGAAAATTTCAGATAATTTTCCGGGAGCAATACGTTTCATAAGTTCCATTTGCCACAAGCGATCTTGCGCATGAACATATCCCAAAACAGTCATGGCATCTTGTTGCGAAGTGGCATAAATATGAGGCACACCGAACTCATCAAAGTAAACCGTTGTAGCTGCATTGATGTTTTTCAAACCCAATTCACCTTCATAGATGGGTTTTGTGGTTTGGAGATAGATAAAACCTGACAGTACAAATAGCACTAACACTACTGATAATGCTAGTAGTATTTTTTTACCTTTTTTCATTGATACAATTTAATAACTCAATATTACAATTAATTTCAGACAATAAAAAACGGTTTATTATCATAGACAATAAACCGTTTGTAGGTATGTAAAGGATAGATTATTCTTTCTTTTTCTGGTCATCAATTATGGCACCAGTACCAGCTCCAACTCCAGCACCAGCCAATCCCCCGATGATAGCACCTGTGCCTTTTTTCTCGCTAACTATTGCGCCTGTAACAGCTCCAACTCCAGCACCAATTACAGCACCTTTTGCCGTGTTGCTCCAGCCTTTTCTTTTCTTTTCGGTTGTAGTAGCCGTAGTTTGATGTACTACAACAGTTTCTTTTTGTTGTTCTACTTTGGCTATTTCAATATTCATTGAGTCGATGATTCTTTGTTTTTCGATGGCTACTTTCATTGAGTCAATGCTTGCTTGTTTGGCTTTTTGAATATCGATTTTTTCTTGATTCTGACAAGAAAATAGCACAAGAGAGACGAATAGTAAATAGATAGTTTTCATAATTATATTTTTTGAATTAATTATGTTTCAAAGTAAGTCAACTGACTTTAAATTCATTTTATACAATTAATTTAGATTTTTATATAATTTTAAGTTACCCGATTTATTGACAAAAATTATAGTAGTATATTTGTAGTGTTCAATAGTTTAACCCATTTATCTAACCCATAAACTCCCAAATTATGAAAACAAAACTACTTTTAGGCGCGTTGTTTTTAACCAGCTTAATGCAAGCGCAAACGTATACCAATGCAACGGCTATTCCGTTAGTTGACGGAAGTGTTGGCTGTGGAAGCAATTCGTTAACTCCAGGAAATACAAGTAGCACTATTACTGTTCCAATAACGGGTACAATTACTGATCCGACATCCTTGACTATTAATTTGGATTTAACACACACTTGGATTGGCGATCTTGTTGTTGATGTAGAAACTCCTGCAAACACAAAATGTGTTTTACTGAAACGAATGGGAGCAACTGGAGCTACACCAGATACTGACTGTGGAGATAATTCGAATTTTGCAGCGGGAAATGTTTTAAGTTTTAAATCTTCAAATACTACTTTAATTGATTTTGCTGCTGGAACAACAGCTTATAATATTCCAACAGGAAATTACGCTCCAACTGGATTGGCACCGACAGCTTATCCAAACACGTATACTTTATGCGATTTAACAACTTTTTTTAATGGTGTTGCTATTATGGGTGATTGGAAGTTAAATGTAAGAGATTCTGGAGGTGGCGATACCGGAAATATTAACTCTTGGTCGTTGGTATTTACAGGTTTAAGTAATGAAGAGTTTGTATTCACCAATGCCGTTTCTGTTTTAGGAAATCCATTTGAAAACGAGTTGGTCGTTAAAGCAAATGACCTTTCTACCTCATCAGCACTATTGAATTTATATGCAACGGATGGAAAATTAGTAAATCAAACCAATGTTACTGCTTTTGAAGAAAGCACTTCTATTAACACTACTGCACTCTCTCAAGGAGTTTATTTATTAGTAGCCGAAGTTGACGGTGTTACCCAAAAACCCATTAGAGTGATTAAAAAATAAGAGTGACAAATAAAATTAAAAACAGCTAAATTAAATTTAGCTGTTTTTAATTTTATTTAGGGAATTGTATTTTTTGTCCAACGTGAAGTCCGTTGTTTTTTGCCAAAACACCACATAGGTGAAATAGCATTCGAGCACCGACATTTCCGTCCCAATCGTCATTTTCGCCTGGCGCTACTTCTACCAGATCAAAGCCAATAATTTCTTTACCGCTTTCGGCTAATTTATTGAATAGATAGGTCGCTTGTTCGAATGAAAATCCACCCGGAACTGGCGTTCCTGTATTAGGACAATACCAAGGATACATTCCATCGATATCAAAACTAATACTGACTTTTTGAGGAAGCGAAGCAA
>JAZKGN010000168.1:0-29083 GCA_040385945.1 Bacteroidota bacterium
CGATCCGTATGGTAAAAAGAAAACCGTGGATGCTTCCGAAACCTTTTGTTTTGACGGATGCTGTGATTGTAAAACAAAAAATAAAAGCGACACCAATTATAAAAGATATTCTGAATCCATATACGTTGCAAAAACCCGTTCAAGATAGTTTGAATGTTGAAAAAGACACTTTACAATAATGCGTCAAATTAGTATTTTAGGTTGTGGTTGGCTCGGACTTCCTTTAGCCAAATCATTTATAGAAAAAGGTTTTTCTGTAAAAGGATCGACCACTTCTGAGGCGAAAATGACGCTTTTAAAAAATGTCGGAATTGCACCTTTTCAAATTGCTTTGTTTGAAAATAAAATAGAAGGTGATGTGACTGCTTTTTTAGAAAATTCAGAAATCTTAATTATTGATATTCCACCCAAATTAAGAGGAAATGCAGGTGAGAATTTTGTCCGAAAAATACAAACACTAATTCCGTTTATCGAAAAATCATCGCTAGAAAAAGTGCTTTTTGTCAGTTCAACAGCCGTTTATCAAGATGATAACAAAGTCGTGAACGAAACAACGGAACCTCATCCGGAAACGGAAAGCGGGAAACAATTACTGCAAGCCGAACAGCTTTTACAAACCAATTCTCATTTTCAAACGACTGTTGTTCGTTTTGGCGGATTGATTGGTGAAGACCGACATCCGATTCATTTTTTATCTGGAAAGAAAAACATCGAAAACCCAATTGGTCCAATTAATTTAATTCATCAGGATGATTGCATCGGAATTATTCAAAAAATAATAGAGACGAAGAATTGGAATGATACGTTCAATGCTGTGGCGCCACAACATCCTACCAGAAAAGAATATTACACGCAAAAAGCCATTGCCTTACATTTGCCTTTACCCGAATTTGATGAGAGTAACCTTTCTGTTGGGAAAACCATTTGCAGTGAAAAAGTTGCGCGTATTCTATCTTACGAATTTAAAAAACCTCTCGATTAAATAGACTATCTTTGAGTAAGCTGACTCCAGCCAATTAAAACCCAATTATATGAAAACCAACTCTTTTTATTTATTTCTGCTTCTATTTTGTGGTGTGCTCCAAGCACAACAATCTAAAAATTTAGTAGTTCCAAACGAAAATCTTATCGTAGAAAACATCCCCGAAATTTCTAAAGATTTAGCTACTAAAGTTAAAAAATATTCAGAATATCGTGGAGCATCACTAGTTGCTACTCATCCATTAAGGGAAGGAATTATCATTTCAACTCGTTTTAGTACCACCAATCAACTGCATATCGTTTTGCAGCCGATGGGCACTCGTAAACAATTTACTTTTTTTGACGAACCGTTAGCAAATGCCGTATACGAGCCTACCAAAGGCGATTATTTAATTTACGCTAAAGACACTGGTGGCAATGAATTTGGGCAATTATACAAACTCGATTTAAAAACCTTACAATCTACTTTACTTACCGATGGAGGGCGTTCTCAAAATGGTGGTGTTGTATGGAAAAAAGATGGCTCTGGATTTTTCTTTTCTTCTACCAAACGAAATGGTGGTGATCGCGATTTGTATTATATGAATCCGAATGATCCAAAAAGCACCAAACTCGTTTTAGAAGTCAAAGGAGGCGGTTGGGCAATTACAGACATTTCAAAAGATGGATCAAAACTTTTGGTCCAAGAGCGATTGTCAGCAAACGAAGCGTTTATTTGGATGTTGGATGTAGCAACAGGTAAATTAACCGAAATCACTAGCAGAAATGAGAAAGGTGTACTTCAAACTAACGCTAATTTCTCGTCAAATGCGAATGAAATTTGGTTGCTAACCGACCGTGATAATGAATTTAGACGTTTGGCATATATGAATATCCTAAGCAAGGAAACGACTTACATCACATCTTCAATTCCGTGGGATGTTGCTAATTACACCTTAACGGAAGATTTGTCAAGATTGGCTTTTACAACCAACGAAGGAGGTACGAATAGATTATACATTATGGATACCGCTTCTAAAAAATATGATGCTGTAAAGAATGTTCCTATTGGTTTGATTGGCAGATTGGAATTCCCCAAAAATAGCAAATCGCTATTTTTTACACAATCTACTTCCGATTCATCGTCGGATGTGTACCGCCTAAATTCGATCAACAATCAAATCACTCGTTGGACAGAAAGCGAATTGGGTCAAATGCAAACAACAGACATGTCTAAACCTAGATATATTGAATGGAAAAGTTTTGACAAATTAACCATTTCTGGATTTTATTATCCTGCTGCAACCAAATTTACTGGAAAAAGACCCGTTATAATTGACATTCACGGTGGTCCTGAAGGACAAGCTTTTGCTTCCTTTGCAGGTTCTGATAATTATTTTACGAATGAAATGGGAGTGGCTATTATTTTTCCAAATGTGAGAGGTTCGTCAGGTTTTGGAAAAACGTACATCGCTAAAGACAACGAATTTTTAAGAGAAGATTCTGTGAAAGACATTGGCGCTTTGTTGGATTGGATTGCTTTGCAACCCGAATTAGACAAAGACCGCATCATGATAACGGGCGGAAGTTATGGCGGTTATATGACTTTGGCGACGGCGTTTCATTATGCTGATAGAATTCGTTGTTCTGTTGATGTTGTTGGAATATCCAGTTTTAAGACCTTTCTGAAAAATACCGAAGAGTACCGTCGTGACTTAAGAAGAGTAGAATATGGCGACGAGCGCAATGAAAAAATGGCAGCTTTTTTTGATAAAATTTCTCCGTTGAACAACACCGATAAAATCAAAAAACCTATGTTTATCATTCAAGGAACCAACGACCCTAGAGTTCCTGTTACCGAAGCAACACAAATGCGCGATAAACTAAAAGCACAAGGCAATGTAGTTTGGTATTTAGAAGCCAAAGACGAAGGTCATGGTTTTAGAAAAAAACCCAATGTAGATTACCAAAATTTAGCAGTCATCAAGTTTATGGAAGCGTATTTACTTAATTAAGTACTATGAATTATCATGACATAATTGGCACAATTGGAGTTGGATTAATACTTCTCGCCTATTTTTTAAACCTGTTCTCTTTTATTAAAAAAGACGGTGTGTTGTATTTTGTGATTAATATTATTGGAGCAGCAATTGCTTGTTATGCTTCAATCTTAATTGACTTTGTCCCGTTTATTATTTTGGAAGGCGCTTGGGTTATTGTTAGTGTAATTGGATTACTTAAAACCATAAAAAAACCTCAAGACTAACTTGAGGTTTTTTATTTATTGACTTACCAGATCTTCACGCGATTTTCTGGTTTTATATATAATTTGTCGGTTTCTTTAATGTCGAAGGCTTTGTAAAAAGTATCCAAATTCAACAACGGTACATAAGCACGGTACATTCCTGGTGAATGCGGATCGGTTTTTACCTGATTTTTAATAGCTTCGTCACGCATTTTCGAACGCCAAATGGTTCCCCAAGAAATAAACAAACGTTGTTCTGGAGTAAATCCGTCTATTAGTCCCGGATTTCCATTTTCTTTTAAATACAATTGCAAGCCATCGTAAGCTGCATTGATTCCACCCAAATCGCCAATGTTTTCTCCTAAGGTAAATTTACCATCTACGAAAGTCCCAGGCAATGGTTCTAAAGCGCTGTATTGATCGGCTAACGCTCCGCTAAGACCTGTAAATTGAGTTAAATCTTCTTCTGTCCACCAGTTTACTAAATTTCCATCGGCATTGTATCTTGAACCTGAATCGTCAAAACCATGAGAAATTTCGTGTCCAATTACAGCTCCAATTCCACCATAATTCACTGCTTCGTCAGCTCTATAATCATAAAAAGGAGGCTGTAAAATAGCCGCTGGAAAAACAATTTCGTTGTTGGTTGGACTGTAATACGCATTTACCGTTTGTGGTGACATCCCCCAACGTGTTTTGTCTACAGGTTTATTTAAATCGGCAAGATTTTCTTGAAAATTCCATTTGGTCACATTCTTCATGTTCTCATAATAGGTTCCGCCTTCTTCTTTGCTTTTGATAACCAGTTTAGAATAGTCTTTCCATTTGTCTGGATAACCTATTTTAACGTTTGATTTTTGCAATTTTTCGATGGCTCCTTTTCGAGTTTCTGGAGTCATCCAAGCCAAGTTATTGATTCTGGCTTCAAAAGCACGAAAGATGTTTTTAATCATTTTACTTGCTTTTTCTTTGGCTTCAGCAGGAAATTTTTGTGCTACATACAATTTCCCTAATGCTTCTCCAACAGTTCCGTTAACTACTTGAAGGGCGCGCTCTTCTCTTGGACGTTGTTTTTTTGCTCCTTGTAGCGTTTTGCTATAAAAATCCCAATTGGCTTTTTCAATTTCGGTCGTTAAAACATTATCTGATTTATTAAGTAATGACCAACGCAAATACGCTTTCCATTCGTCAATTTTATTTTCAGTAAGAATGGTTTGCAACGCAGTCATGTATTTGGGTTGGGAAACAATAAGCGAATCCAAATTTGTAATTCCAACACCCTTAATATAAGTCGTCCAATTTACGGCAGGCGTTAATTTTTGCAAATCGGCTACCGACATTGGATTGTAGGTTTTACGTCGATCCCTTCTTTCTACTCTGTCCAATAATGGTTTTGCCATACTGATTTCAATAGCCAAAACTTTTTGTGCATTGGCTTTTGCCGTTTCTGGATTTTCGCCAAGAAATTGCATCATTCGCGCTACGTGTACAACATACTTCTCTCTCTTTTCTTTAGAATCGGCATCTTCAGAAACATAATAATCTCTGTCGGGAAGACCTAATCTTCCTGTGCCAATATTTACCACATTTCGATTGCTGTTTTTGGCATCTGGACCAATTCCGAGACCATAAAAACCCAATCCACCTTGCGGTTGCATTTCGGTAAGGAATTTATTTAAATCGGTTACCGATTTGATAGCGTCGATTTTGGTTAAGGTTTCTTTTATTGGAGTAATTCCGAGTTTGTTTCTTGAAATCGTATCCATATACGTCTTATAAACGTTGACTGCTTTTGCTTGATCGGATTTTGGATCTAATTTTTTAGTCGCTGCGTCTTTTAAAATTGCTAACGCATCTTTGTCGGTGTTTTGGCGCAATTCATCAAAACTTCCCCAACGAACCCTATCGCTTGGAATTTCAGTTTTATCATACCACGTTCCGTTTACAAATCGGAAGAAATCGTCACCTGGTTTTACGGTTCTGTCCATCAAATCGAGGTTGATTCCTGGTGTTTTTTGTTGTGCATTGAGTTGGTAAAAACCCATAAAACTCAAGCAAACTAATGCTATTTTTTTATTCAGTTGATTGCTCATAGTATTACTTTTTAAGTATTCTTTTTACTGTTTTTTGATTGTTTGATGTGATTCTAACAAAATAAAGTCCGGTAGCTACATGCGTTAAATCTAAAACCGAACTGTTGTTTGACATTTGTACATTATTTTCTACGTTAATGATTTTACCCGTTACATCGTATACTTCTATTTTTTCTATTGGGAAGTTGCCCGAATTAATAGTAAAAATACCATTGGATGGATTTGGATAAATAGAAAGTGTATTCAAATCGAAACTGTCTGTCGCTAAAGTACCGCTAATTAAGAAATCGTCGACTACGACACCTTCGTTGGTTACTCCCTCATCGGAATGAAAAACAATTCTAAAGATGATATTTTGCTCTGCATTAAAATTAGTTAGCGGATAACTGTAGGTTTGTAATATACTGTCTGTTCCCGTCCATTGTGCGCCTACACAATTATTACAATCGGTACCAGAAGTGTCTGGCGTTCTATCGCTATTGTACCAAGCTGGTCCTTGCTCTCCCAATACTTCCCAGTTTTGACCAAAATCTGTAGAATATTGAACATAAACTATATCCCAATTATTTTCGAGATCGAATGCCATTTTAAAGCTTATCTGCGGATTGGCTAATTGTGTCAAATCATAACATTCTGAAATTAAAAATGCTTTGGTCATGTTAGGATATTCACCACTTAAAGATGTGGTATAGACATTATTTGTTGGTGTGGCAAGCATTCCTCCTGTTCTGATTCCTCTGATCCAAATTCCAGTTGCACTTCCCTCATTGTTGTCTAATAATTCATCAACTGGATTTTCAAAAGTGTTGGTTACATTGACTGTTCCTGAATCATTTAAGAAAAATGCTCCTGTTGCCGTGTTGTTATCATTGAACAAATCATTTAAAATGGTCGATGTTACTATAAAAGTATAAGCTCCTTTATTCAGTGTCGATTGCGGTAAATTAATTGTTGCCGTTTGACCCGGATTAATAAGACCCGTCCAGTTAAAAGTGTTATTATTGGTATTATACGAATAGTTAAATGTTATTGCTGTTATTGGGTTTAGTCCGTTATTTTTAACCTCAATTTGTGGTGAAACCGTTGTATCACAATTGACATTTGTAGCTGTTGGACTTAGTATTCCGTTCATTTTAATGTCATCAGAAGGAATTTGAAAAGGAATTGCTGTTTGCCAGATTCCTCTTCCGTATGTAGCTGCTACTAGAATCGACTCTTCTAAATTGATTTCTAAATCGGTTACCTCAACGTTTGGCAAATTAGTATCAAATGGTTCCCATTGTGTCATTGTATCATCGCGATAATAAACACCCAAATAAGTACCCAAAAACAACGGATTTGTAGTATTTCTGCCTTGGTGAACGATAACATTTTTGGCAATATCTGGCAATCCTTCGCTAAATGATGTAAATAACGATCCACCGTCAACCGATTTTAACGCTTCACCAAATGTGCCTGAAGTTGTTATGTAAATGGTAGTTCCAATAGACGAATGCACATTAACAGAAGTTATATTTGAATCAGCTGAATATACGTTAGTAAAAGTAATTCCTTTATCGGTACTTTTGAATAAATTGGGTCCATCAACGACAAACATGTTATTGTCATTTGAAGGATCAACAACAACCAATTCTAGTCTACCACTACTGATAGCATTTATGTTTTGTTGCACCCAAGCGCCGTCAGTTAACATATACAAATCGTTGTATCCTGCAAACAGTTCACCAGCAGAATTAGACACTAATGGTGTTACCCAGTTTCCAGTTTCTCCTTCAGGTTTTGGTATCGACGTTGCTAATGAATTACCCGCGTTGTTGCTTACATAAAGTGTTCCTCCGCTTTGAATAAATCCGTAATACAAATTGCTGTTATTAGGATCGATGGCTGTATCCATTCCGTCAGCACCATAATAATTTTTCCAAATGCTGTTGCTATATGCATGTCCACCATTATCTTGTAAACCTCCTACCATTTTAGAAGCCGTTTGTTTGGAAACTGCTATTTTATAAAACTGGCTAATTTGAGCCGAACTTGTTTTATCGGTAAAAGTGGTTCCGTTATTCTCTGACACATAAACACCGCCATCGCTACCACAATACAATTTATTGCCAAAAAAACGCAAATAATGAATATCGGCATGTGTGTAAGCTTGACTTGTAGGTGCATTCCAATTGTTGAGTTTTGTGAAATTAGTTCCACCATTCGTCGATTTCCAAATATTCATACATCCAGTATAAATTTCATTGGCATTTGTTGGAGAAACAGCGAACGCTAAATCGTACCATGACTGAGTGGATTCAAATGTAGATGTTGTACCTGACGTTTTAGTCCAATTGGTTCCGCCATCAGTAGAACGATAAACCCCTTGCATGGTATTGGTTGTTGTAGAACTTAAGATGTAAATGTAGTTTGCATTTGCCTCTGTAACATCCATTATCATTCGCCCAGAATTTGTCGGTAAACCTGTAGTTACTATTGTAAAAGTATCACCAGCATTTGTTGATCTATAAAATCTATTATTAGAAACCGCATAAACGGTATTAGGATCTCCAGGTTTCAATCGAATTCTTCCTTGTGAAAAATCGCCAGTTTGTTCTACCGTCCAAGAAAGTCCTGCATTTAAAGATCTGTAAATTCCAACATTTGTAGCGCACCATAACATATTTGGATCGGAAGGATTTATTAAAATATCGCCAGCAAATCTATTTGTAGTGGTAAAAGTTAAACCCGTAGTATTCCAAGTTAGACCTCCATCTGTCGACTTCATAACACCAATAGAATAGGTGTCTGAAGCATCACAATCTCCTGTTGCTATATAAATAATATTTGAATTGGTGTGATCAACTGCTATTCCAGAAACACCTATTTGAGGTAAATTATCAGATAATGGAATCCAAGAATCACCTGAATTAGTTGATTTCCAAATACCTCCAGCTGGAGTTCCGATATAAATTGTGTTTGCATTTGTTGGATCTTGATACACAACATTCACTCTTCCTTGACCTGACGACCATGATCCTGTATTGGTATGAGTAAACGGCCCAACGGCTTGCCAATTGCTTACGGGTGTTAAAACAGAATTAACAGAATTAGTAGTTCTATTGCTTACACGATTTTTCTTTTCGTAATAGGCATTCCACATTTCTTGTGGCGTAATAATATATCCTTGTGGATTGGTGTTGTTTTTCCAATGGTATTCCCATCGCATAAACGGTTTGTAACCACTTCCTTTTTTGTCTTTGTCTCTTGTTTCCCAGTAATTTGTAAACAAATCTACCTGTTCGTTAATCGTTTTAAGTCCTTTTTTTGCATCAGGATCGTTTGCTATCCATGGCGCATTTTCATTAAATTGAGAATACCCAAAAAAAGTAATTAAAAAGGTGATTAATAGTAGCAATCTTTTCATAAAATATTATTTTTTCATCAAATATATAAAATAATGTCTTTTAACAGACTATTTAACAACCGTTGGCGTATCTTTTAACAGTTGTTTTATACTTTTGCACCCGAGACCTTCAGGTCGAATTGTACGAAGTAAAAAAATAAATGAATGCTTTCATTGCTAAAAAAATATAAAATTTTAATTGGGTTCTTTTTGTTCTTTTCAGTAATTACTATAACCCTTTTTTATAGTGTTCTAAAGCCTAAAAAGTCATTACCTATTTACAATCCTAGTGATATAAACCCAGAATTGGTTGACTCAACTGTTCAATACATTGCTAAAAATCATACGATAGCCGATTTTAAATTTACCAATCAAAACGGAAAAACAATTACACAAAAAGACTACGAAGGCAAGATTTATGTAGCCGATTTTTTCTTTACCACTTGCCCAACTATTTGTCCGAAAATGACTAAAAATATGGAGTGGCTTCAAAATCAAATTAAAAACAATCCAAAAGTCATGTTGCTTTCTCATTCGGTTACTCCCGAAATAGATAGCGTTCCTGTTTTGAAAAAATACGCCATAGAAAAAGGCGTTATCGACAGCAAATGGAACTTGGTTACTGGCAATAAATCGGACATTTATTTTATCGCACGAAAATCATATCTCGCAGTAAAAACAGGAAAACCATCCGAACTTTACGACATGGTGCATACTGAA
The DNA here is from genome assembly GCA_040385945.1 of Bacteroidota bacterium. Lineage (GTDB taxonomy): Bacteria > Bacteroidota > Bacteroidia > Flavobacteriales > Flavobacteriaceae > Flavobacterium. The sequence continues at coordinate 9,404 of JAZKGN010000168.1, forward strand.
AATTTTGTTTTAGTTGATGATAAAAGAAGGGTTCGCGGGTTTTATGACGGAACCAATTTGGATGGCCCAACAGAACCTGGAATTAAAAATGTAAAACAACTACTCGAGGATATTCTTTTTCTCTGTGCTGAAAAAAAGTAACCTAAAAAATCACATCCTAAAGATCATTACATTATATCAACAAGTTCAAAATATATCTTAAACTTGATATTTATCACCTTTTTTAGCTAACAAATTCTTACTTTTGTGTCTTAATTCAATCTAAATAAAGCTTTGCAAACTACTATTGCTCAACTAAAAATTGGTCAAAAAGGAATTATTTCCGATTTTAATATCGATGAAATTCCGCTAAAATTGCTCGAAATGGGCTGTTTGCCTGGCAATACAATTGAATTAATTCAAATTGCTCCTTTTGGTTGTCCGATGTATTTTAATGTTAACGATTCTCATGTTGCCATTCGAGTAGAAACTGCAAAAGAAATAACGGTCGAGATTGAAACTACAATTTAATGGCAAAAAACAGCATAAAAGTAGCTTTAATCGGAAACCCAAACACGGGTAAAACTTCGGTGTTTAACCAACTCACTGGCTTGCATCAACAAGTGGGAAATTATCCCGGAATTACCGTCGAAAAAAAAATCGGAACATGTAAACTCTCCGATACTATCAGAGCGACCATCCTTGATTTACCTGGAACGTACAGTTTAAATGCGAGTTCAATTGACGAAAATTTGGTGATTGAACTGCTTCTGAATAAAAATGACGAGAACTTTCCCGATGTTGCTATTGTGGTTACCGAAGTTGAGAATTTAAAACGGAACTTACTGCTTTTTACCCAAATTAAAGACCTCGAAATTCCGACAATTTTGGTCATCAACATGAGCGACCGAATGAAACTGAAAGGAATAGAACTCGACATTCCATTACTAGAAAAAGAACTCAAAACCAAAATTGCTTTGGTGAGTTCACGAAAAAATATTGGTATTGATACCATCAAAGAATTAATTCTGAATTACCAATCGCTTTCGACAGAGCCTTGCTTGAATGCATCGAGTATCGACCCTGATTATTTTAATAAATTAAAACACGCTTTCCCAAATCAGTTGGTCTACAAACTTTGGTTGGTGATTACCCAAGATGTTAATTTCTTGAATTTGGACCGAAACGAAATAAAAAGTTCGTTTACCAAATCGCACGCCGATTTAAAACGTCTGCAACAAAAAGAAACCATAAAACGGTATCAGTTTATTAATGATACGCTGAAAATCGGACAACAAATTGACACTTCAAAAGCAACAGATATTCGCGCAAAATTAGACAAGATTCTTACGCATCGATTATTTGGTTACCTGATTTTCTTTGTGATTTTGTTTGGTATTTTTCAATCGATTTTTGAATGGTCGAAAATTCCAATGGATTTTATTGATAGCTCGTTTGCCAACTTGGCGTCGTATGCCAAAATCAATCTTCCGGCTGGCGAATTTACCAATTTAATAAGCGAAGGAATCATTCCGGGAATCGGTGGTATCTTAATTTTCATCCCACAAATTGCCTTTTTATTTCTCTTTATTTCGGTGCTTGAAGAAAGTGGTTACATGAGTCGTGTGGTGTTTTTGATGGATAAAATCATGCGCAAATTCGGACTCTCAGGCAAAAGCGTTGTGCCTTTAATTTCTGGAACTGCTTGTGCTATTCCAGCCATTATGGGCGCACGAAATATCGAAAACTGGAAAGAACGACTAATTACTATTTTAGTCACACCATTTACGACGTGTTCTGCGCGTTTGCCTGTTTATGCCATTTTAATTGCACTCATTATTCCAGATACAAAAGTCCTCGGATTTATGAGTTTACAAGGATTGACCTTGATGATTTTATATCTTTTAGGTTTTGGAATGGCAATATTCTCTGCGTATATTCTGAATCGTATTTTGAAGATAAAATCCAAATCGTATTTCGTTGTTGAAATGCCTGGATACAAAGTGCCTTTATTTAAAAATGTTGCTATCAACGTACTTGAAAAAACCAAAGCGTTTGTTTTTGGTGCGGGTAAAATCATTTTGGCCATATCGATTATTTTGTGGTTTTTAGGTTCGCATGGTCCGAATTCCGATTTTGATAATGCACCACAAATTGTAAAACTGCAACTCGACATTAGCAACCAAAAATACAGTCAGAAATTTTTAGAAGATCAGATTAGTTCTTATAAATTAGAGAATTCGTACATCGGACTTATCGGAAAATCAATCGAACCCGTTATCAAACCGTTGGGTTACGATTGGAAAATTGGTATTGCTGTAGTGAGTTCGTTTGCAGCGAGAGAAGTTTTTGTTGGCACATTGGCCACTATTTATAGTGTGGGAAGTCGTAGCGATGAAGAAGACACTATAAAAAACCGAATGGAAGCCGAAGTACATCCTGATGGGACTAAGATTTTTAATTTCCCAACCGGAATTTCCTTACTCTTATTTTATGCTTTTGCAATGCAATGTGTGAGTACGTTGGCGATTGTAAAAAAAGAAACCAACAGTTGGAAATGGCCCATTATTCAGTTGGTTTTTATGAGTGGATTTGCTTATTTAACAGCGCTAATTGCGTATCAAGTTTTAAAATAAAATGATACAGGAAATCTTAACTTACTTCGCATTAGGAATTGCCTTAGTCTTTTTATATCAAAAGTTTTTTGGTAAAAAAAAGCCTAAAAAAAATTGTGGTGATGACGACGAATGTGGTTGTCATTAAATTCGTTTTACAAACAAATTACTTGCAATTTTATTGGAAATAGTTACTTCTTTACCATTCACTTTAATTCGGAGTGATAAATCGAAGTCTTCTTTTGTTAAACATTCAATTTTTGATCCCAAAGCAATTTCTTGTTTGTCCAAATATTTCAAAAATTCTGTTGAAGTATCTTTAACCCCTACACAAATTCCGGTTTGATTTTCATCCAAATCCGAAAGCAATACTTTTTCAGTTTTTATGATTTTTCCATTGGCATCCGGAATCGGATCACCGTGTGGATCTTCATTAGGATTACCCAAAAAATCATCCAATTTATTAATGAGTTTTTCCGATTTTATGTGTTCCAATTGTTCGGCAATATCGTGCACTTCATCCCAAGAAAATTGTAATTTTTCGACTAAAAAAACTTCCCATAAACGGTGTTTTCTCACAATCATTTTGGCAGTCAATTCGCCTTCTTGCGTTAAAGAAACGCCTTGGTATTTTTTATAATTTATCAGATTTTTATCGGCCAATTTTTTCAACATATCGGTTACCGATGATGCTTTTGTTTCCATTTTTTCGGCAATCGCATTGGTACTCACTTCGGTGTCCAAAAGGGTCGTAAGATGGTAGATAGTTTTAAGATAATTTTCTTCGGAAAAAGTCATTTGATTATGATTTTTATTTTTTTACAATAAACAACGGAATTGAAATTTTATGTCGCAATTTATCGACTGTGGTTCCGAAAATAAGGTCTTTAAGTCCTGTATGACCATGAGTTCCCATTACTAAGATGTCAAAATTTCCTTCGTTTATAATTTCAGGAAGTACTTTGTTTGGTTTTCCAAAGCCCAATTTAATCTCTGATTTATACCCTTTGTCTTTTAATGTTTTTTGGTATTTCAACAACAGTTTCTTATCGATTGTGGTTTCATGATCTTCAATGTTTCCGCCATACATCATCGCTCCAACAGTTTCAACAATGTGAATTAATGTGTAATTGGCTTCGGTGCCTCCTAATTCGACAGCACTATTTATGGCTACGTCATCGGCATTTGAAAAATCGACAGCCACAGCAATATTTTTTGTCTTATAAGTCCCAGTTTCAGATAAATTTAATTTTAAATGATGCGGCGAATGATTGTCAATGTTTTGTTTCGATTTGGTAAAAAACGGTTGAAAGACAATATACAGCAATAAAATCAAAAACCCAATGGCCAATGGCACTACAGTCAACCATAAAACTATTGGATTTTCTGAGGTTTCCAACCAACCTTGAATTTCGTTAAAAACCAATTTCGCGTTCAACGAAACGATAATAGTCGCAATAACCCATGAGGCAATTTGTGTCGCTCTACTGATGTGAAATCCTTTCATTTTCGATTTATCACTCACAAAATGAATCAACGGAATAATAGCAAAACCAAGCTGTAAACTTAAAATCACCTGACTCAAGATTAACATTTTTCCGGTTACGCTTTCGCCAAAAACGGAGATGACAATAACCGCCGGAACAATCGCTATCAAACGGGTAATGATGCGTCGTACCCATGGTTGAATTCGCAGATTTAAATACCCTTCCATAATGATTTGCCCAGCCAAAGTTCCAGTTATTGTCGAGCTTTGTCCGGCAGCAATTAAAGCAACAGCAAATAAAATCGGAGCCCATTTAGTTCCTAACATTGGTGCTAATAATTGATGTGCATCTTGTATTTCGGCTACATCAAACAAACCGTTTTTATAGAATGTCGCCGCCGCTAAAATTAAAATAGCTGCATTAACAAAAAAGGCTAAGTTGAGCGCAATGGTACTGTCGATAAAATTGTATTTCAGTGCTTGTTTGATGCCTTTGTCACTACGGTCAAATTTTCGGGTTTGTACTAAAGACGAATGCAAGTATAAATTGTGTGGCATAACTGTGGCTCCGATAATTCCGATGGCGATATACAAAGCGGCCTCACTTGGCACAGTTGGAATCAATCCGGTTAACACTTTACCAACTTCTGGTTGAGCGAAAATCATTTCGAAAATGAATGAAACACCAATAATTAACACCAAAGCAATGATGAAAGCTTCCATTTTTCGCATGCCTTTATTGATTAGAAAAAGCAATAAAAAAGTATCTAAAACCGTAATTATTACACCATTAATTAGCGAAATGTCGAACAGTAAATTAAGTCCGATTGCCATTCCTAACACTTCGGCTAAATCGCAAGCGGCAATAGCAATTTCGGCTAGAAAATATAAGATGTAATTAATCGGTCGTGAATAAGTTTCTCTCGAAGCTTGTGCCAAATCACGCTGAGTTACAATTCCCAATCGTGCACTCAAACTTTGCAAAAGCAACGCCATAATGTTGCTCATCAATAAAACCCAAAGTAACGAATACCCAAATTGACTTCCTCCTGCTAAATCGGTTGCCCAGTTTCCTGGATCCATATAACCGACGCTTATAAGATAAGCTGGTCCAAGAAAAGCTAAAATTTTCCTGAATTTAGTGGTTTTACCTTGCGTGGCTATCGATTCGTTTACTTCTTCTAATGATTTACTCATTGTGATTTTCAAATTAAAATTCAAATATATAGATTAATTTTTGTTTTGTGAAATATATTTTTTAGTTTTGTCTAAAAATTAATTTACTTAAATTGAAAAATATAATTATACTGGTTTGTATTTTAATTACCAGCAAAAGTTTGGGACAACACAACGGAACAATTTCTGGCAGAATAACATCCGATTCTGAACCCGTTTCCGAAGCTAACATTATCCTATTAAATTCTAAAATTGCAGTTGCATCCGATAGTTTAGGATATTTCAAAATAGAAAATCTACCTGAGCAAGAGTGTAAATTACAAGTTTCGGCTATGGGTTTTCAAAGTGTCAGAAAAACGGTTTTAGCTAGAAAAAACGAAAACACAATCCTAAATTTTGATTTAAAAAGAACCGACAATCAACTCAATGAAGTGGTAGTTTCTGGAACATTAAAAGCGGTAAAACGCCTTGAAAGTCCGGTTCCCGTAGAAGTCTATTCACCTGTCTTCTTTAAGAAAAATCCAACGCCTAGTATTTATGAGGCACTGCAAAATGTAAATGGTGTTCGTCCACAACTCAACTGTGGTGTTTGCAACACGGGCGACATTCATATCAATGGTCTTGAAGGTCCGTATACTTTAGTTTTAATAGACGGAATGCCAATTGTAAGCAGTTTGTCTACCGTTTATGGTTTGTCTGGAATTCCAAATTCACTAGTAGAACGTATCGAAATTGTAAAAGGTCCAGCTTCTTCGTTATACGGTAGCGAAGCCGTTGGTGGTTTGATCAACATCATTACTAAAAACCCTGTAAACGCTCCATTATTTTCGGCTGATTTTTTCACAACGTCGTATTTGGAAAACAATTTCGATTTGGGAATGAAGTTCAACGTGGGTAAAAAAACAACTTCCATCATCGGATTGAATTACTTTAAATACGGAAATCGTGTCGATAACGACAACGATAATTTCACCGATGTTACGTTGTCCGACCGAATTTCATTATTTCAAAAATGGAATTTTGAACGCAACCAAAACCGATTATTTACCATAGCTGCTCGCGGTGTTTACGAAGATCGTTTTGGTGGTGATATGCGTTGGGAACGAAAACACCGTGGCGGAAATGAAATTTATGGTGAAAGTGTCTACACCAAACGAGGTGAATTGTTGGGATCCTATCAATTACCAACTAAAGAGAAAATCATGTTTTCCTTTTCGGGAAATGTGCATTTTCAAGACAGCCGATACGGAACCACAAGTTATATTGCCAATCAGAAAATTGCTTTTGGACAATTGACATGGGATAAAAAAATCGGCAAAAACGATTTGCTTTTAGGAACCACTTTACGCTATAATTATTATGATGATAATACCGCTGCGACAGAAAGAATGGGCGAAAATAATGCTGAAAAAACAGTTCTCCCAGGTGTTTTTTTACAAGATGAGATTGCCTTTAATGAAAAAAACAAGTTGTTGTTAGGCCTTCGCTACGATTACAATTCGATTCACGGTTCGATTGTTACTCCACGTATTGCCTACAAATTGAAAATCAACGAAAACAATATTGTTCGATTAAACGCAGGAACAGGTTTTAGAGTTGTCAATCTTTTTACAGAAGACCATGCAGCATTAACGGGTTCTCGTGAAGTTGAAATTAAAAACGATTTAAAGCCAGAACAATCCATCAATGTGAACCTGAATTATATCAAGAAATTTAATTTTGAAAATGGCACTTTTATCGGAATTGAAACCTCGGCATTTTTCACGCGTTTCAGCAACAAAATTGTAAACGATTACCAAAGTGATCCCAACAAAATTATTTATGACAACATCAATGGCTATGCTATAAGTCAGGGAATCACCTCAAACATGGATATCAATTTCACTAATGGATTGAAAATCATTACCGGAGTTTCTTTCCTTGACAACAAAAATGTTCAAGATGGAAAAAGTGAAATTCCATTTCTAACCGAACGATTTACAGCAACTTGGAGCGTTTCCTATAAAATAAAACCGATACAACTAACCATCGATTATAGCGGAAATATATATGGCCCAATGAAATTACCTTTATTAAACGATCTAGATCCAAGAGCAGCAAAGTCGCCAACGTACAGCATTCAAAATATTCAATTTACGTATACCCGATTTAAGAATTTCGAAATCTATATCGGAATAAAAAATCTGCTGAACTTTTTACCAAAACAAAACAATCCTTTTTTGATTTCCCGAACCGACGATCCGTTTGACCAAAATGTGCAATATGACAGCAACGGACAGGTTTTGGCTACACCGCAAAATCCATACGCACTAACGTTTGACACAACCTATGTGTATGCACAAAATCAAGGAATTCGTGGCTTTTTCGGATTGCGTTATACATTGAAATAATGAAAAAAACGACATTCATACTAGTGTTACTCTGTCTTTTTAATCAAGGTTATGCACAACTAAAATGGCAAACATTTGAACAAATTGATAGTTTACAAAATAGTCAAAAGAGAAAAATCATTGTGTTCATACACACCGATTGGTGCAAGTTTTGCCATGCGATGAAGTCTACCACATTCAAAAACAACGAGGTCATCCAACAACTGAATGATATTTTTTATGTTGTTGATTGTAATGCAGAAGAAAAGCGCACAATTACTTTCAACAAGCAACAATTTCACTTCAAACCTACAGGAAATAATTCGGGAATTCACGAACTGGCAATACAGTTGGGAACCATGGATAATAAAGTGACTTATCCTGTTTTATGTGTTTTAAACGAACAGTATGAAATTATATTTCAGCATTCGGGTTTTCTGAGTGCAAAAGATTTTAAACTGCTTTTGGATAAAATCGATAATTAAAATTTATTTTTGAAGAAATTACTTTAAAGATAAATGCAACACTATCATTACATTTTTACTGGCTCTGGATTATCGGCTTTGATGACCGTTTATGAGATGGTACTTTCTGGTAAATTTGATGATAAAACTATTTTGTTGATTGATGAAAATCCTAAGAAAACAAACGATCGAACCTGGTGTTTTTGGGATGAAACAAAGCGATTTCCTGATTTGATTTCAAAGAAATGGGATGCTGCACTTTTTGCCGACGAAAATTTCAATCGCACATTAGAATTGATTCCATATCAGTACAAAATGATTCGTGGTTTGGATTTTTATACTTTTGTTTTTAATATCATTTCCAAACATAAAAACATCCATTTCATTCATCAAAAAGTAATCGACTTTCAGGAATTGGGAAACCATTGTGTCGTAAAAACCGAAACTCAGAGTTTTACCTGCAATAAAATTTTCAATTCCATTTACAATCCAGAATTAGTAAAAAGCCAAACGAAATATCCGTTGTTGCAACAACATTTTGTGGGTTGGTTTATCAAAAGCAAGGAAAACGTTTTCAATCCAGAATGTGCTACGTTCATGGATTTTTCTATCGAACAAAAAGGCAATACACGGTTTATGTATGTTTTACCGATAACTGAAAACGAGGCATTATTAGAATATACGCTCTTCTCTAAAGACTTGCTTCCGACAGAGGAATACGAAAACGAAATCAAAAACTACATTCAAAAATTAGGCATTATAGAGTATGAAATCATCGAAAAAGAACACGGCAACATCCCGATGACATCCTATCCGTTTTGGAAACACAACACCAAAAACATCATAAATATTGGTTCTGTTGGCGGATGGACCAAAGCAAGCACGGGTTATACTTTTGCAAATACAACTAAAAAATCGAAAGCATTGGTACGCTTCTTACAATCGGAAACCGACTTCAGAAAATTTTATAAAAAAGATAAATTCTGGTTTTATGATTTGCTTTTTTTAGATGTTTTGTCACGACGAAATGATTTGGGTTCGACAGTATTCTCTGCTTTATTTCAGAAAGGAAATCCGAGTTTGATTTTTAAATTCCTCGATGAAGAAACCACCTTTTCAGAAGACCTACAAGTCATTTGGAAATGTCCAAAAGGACTTTTTGTTAAGGCGTTGTTAATGCGGATTTTCAAGTAGGCAACTTTTATATCTTTATCAAAATTTGATACAGATGAAAAAAACAGCTCTGCTTTTTACTTTACTTTCCATTTTTATTTCCTTCGGACAGACTTCAAAAACAGAAACACAAAAAGCTATTGTAACTGAGTTTCTGACCAATTGTGCCGAAAAATACAATTACACCATCCAAATGTCAGAATGGCAAAACTGCCTCGACAACGGCCTAAAAAAAGACAGCACCATCGCCTACTTATGGCAGCAAAAAGCAATGCCTTATTTTAAAGCCCGAAAATACGAAGTCGGAATGCCTTTTCTTGACAAAGCAGTACAATATGATGCCCAAAAGTGGCAGCCTTATAGGGGATTTATGAAGTGTATTTTTTCGAAATCGTATGCCGCCGCAATAACCGACCTAGAAGATTGCAAGAAAAAATTTGGCAGTGGCTATGTAATGGACCATTCGTATGATTTTTATATTGGGATTTCCTATCTGCAACTCAACGAATATACAAAAGCAGAAAATTCGTTAAAAACCTATATTGACGAAATGCTGACAAAAAGGGACGGATTGGAACATCCAACGGCCTTATTTTACTACGGAATAGCAAAATATGAATTGGAAAAATACGATGAGGCAATTGTTGTTTTTGAGAAAGCTTTACAGCAATTCAAGAATTTTTCCGATGCAAAATTTTATTTAGGAATCTGCATGGCGCGAGTTGGAAAAACCGTTGAAGCAGAAAGACTGCTCAAGGAATCAAAGGAAGATTATAAATTGGGGTACAAACTAAATGAAGACAACACGATTTACGAAACCTATCCGTACCAACGAAAATGGAAAGAGTAGCCTATCCAACGATAACAAATGTTTATGACTTCTTTAATTTCTAAAAACAAAATTGTCATTATCTTTGCATCAGATTAATCAATTAATCCTAATTCCATAATCCTAAATTAAAAAATTATGTATCCAGAAGAAATGGTAAAACCAATGAGAGCAGAACTTTCTGACGCTGGTTTTCAAGATTTATATAGTGCAGAAGAAGTTGAAAACGCTATCAAAGCAGAAGGAACAACCTTGGTAGTTGTAAATTCAGTTTGTGGTTGTGCTGCAAGAAATGCGCGTCCAGGAGCAAAAATGAGTTTGGACAATGCTAAAAAACCAGATCATTTAGTGACTGTTTTTGCTGGTGTTGATAAAGATGCTGTAGATGCTGCTCGTCAGCACATGTTTCCTTTTCCTCCGTCATCGCCAAGTATGGCTTTGTTCAAAAATGGCGAATTGGTTCACATGTTAGAACGTCATCATATTGAAGGTCGTCCTGCAGAAATGATTGCAGAAAATTTAAGAGACGCTTACGCAGAATTCTGTTAAGACCAAAAAACATTGCTAAAGGCACCACGAATTCACGAATTTAATTTGTGATTTCGTGGTTCTTTTTTTTAAATTTGCACCCGAATCCTTCCATTTAGGATTCAAACATATTTCTCACTTAAAACGTTTATAGCATGCAACTGTACAACACCTTAAGCGCAGAAGAAAGAGCCGAACTTATTGACCAAGCCGGCAAACAACGACTTACGTTGTCTTTCTATGCGTATGCCAAAATTGAAAACCCACAACAATTTCGCGACGATTTATTTATAGCTTGGAATTCACTCGATGCTCTCGGGCGGACCTATGTTGCCAAAGAAGGCATCAACGCTCAAATGAGTATTCCGGCTGAAAACATAGAAGCTTTTCGGGAAACCCTAGAAGCTTACGATTTCATGAGAAACATTCGTTTAAACGTAGCTGTCGAACATGACGATCATTCGTTTTTAAAACTTACTGTTAAAGTCCGTGATAAAATCGTAGCCGACGGATTGAACGACGAAACCTTCGATGTAACCAATATTGGCGTGCATTTAAAAGCCAACGAATTCAATCAGATTTTAGACGATCCGAATACCATAGTTGTCGATTTTAGAAACCATTACGAAAGTGAAATTGGCCATTTTAAAGGTGCTATCACTCCAGATGTAGAAACTTTTAGAGAAAGTTTGCCTATCATCAACGAACAATTGAAAGATTTTAAAGAAGATAAAAACCTTGTCATGTATTGCACTGGTGGTATTCGTTGTGAAAAAGCGTCTGCCTATTTCAAACATCAAGGTTTTAAAAAAGTGTTTCAGTTGGAAGGTGGCATTATCAATTATGCCAAACAAATCAAGGAAGAAAATCTGGAAAGCAAATTCATCGGAAAGAATTTCGTTTTCGACCATCGATTGGGCGAACGCATCACCGACGATATCGTTTCGCAATGCCATCAATGCGGAAAACCCTGCGACAATCACACCAATTGTGAAAACGAAGGTTGTCATTTATTGTTCATTCAATGTGACGAATGTAAGGCTGCGATGGAAAATTGTTGTTCTACCGAATGCCAAGAAATCATTCACATGTCTCTAGTCGATCAAGTAAAATTGCGTCGCGGTATTAAAAATGGCAACATGATTTTCAGAAAAGGAAAGTCAGATAAACTGAAATTCAAACACTCGGGAGAACTATCAGATGTTTCGCTAGCTGTTGCCAAAAAAACTACGGATATCCGTCAAAAAATTAAAATTAAAAAAGTCCTTATTGGTAAGGCAGAACATTATTATGCAAAAGCACAAGTCGGACTTTTTATAATCGAAAATAACGAATTGAAAGTTGGCGATACTGTCTTAATCTCGGGACCAACAACAGGAAATCAAGAATTGGTTTTAGAAAAAATGTTCGTCAACGGAACTGAAAACACTAGTGCAAAACTGGGCGATAAAGTGACTTTTGAAGTGCCTTTCCGAATTCGTTTGTCGGATAAATTATACAAGATTTTAGACTAAAATAGAAATAAATACGTTTTTTAAAAAATCCTAAATCTGAAATCCTAAATCTAAAATCTTTACTATCTTTACCAATTAATCGTTTTATGAACTTAAGTTGCTTTCACGCAACACTACATATATACTTATGTCATGTCAAAGTTGTTCAACTTCTGATGGTTCTGCACCAAAGGGTTGTAAAAATAATGGGACTTGCGGCACCGATAGCTGCAACAAATTAACTGTTTTTGATTGGTTGGCGAACATGAACTTGCCAACTGGCGAAGCTCCTTTCGATTGCGTGGAAGTTCGTTTTAAAAACGGACGAAAAGAATTCTACCGAAACACTGAAAAACTCACGTTAAGCATTGGCGATATTGTCGCCACAGAAGCTTCTCCGGGTCATGATGTCGGAATTGTAACCCTCACAGGTGAGTTGGTTAAAATCCAAATGAAGAAAAAAGGCGTGGATCACAAAAGTCCCGAAGTCGCTAAAATTTACCGAAAAGCCTCCCAAAAAGACATCGATATTTGGAGCGATGCGCGCGATAAAGAAGAACCGTTAAAAGTAAAAGCACGTGAAATTGCGATTGCTTTAAAATTGGAAATGAAAATTTCGGACATCGAATTTCAAGGCGATGGCTCGAAAGCTATTTTTTATTACACAGCAAACGATCGTGTGGATTTTCGTCAGTTGATTAAAGAATTTGCGCAGGTTTTCAAAACCCGAATCGAGATGAAGCAAGTCGGTTTTCGTCAAGAAGCTTCACGCTTGGGCGGAATTGGTTCGTGCGGAAGAGAATTGTGTTGCTCCACTTGGCTAACCGATTTTAGAAGCGTCAACACCTCAGCAGCGCGTTACCAACAATTGTCGCTTAATCCACAAAAATTAGCTGGACAATGTGGCAAACTAAAATGTTGTTTGAATTACGAACTCGATACGTATCTCGATGCTTTAAAAGATTTCCCCGATTTTGACACCAAATTAATGACCGAAAGTGGTGATGCAATTTGTCAGAAACAAGATATCTTTAAAGGATTGATGTGGTTTGCTTACACCAATAATTTTGCCAACTGGCACGTATTGAAAATTGATCAGGTAAAAGAAATTATTGCTGTCAATAAAGAAAAAAAGAGAGTCAGTTCGTTAGAAGATTTTGCTGTTGAAACAGTTCAGGAACCTGAAACGAATTTCAATAATGCTATGGGTCAGGAAAGTTTAACGCGTTTTGATCAACCTAAGAAAAAGAAACACAAAAGCAAAAGTAAAAATAAGGTTGCTAATCCAAACCAAGGACAAAATCCAAACCAAGGACAGAATACAAACCAACCGAATCAGGCAACCCGAGGCGGAGCCGAACGGAGCGAAGCTAAACCGCAAGGCAACAACCAACCCAATAAAAGACCTATAATTATTAAAAAGAATGAAGATAAAAAATAGCATACTATTTCTTTTATGCGCCTTTTTAGTTGTTTCATGTGATAAAGAACGTGTTTTTGACGAATACAAATCGGTCGGAAATTCATGGCATAAAGACAGTATTGTTTCTTTTGATTTGCCAGAACTAAACCAAAAAAACAAGTACAATTTATTTGTTACCATTCGTGACAACAACGATTATCCATTCAACAATTTATTCCTAATCGTTAAAATGAAACAACCCAATAAACAAACAATTGTCGACACATTAGAATACCAAATGACCGAAGCGGATGGTTCTTTATTAGGCGACGGATTTACCGACGTGAAAGAAAGTAAATTGTTTTACAAAGAAAATGTAGCATTCAATTTGAAAGGAAAATACAAAGTAGCAATTCAGCAAGCAAACAGACAAACCGGAAAAATAGTAGGCATCACTAATTTAGATGGCATTTCTGAAGTAGGTTTCCGAATTGAATCTATTACATCTAAAGAATAACAAAATGGCTAAAACAAATAACACAGCTGTAAAAGACATTAAATACTACGCCAAAAAATTTTGGAGGTTGTTTTTTTACACTTTAGGAGGCATTTTCTTGTTCTTCTTATTTGCTTCATGGGGATTGTTTGGCGCCATGCCTTCGTTTGAAGATTTGGAAAATCCCGAATCGAATTTGGCCACCGAAATCATCTCGTCTGATGGAGTAACACTAGGTAAATTTTACAACGAAAACAGAACCGCCATCAAATACAAAGATTTACCAAAATCATTAGTTGATGCTTTGGTTTCTACTGAAGATGAACGTTTTTACGAACACTCAGGCATCGACGCCAGAAGAACTTTCGGTGCTGCTTTAAAATTAGGAAAAGACGGTGGAGCCAGTACCATCACACAACAGTTGGCTAAAAATTTATTTCACGGCGAAGGCTCGAAATTCCTTCCTTTTCGTATCGTACAAAAGGCCAAAGAATGGATCATCGCTATTCGTTTGGAAAGACAATATACCAAACAAGAAATCATTGCTTTGTATTTCAATCAAGTCGATTTTGTGAATGGTGCGGTCGGAATTCGTTCGGCTTCTAAAGTATATTTCAATAAAGAACCACGCGATTTAAAAGTAGAAGAAAGTGCTTTATTGGTGGGCATGTTAACCAATCCTTCGCGATTCAATCCCAACCGTTTTCCAGAAAGAGCCATAAAAAGACGCAATATCGTTTTGGGACAATTGGTCAGAAACAACCACATCGAAGAATCGGCACGACAACTGTTAGCGAGCAAACCGTTACAACTCGATTTTCATCCCGAAAGTCACCTTGACGGAACCGCAACGTATTTTAGAGAATACCTCCGTGACTATATGAAGAATTGGGTAAAAGAACACAAAAAATCCGACGGTGACGAATATGATATTTATGGTGACGGATTGAAAATTTACACGACCATCGATTCTAAAATCCAAGAACATGCTGAAGAAGCCGTTCAAGCTCACATAAAAAACCTTCAAGAAGAATTTTTTCTACAACAAAAAGGAAATAAAAATGCTCCTTTCTTAAGCATTACCGAAGCCGAAACGAAAAAAATATTCGACAAAGCCATAAAAAATTCTGAAAGATGGCGCATCTTAAAAGACATGGATAAAAGCGATGAAGAAATCATAGCGTCGTTTAACGTCAAAACCAAAATGACCGTTTTCACATGGAAAGGCGAACGCGATACTGTAATGACACCAATGGATTCCATTCGTTATTACAAACATTTTCTGCAAGCTGGTTTAATGTCGATGGAGCCGCAAACCGGACAAATAAAAGCTTGGGTAGGCGGAATCAATTACAAATACTTTCAATACGATCACGTTGGTCAAGGTGCGCGACAAGTAGGTTCGACTTTCAAACCGTTTGTTTACGCCACAGCGATTGAACAATTAGGTTTGTCTCCTTGTGATACTTTTGTAGACGGCCCGTTTATCATTCGCAAAGGACGCCATCATGTTACTGAAGATTGGGAACCACGAAATTCCGACCAAAAATACCGCGGAATGGTAACCTTGCAAACAGCTTTGGCAAATTCCATCAACACCATTTCTGCTAAATTAATTGACAAAACAGGTCCAGAAGCTGTAGTCGAAATGACACATAAATTAGGCGTAACTTCCGAAATTCCTGTGCAACCTTCTATCGCACTTGGCGCTGTAGATATTACCGTTCAAGATATGGTTGCGGCGTACAGCACATTTGCCAATCAAGGAGTTTACATCAAACCACAATTTATTTCGCGCATTGAAGATAAAAATGGCGCCATCATATACGAACCAACTATCGAATCGCACGACGTTTTAAGCAAAGATGTGGCGTTTGCCGTAATCAAATTGCTGGAAGGCGTTACGCAAAGTGGTTCTGGTGTGCGTTTGCGTACCGAAGGTGGCGGAAGCGGCGACAACCGTTGGACAGGCTATCCGTATGTATTCAAAAATCCAATCGCTGGAAAAACAGGAACAACACAAAATCAATCCGATGGTTGGTTTATGGGAATGGTGCCGAATTTAGTGACGGGTGTTTGGGTAGGTTGCGAAGACCGTTCGGCGCGTTTCAAAGGCATCACTTACGGTCAAGGAGCTACGGCTGCCTTACCAATTTGGGGTTATTTTATGAAGAAATGTTACGAAGATAAAGACCTTCTAATTTCCAAAGACCCATTTGAAAAACCAGAAAATTTAGCCATCAAAGTCGATTGTTATTATGCTCCAGCTCCAATCGTAACCGATTCGACAGCTGTGGAAGAACAGAATATAGAAGAATTTGAACAGTAAGTTTTGTAGCTATTCCTGCTATTCGGCTTTATCTTTTTGCCTTCAGTTCGAGTTCGTTTGAAAAGCACAAATGGTAAATCGGCAAAAAGGATACCGCCTACTATCAGGGCTAGGGCCTTACATTAAATAAAACGCATTGCACAACTATGATTAATAAAAAAGTAAATTCCGTACAAGAAGCACTCAACGGAATAGAAGACAATATGACCATCATGCTTGGTGGTTTCGGACTTTGTGGTATTCCAGAAAATAGCATCGCCGAATTGGTAAACAAAAAAACAAAAAACCTTACCTGTATTTCCAACAATGCTGGTGTAGACGATTTTGGTTTGGGCTTGTTGCTGCAACAAAAACAAATCAAAAAAATGATTTCGTCGTATGTAGGTGAAAATGCCGAATTTGAACGTCAGATGCTTTCGGGCGAATTAGACGTTGAACTTATTCCACAAGGTACTTTAGCCGAACGTTGCCGTGCAGCACAAGCCGGAATTCCAGCTTTTTTCACGCCAGCTGGCTTCGGAACAGAAGTCGCCATCGGAAAAGAAACCCGCGAATTCAACGGAAAAATGCACGTGATGGAACACGCTTTCAAAGCCGATTTTTCTATCGTAAAAGCCTGGAAAGGCGACGAAGCTGGAAACCTTATTTTTAAAGGAACAGCACGTAACTTCAACCCTTGCATGTGTGGCGCAGGAAAAATTACCATTGCTGAAGTAGAAGAATTACTTCCTGTTGGTAGCTTAGATCCGAATGAAATTCACATTCCGGGAATTCTAATAAATAGAATTTTTCAAGGAGAGAAATACGAGAAAAGAATTGAGCAACGAACAGTAAGAAAAATATTCTAATATGTTAGATAAAAATCAAATTGCACAACGCATCGCAAAAGAATTAAAACACAACTATTACGTGAATCTCGGTATCGGTATTCCGACTTTAGTTGCCAATTATATCCCAGAAGGAATTGACGTTGAATTCCAAAGTGAAAATGGCGTTCTTGGTATGGGCCCTTTTCCTTTTGAAGGAGAAGAAGATGCCGATTTAATCAATGCCGGAAAACAAACAATAACCACATTACCTGGAGCGAGTTTTTTTGATTCGGCTTTTAGTTTCGGAATGATTCGTGGGCAACACGTTGATTTAACCATTCTAGGTGCTATGGAAGTTTCTGAAAACGGCGATATCGCCAACTGGAAAATCCCAGGAAAAATGGTAAAAGGAATGGGCGGCGCGATGGATTTAGTAGCTTCTGCCGAAAACATCATCGTAGCCATGATGCATGTTAACAAAGCTGGTGAAAGCAAAATCCTAAAAAAATGCAGCCTGCCTTTAACTGGAGTGGGTTGTGTGAAAAAAGTCGTTACCGAACTGGCTGTTATGGAAATCACACCCAACGGATTTAAACTTTTAGAACGCGCTCCTGGCGTTTCCGTCGAACACATTATTGCTTCTACAGAAGCCGATTTAATTATAGAAGGAGAAATTCCAGAAATGCAGATTAATTAAAAAAACATCTCATAAAGAAAAAAGCACAAAACTCGATTTGAATTTTTGTGCTTTTTTTAATTTATTTTTTTAAATATTCGCTCAGTACTTCCGAAGCATTGCCAAATGTTGGGAATTGTTCGACCAAACTTACCACGCGTTTTTTATTCAATTTATACGTCAAATCAAATTCGGTCGTAAACAATATAGCTGACAAAAACGGATTATTAATAAACTCCAACAACCTGTTGAACGCTTTGTCAATCGTTTGGATTTCAATAATTTCTTCCTTTTGAAATTTATATTTCAACTCCAATAGCAGTACTTTATCTTCAATTATTGGGCGAACATAAATGTTCATCAACTCGGTATTTCCTATAGTTTTTGCCAAAGTTAATTTCGCAAAAGTACCGTCAGCCAAACTGATTTTGACTTTCTCGTAGAACTCGTTAAAGGTTGTTGTAAAATCCATCTTTATAAGTTTGCAAAGAAATCATTGCCTTTATCGTCGGTAATAATAAACGCTGGAAAATCTTTAACGGTAATTTTTCGAACAGCTTCCATACCCAATTCTTCAAAGTCAATTACTTCCACTTTCAAGATATTGTCTTGCGCTAAAATAGCTGCTGGTCCACCAATCGAACCCAAATAAAATCCGCCATATTTTTTACACGCTTCCATCACTTCTTTCGTTCGGTTTCCTTTGGCTAACATGACCATGCTTCCTCCAGCTTTTTGGAATTCGTCAACATAAACATCCATTCGTCCTGCTGTTGTTGGTCCGAAACTTCCCGAAGGCATTCCTTCTGGCGTTTTTGCTGGTCCAGCATAATACACAGGATGGTTTTTGAAATACTCGGGCATCGGTTTTCCGGCATCCAATAATTCTTTGATTTTAGCATGTGCGATGTCTCTTGCCACAATCAAAGTGCCGTTTAATTTTAATCGGGTTTTGATAGGATACTTAGCCAATTCGGCTAAAATATCCGCCATCGGACGGTTCAAATCAACCTCAACAGGCGCTTCCAAATGAGGAGGCGTTGCTGGCAAAAATTGCTTCGGATTGGTTTCTAATTGCTCGACGAAAATTCCGTCTTTGGTGATTTTTCCTTTGATATTTCTATCAGCAGAACACGAAACTCCTAATCCAACCGGACAAGAAGCAGCATGACGTGGCAAACGAATAACACGCACATCGTGAGCAAAGTATTTCCCTCCGAATTGCGCTCCGATAGCACTTTCTTGACAAAATTCGAGTACTTTTTTCTCCCATTCCAAATCGCGAAAAGCTTGACCCGACATGTTTCCTGAAGTGGGTAAATTGTCAAAGTAACCTGCTGATGCTTTTTTAACGGCAGCTAAATTTGCTTCGGCAGAAGTGCCTCCAATAACCAATGCTAAATGATAAGGCGGACACGCAGAAGTGCCTAAATCTTTTATTTTATCACGTACAAATTCTTCCATCGACTTGTCGTTCAACAGCGATTTTGTTTTTTGGTATAAGAAAGTTTTGTTGGCAGAACCGCCACCTTTTGCAAGGAATAAAAACTCATATGAGTTTCCTTTTTTGGCATAAATATCAATTTGTGCGGGTAAGTTCGAGCCCGAATTTTTTTCTTCAAACATCGAAATCGGAACGATTTGCGAATACCGAAGATTTTTCATTTGGTAAGTATTGAAAATTCCTTTGGATAACCATTCGGCATCATCGGCTCCGGTGTACACATTCTCTCCTTTTTTTGCCATGACAATAGCTGTTCCTGTATCTTGACAGGATGGCAATTGACCTTCAACGGCAACGGCAGCATTTTGCAATAAATTGTAGGCTACGAAACGGTCGTTATCGGTTGCTTCAG
>JAZKGN010000169.1:0-3368 GCA_040385945.1 Bacteroidota bacterium
CGAAAGATGTCCTAAACCTGCCAAAATATGTCTGGTTATGTATTCATTTTCGGTACTTCCTTCAAACCATGCGAAACCTCCAGACGAATTTTGTTTTTGTTTCAGCTTATCAAAAGTTGTTTCTTGTGCATTTTTCATTTTTTCTAAATCTAAAAGTAAAGCAAG
Organism: Bacteroidota bacterium; assembly: GCA_040385945.1. GTDB lineage: Bacteria > Bacteroidota > Bacteroidia > Flavobacteriales > Flavobacteriaceae > Flavobacterium. The sequence goes on from JAZKGN010000169.1 coordinate 166, forward strand.
ATTTTTCTTTTTCTCTTCTTCGCTTTGAGCATCATTTATCCAAGGAGTTTCAGCAAGAATCATTGCTTTCAGTTCCTCGTTTTCTTCCAGTTTCGAATTCAATTTTCCGTTTTTTCTCCAAGTTTCGAATAGATTATCGATTTTTGGATTGCCGGAAATAATTTCAGAAGCCAGAGCATTCGCATAATATCTGGCGAAGGTTTGTTCTGTACTTTCGTGTTCGTATTCCATCAAATACGGTAATGATTGAATGGCAATCCAAGATGGGTTCGATGTGTATTCCAATATAAATTGATGATTTCTTAAAGTGATCGAAGTATTGGTTTTTAAATTCTCGAAGAAGTATTCTTTCTTGGAGTTTTCTCGAACCCAAATCGGAATACTTTCAGTAACTGACATATTGTTGGTTAAAACAGGAAGTATATTTTCTTCACCATCCGAAAAATTGCCTGCTTTTGCCAAAACTTTATACTGAACGCCTTGCAAACCTTCTGGAATATAGATTTTCCAACTGACACTCGTATTACCAAACGGAGCGATTTTGATGTTTTTGACAGCATTGCTATTTGCCATTTTGACATCAATAGTTTGCATTGTCGTCGCATCAAAAAGTTGTAAAATAGCAATGCCTGTCTTGGTTTCATTGGTGATATTGGCAATCTTTGCAGTGATTACGATACTGTCTTTTTCTCTAAAAAAGCGAGGAAAATTAGGAGTGACCATTAGTTCTTTTTGAGTAATGACACTTTTCTCTAAATAACCTGAAACCGCCTCTTTGTTATGCGCCAATAATCGGAGTTTCCATGCGGTCAAAGCTTCGGGAGAAGTAAAATTGAAGCTCACTCTTCCTTTGGTATCTGTTTTTAAATTCGGATAAAAGAAAGCAGTTTCCGAGAGGTTTTTTCTGGCTTTCACTTGAATTAAGGCTTCTAAAGCTTTTTTGGTAGTGATGATAATGACGCCGTTAGCTCCTTTGGGACCGTATAATGCAGCGGCTTTCTCTTCTTTTAAAACATCAATAGCAATAATATCGGTCGGAGAAATTAATCTGAATTGTTCTTCAGTTATTGCTTCGCCATCAACGATATACAAAGCATTTTTGTAGTTACCTGAAATACTTGAGTTTCCTCTTATTGTAATGCCATTTACTTTCCCCTCTAATTTCATTTCATTTCCTGCGAAGTTGTAAATTTGATTGTCTGCTTCTTCAAGAACTACTGCTGCAGCCGCAGTTAAAGATTTCTTTTTTACACTACCATACCCAACAACCACAACTTCTTCTAAACTATTACCGGATTTCTCTAACTGAACATCTATGGTTGTAGAGTTAACGGTAATTTTTTTGGTTAGCGACCCAATGTAGGTGAACGTTAGTTCTTCGCCAGTTGCTGCTTCTATTTGGTAAAATCCATCAAAATCAGTTGACGTGCCTCGTTCAAGCCCATTAATAACAATACTCACGCCCGCTAGTGGTCCTTGACCGTCGGAAACAATTCCTGAAATAATTTTTGCATTTAGCGGTTTTTTACTTTTATTATTTAGCTGTTTTTGGTATTCTTTTAGTTGCTGAGTTGTGAAAGAATCATTAAAATTGAATCCAAACCACATTAATTTGGTAGTTTCGTAATTGAGATCTAAGCGATTTAAAATAGGATTCAGATTCCGAATGTAACTCGATGTCTTATCAAATCCCAAACTCGTTTTGAAGTTAGCAGAGTTGTAGTTATAGTCATTGAATTTCAAACTATTCCAATCTCTTTTGGCAAACTGATCTAAAGAGCTGTCATACATTGAGGCCAAAACTTCAGCTTCTTTTGAAGTATTAAATGTTTTTAATTGAAACGACCAATTTTCATTGCTTCCGGGTTGTATTTTGTTTCTAAAACTTTCAACTGTGAATTCTAATTTGGATTCTTCCTCCTTAAGGATTACTTCTATTTGGTCGTCAAAAGTTTGATTTTCAAAAATGCTTTCAAAACCGATCTTCATACTTTTTTCAAATTCTTTTTTTAGTGGGATTTTGACAATAGTTTCGTTGTTTTGCAAGTGGAAAGTATTTTCAAAATAAAGGGAACTTTGGTAATTTCCAGTGGTGTTGATATAAAGTTCTGGAATAACCGACGTTAATTTTACTAAAACAAAACCATCTTTTTTAGCATCAGTGTTAATTTGTTCAGCGACAAATAATTTACTTGAATCGATTTTGTCTGTGCTCTGTATCAATTGGAAATTAGAAATGGTTTCTATTGGATTTTCAAAAGCATCTTTGGCAGAAAAAACCACTTTGTAATTCCCAGCTTTAAAATTCGAAATAAAATCTAGTACCAATTTCTTGTCTTTTTCAGTGTCAATTTTTTTAGAAAAGACAAGAATTTCTGTGGGTTTTAAGTTATTTAGTTTTTCATTTTGTTCGTATGGAAAGTAGCGCTCAAAATCTTCTTTTGAGATAGTTTCAATTTCTGGTTGCGGAAAAATTCTGGATTTAAATTTATTTGAAAATGGACTTACATAATAGAGTTTAATTTCGCCTTTTGTAGCTAAAAATTCTCCGTTGAGATTGGTGCTATTAAATTGTATTTCGTTTTTATTTTTGGTTTCAATTTGGTTTGGGATAGTTGCAGTAAGTGACAAAGAATGGTAGCCAATCCTAACATTTGTTTGGGTTTGGTGTGTTTCGCCATTACTATCAGTAACGGATGCAGAGATGTAGTATTCAAAAATGGGTAATTGTTCTTTGGAGGTATTTTCAAATGGTTTGGCAATGAAATTTATTTCGAATTTTCCTGTAGTATCTGTTTTAGTTTCGCCAACTAGAATACTTTCTGATTTGCCGTTTTGGTTGTGATAGTAACCGTTGTTTAAGGTGTACGGAATAAGTGTGACCTTGTAGGTTACTTTTGCATCGGAAATGTTGCTTCCTGCAAAAGCTTTGGCAAGTCCATTTACGCTTACTTTTTGATTAACTTGATACGCATTTTTAAAAGACTCGAAAGTCACTTCAAATTTAGGTCGTTTGTATTCTTCAACTTGGAAATATATTTCAGAATTGTCATAATTTACATTATCCCAAAAAGGGTGTTCGTCTTTTATTTTATCGTAAATAGAATCTGTTTCATAATCATCGGGTTCGTCGGCTGTTATTCTGAAACTTCCTGTCAGTCCATTTTTAGGCAATAAAAATTCTCCAGAGAAAGATCCGTATT
>JAZKGN010000169.1:3509-3996 GCA_040385945.1 Bacteroidota bacterium
TTTTCGAAAAGCAATTCCCTTATAATAAACCGTTTGTCCAGGACGATAAATGGCGCGGTCTAGATAAAATTCGACTTTGCCTTTTGCCTTCTTGTTTTCTATAGTTCTGTAATCACTATAATAATACGAATAACGATTGTTTAGTAACAGTGAATCGTTTTCCTTTGTAAATTCTACAAGGTCATAATTACGGTTGCTATTTTCTTTGAGATACGTTGCTACGCCATTTTTGTTGGTTATAATAGTTTGATTTAATAGTGTAATAGAAACATTTTCTAAAGGTTTTCCAGTTTTTCTGTCCAGCACCTGATAATTTTCTTTATTATCGTTTTCCGAAGTTAGAACTGCAATATTTGAAACTGTAATGGTTTCATAAGCAAATGCTTTTGTATTCTTGATGTCTGAATCGCTTTCAAAATATACCAAATAACTTCCTGTTTTTAATGGCGGTAAAAGTACTTCAGTGCTGTATTCGAAATAATTATTC
>JAZKGN010000170.1:0-7694 GCA_040385945.1 Bacteroidota bacterium
ATTTATAAAAATAATGGCTTGACACCGGCTACAGGTTCTCTAACTTTTGTTAAACCGTCTAATGTTACGATGGTATCCATTTCGCAAACATTAACTACACCAAACGCAACCGGATTTAGCTACAATTATTCCAATTTAAATCCAAATGAAACCCGAACTATAATTGTAACGATGGCTGTTCCTCCTATTCCAACTGTTAACCTTGGTGATATAGTAACAAGTAGCGCTACCATTTCTGCTCCTGGAGATGTAAACCTTAACAATAATTCGTTTTCACTTTCAAGAATCGTTGTAGCTTCTTATGACCCTAACGACAAATCAGAAGCACATGGTCCGCAAATACAATTCAATCAATTTACGGTAAATGATTATTTGTATTATACTGTAAATTTTCAAAATGAAGGAACTGCCGATGCGCTTACTGTTCGCATTGAAGATTTACTCAATACACAAATTGACGAAACCAGTATCCGAATGGTTGATGCAAGCCATGCGTATACGATGCAACGCACCAATAGCCAAATCATTTGGACTTTTGACGACATCAATTTACCACCTAAATCAGTAAATGAACCGTTGAGTAAAGGGTATGTTATGTTTAAAGTGAAATTAAAACCTGGTTTTGCTGTTGGCGATGTTATTCCGAATACCGCTCAAATTTATTTTGACACCAATCCGGCGATAGTTACCAATACATTTAACACTCAGTTTGTAGCCTTGAATAATCTTGATTTTGATTCGGATAATTTTATTCTATATCCAAATCCAGCGAAGGATCATATTGTCGTTGCTATGCAAAATTCAACTGAAAACATCCAACACATAATCATTACAGATGTTTTAGGAAAAATGGTTAAAAGTATTCATGAAATAGATTCAAATGAAACGACCGTTGCTATTTCTGATTTAGCAAAAGGAATGTATTTGATTGAAATTACTACAGAAAGCAATCTGAAAATAGTCAAGAAATTAGTAATTAATTAATCCAAAAACGAAACATCCCGAAAGCTACTCTTTTCGGGATTTTTTTTATTTATAATTTGTTATCTTTGAGTAACAAAACACACCACTATGAAAAAAATACTACTCCTAGTTGTCTTACTTATTAGTACAGTAAGCATCGCGCAAATCAATTCGCAAATAACCAATTACCAAGTTTGCGATGACAATAATGATGGCATAGCTACTTTTAATTTAACATCAAAAGTGCCTGAGATTTTAAACAACTTAAATCCAGCGATACACACTACAACGTTTCATGAAACTTTAACAAGTGCTCAAACTGGATTTGGAGCCATAACCAATACTTCAACATACGTTAATGTAAACTCTTCAAGTCAAACCATATACGTGCGTGTTGTGAACACACAAACAAGTGAGATTTCATTTACTTCATTTCAAATTGTTGTGAATCCAAGACCTATTGCAAATCCAGCTTCCTTATTCTTTTGTGATCCTTTCGAACTTGTTATATATAGTCCCAACCAAAGTATTCCTCAAATAGTAAATGGTCAAACAAATCTAACGGTGACTTTTTACTTAACACAGGCTGATGCGGAAGGCAATGTAGTACAAGCACAAATACCTGGCAACTTTTTTGTACCAACCGTAGTGCCTGTTCAAATACTATTTGCAAGGGTTCAAAATAACACTACAGGTTGTTTTAGCATTACTACACTAACACTAAACACCAACAATTGTACTCCGCCAAATTGCACTGCGCCAATAAACCTGACAGTATCATCTATAACAAACACTTCGGTTGTTATGGCTTGGACAAGTCCTGGCGCTGGACCATTATCACATATTTTGGTTTTGCCATTTGGCTCACCAGTACCAACGGCTTCAACTACTGGCTGGGTATATTCACAAACAAATCCATATGTATTCACTGGATTAAGTCCAGATTCATGTTATACTGTTTATGTTCGTTCTTTTTGTTCTAATGCTAATGCGGTAGTCAGCCCTTGGTCTGCACCTACAAATTTCTGCATGTACAATTGTTCCAACAATGCTCAATGTCTTGAAAATTTAGAATTAATTGCATTTGTAGATTCCAATAACAATGGTACAAAAGAGGTAGGTGAAATGAATTTTTCGGAAGGTAGTTTTGTTTATTCTATTAACTCTGGAACTCCAATTTATGCCAGTTCCAACAATGGAAATTTTTATATTTTTGAAAACAATCCTCTCAATACCTATAATTTAAGTTTTGCAGTAAATGCTGGACTCGGAAGCTATTTTAGTACATCAAGTGTGTATTCAAACGTAACGGTTCCAACAGGCAGCGGAAGTACTACCTATTATTTTCCCATTACACAATTGCAAGCCTATAATGATTTAGAAACATATATAGTTCCTTATAACAATCCACGACCTGGATTTACATATACAAACACTATCTTTTACAAAAACAAAGGCTTACAAACCGTCAATTCTGGAACGGTAACTTTTACAAATAGCCCAACGGTTTCTATAACCAACATTTCTCAAAGCGGAACACTAACAACGCCAACTGGCTTTAGTTATACGTTTTCTAATTTGTTGCCAAATGAAACCCGTTCAATTACAGTTACTTTGCAAGTACCAACGATACCAACTGTTAGTTTAGGACAAATTGTAACCAATGCTGTATCGATTGAACCAATTTCTGGCGATGCTGTACCCGATAATAATTCGGCTTCTCTTTCGCAAACAATTGTAGGTTCTTACGATCCAAATGATAAAATGGAAGCCCATGGTGGTAGAATTGATATTGATGATTTTTCGTCTACTGATTACTTAACGTACACCATCCGTTTTGAAAATACAGGAACTGCAAGTGCTGAATTTATTAGAGTGGAAGATACGTTGAATGCTGCTTTAAACGCAAGTTCTGTAGTAATTCTTAATGCTAGTCATCCTGTAGATGTGCGACGAATTAACAATAAATTGATTTGGAATTTTCACAACATCAATTTGCCTCCAACAATTACAAGTCCAACATTAAGTCATGGCTACGTTCGATTTAAAGTAAAACCAAATTCGGGTTATGCTATAGGAGATATTATTCCGAATGGAGCAGAAATTTATTTTGATTATAATCCACCTATTTTTACCAACAACTTCCAAACCGAATTTGTTCAATCATTAGGTATAACCGATTTTACCACTCCAAATTTCATACTATTCCCTAATCCAACGGATGCTGTTTTTCAAGTGAATTTGCAAAACTCGAATGAAAACATCCAACAAGTATTGATTACAGATCTTTTAGGAAAAACAGTTAAAAGCATTAAAAACATCGATTCAAATGAAACGACTGTTGCTGTTGCTGATTTAGCAAAAGGACTATATTTGGTTGAAATTACTACTGAAAGCAATCTGAAAATGACTAAAAAATTAGTGATTAAGTAATCCTAAAAATAAATTATAAAAATCCTGACTTGGTAAACGAGTCAGGATTTTTTTTATGAATTTAACCACCAAATACTAGCGTTCAAAATAAAGGCAAAACTCACCCATGCCAAATACGGAAGTAATAAAAAGGCTGCTGTTGTATTGATTTGTTTGAATTGTGTGTAGGTTTCGAAAATGACAAGCCACAAAATAATAATTTCTATCAATGCTAAAAGCGGATTGTGCAATCCAAAAAACAAATACGACCATAAAGCATTTAACGCTAATTGAATTACAAAAAAAGTAAACGCTTTTTTTACCTTTTCTTGATCGGTTTCGAGTTGATTCCAAATCATTCCTCCAGCCACGCCCATCATAATATAAAGAATAGTCCAAACAGGAGCAAAAAGCCAATTGGGTGGATTAAAAAATGGTTTTACCAATGTTGGATACCATGTTGTGATACTTTCGCGGGTAACAATTCCCGACAAATAACCAATAACCAAACACGTGGTTACCACCAATATAATGCGTACTATTTTTTGCATGAGGCTTGAATTTGATACAAATATAGCAAACCAATTACGATAGTTTTTTTAAATAAGTATCTTTGTCTAAATTTTCAACGTATGAATTCCGAAAAGGATTTTATTTTCAACGCCACTTCTCCAACAATTGAAGCCGGAAGCTTTGAATGGAGTGCTCCGAGTAACATTGCATTGGTTAAATACTGGGGGAAAAAGGAACATCAGATTCCAGCCAATCCATCGATAAGTTTTACCTTAAATTCTTGTAAAACAATTACCAAATTGGATTTTGTCAAAAAAGAAAATCTAGATACGTTTTCTTTCGATTTGTTATTTGAAGGACAACCTAAAGACGATTTCAAACCAAAAATTCAAAAGTTTTTGGAACGAATCGAAATCTATTGTCCGTTTTTAAAAAACTATCATTTCACTATAAATACACAAAATACGTTTCCGCACAGTTCCGGAATCGCTTCTTCTGCCTCAGGAATGGCAGCTTTATCCATGACTATTATGAGCTTGGAAAAAGAACTGAATCCGACAATGACAGCTGATTTTTTCAATCAAAAAGCGTCTTTTTTAGCGCGATTGGGCTCAGGAAGCGCTTGCAGAAGTATAAAAGGCAACGTTATCGTTTGGGGAAAACATGCTGACATTTTAGGAAGTTCTGATTTGTTTGGTGTTGCTTTTCCATCAGCAATTCATTCCATTTTTAACACATATCAAGATACTATTTTATTGGTTGACAAAGGCGAAAAGCAAGTTTCCAGTACCGTTGGTCATGATTTGATGCACAACCATTCGTATGCAGAGCAACGTTTTTTACAAGCGCATCACAATTTATCGGCTATAAAAAGCGTTTTAGAGAATGGTGATGTAGAACAGTTTATTAAAATTGTCGAAAGCGAAGCCTTGACATTGCACGCCATGATGATGACATCGATGCCTTATTTTATTTTAATGAAACCAAACACATTGGAAATTATCAATAAAATTTGGTCGTTTAGAAACAAAACCAAATTGCAGATTTGTTTTACATTAGATGCTGGAGCCAATGTGCATGTTTTGTATCCTTCAACTATAAAAGTTGAAATTATGCAATTTATTAAAGACGAATTAGTTGGCTATTGTCAAAATGGTCAGTATATTTGTGATGAAATTGGCTTTGGTTCGCAACAAGTTATACAATAACAAGCTCAAATCTAAATATGAAAGGACCCTTATTTTACTCAAAAATTTTACTTTTCGGAGAATACGGAATCATCAAAGATTCTAAAGGTTTATCCATTCCTTACAATTTTTATAATGGTGCACTTAAAGTGGATGAAAACCCATCGCCAGAAGCCATCAAATCCAACAATAACTTACGAAAATTTGTTGTTTATTTAGAGCAACTGCAAAACGAACAGGCCGATTTAGTGACGTTCCGTTTGGATGTTTTGAAAGCTGATATCGAACGCGGAATGTATTTTGATTCGAGCATTCCACAAGGTTATGGTGTAGGAAGTAGTGGCGCTTTGGTTGCTGCGATTTACGACAAATATGCCAACAATAAAATAACGGTTTTAGAGAATTTGACGAGAGAAAAATTACTGCAATTAAAAACCATCTTCTCACAAATGGAATCGTTTTTCCATGGAAAAAGTTCAGGTTTAGATCCGTTGAACAGTTATTTGAGTATTCCGATTTTGATTAATTCTAAAGACAATATTGAGGCAACTGGAATTCCAACTCAAAGTCGAAGTGGTAAAGGCGCTGTGTTTTTACTCGATTCAGGAATTGTAGGCGAAACAGCTCCGATGGTCAACATTTTCATGGAAAATTTGAAAGATCAAGGATTCCGTACCATGCTTAAAAATCAATTTGTAAAATATACCGATGCTTGTGTCGAAAACTTTTTGGGTGGCGATATGAAGTCGTTATTTTCCAACACTAAAAAACTTTCTAAAGTCGTTTTGAACAACTTTAAACCGATGATTCCAGAACAGTTTCATAGTGTTTGGCAAAAAGGAATTGACACCAACGATTATTACTTAAAACTTTGCGGTTCTGGCGGCGGTGGCTACATTTTGGGCTTTACCGAAGATTTAGAAAAAGCAAAACTCTCCTTGAAAGACTATAAATTAGAAGTTGTTTACCAATTCTAATCTCCTAACAAATGCTTAGCAGAAAAACCAAATTCACTTTACTGAAAATTATCAGTATGTTTTCTGTGGTTCGTGGTTACAATATTCCTGTTATTGCATTAGCGCAATATTTATCGGCGATTTTTATCATGGCTCCTGAGAAGAGAGCTTTGACCATTTTATTCGATTTTAATTTGTTTATTATCGTTGTTGCTTCTAGTTTGACCATTGCGTCGGGTTATATCATCAACAATTTTTATGACAGTAAAAAAGATTTGATTAATCGTCCAAATAAATCGCAATTGGATCGATTGGTGAGTCAGAAAACCAAGCTTCAGGTGTATTTTACCATTAATTTTATCGCGGTTATTTTAGCCACTTTTGTGTCGTTTAGAGCGGTGTTGTTTTTTTCGGTGTATATTTTTTTAATCTGGTTTTATTCACACAAACTCAAAAAGTATCCTATAATTGGTAATTTGACTGCTTCGCTTTTGGCGGTGTTGCCTTTCTTTGCGATTTTATTGTATTATAAAAACCTGTATCCGCAAATTTTTGCGCATGCGGCCTTTTTGTTTTTATTGCTTTTGATTCGGGAAATTATAAAAGATTTGGAAAACATAAAAGGCGATATTGCCAATGATTATTTGACGATTCCAGTAAAGTATGGTGAAGTGTTTGCTAAAAAAGTGATTACGTTTTTAACGGTATTGACTGTTCTTCCTGTATATTTTTTGGTTGAAATTTACGATGTAGGTTATATGGACATTTACTTTTATGTCAGCCTGATTGTATTGATTTTCTTTCTGAATTTGCTTTGGAAATCGAATTCCAAACCACAGTATTTGCTTTTGCACAACCTGCTAAAATTCCTGGTGGTTTCGGGTGTTTTTTGTATTGTTTTGATCAATCCTGAAATACTAATTCACGGAAGAAATTATTTGAAGATATAGTTCTGAAAGTACTTTGATTTTGCAAAAGACCATTGCTGACTAACCCTGATTGCAGCAATCCGCCATGCGGTGCGGAAAGCAGGAAAAAGGAAACCAAAGAAGCCCAAACGATTCGTTGCTACTCTTCTTTAAACCAACCCGAATACATTACGTAATTGTTGGAAATGCGCTCGATTTCGCCTGCAAAGTCGGAGGCATTAATGTCTTTCACTTTTTTAGCTGGAACTCCGGCATAAATCGTTCCCGATTCGACTACTGTGTTTTGAGTAACTACCGCGCCAGCCGCTACAATCGCATTGCTTTCGATAATACAATTATCCATGACAATAGCACCCATTCCTATCAGCACATTATCATGAACGGTACAACCGTGAACAATGGCGTTGTGCCCAATGGACACGTTATTTCCGATAATAGTTGGGTGTTTTTGATAGGTACAATGAATAATTGCACCATCTTGTATGTTGACTTTATTGCCGATTTTTATGAAATGAACATCGCCACGAACAACAGCATTGAACCATACACTGCATTGCGAACCAAATTCGACATCGCCAACTATGGTAGCATTTTCGGCTACATAACAATCGGCTGGAATTTGCGGATGCTTACCGTTTACTGGTTTAATTACCATTTGTATTGTTTTTAATTAACTGCCGGACAGTTACAATGGTATTTCTCTGGTTGACAGAACAAGTTGATTCCTAATGTGA